>CAZPXM010000010.1:0-6756 GCA_964591015.1 uncultured Gemmatimonadaceae bacterium
CGGCAAGACGCTCGTCTACAACCTGCCGGTACTGGAATCCACCATCACGAACCCGCTCTCCAGAGCGCTGTACCTCTTTCCGACCAAGGCGCTGGCGCAGGATCAACTGCGCTCGCTGGCGCAACTGACGGAGCATACGCTGCGCGGCCTGCGCTTCGGAACATACGATGGAGATACACCGCAGGGCGCGCGCAGACGCCTGCGCCAGTCCGCGGCCGTCCTGCTGACCAACCCCGACATGCTGCATTTGGGCATCCTGCCTCACCATACGCCCTTGATGATTACGCTGGGTGAAGGCGAACTCCGGGCAAGGAAGGGTGAGGACGAGGGGGAAGGCGCGATGCGGCCACCCCCGGTCCCGGCGTCCTGCCGAAGGGGTGCCCCCGAGTTCGCTCGGCGCGGTGTTCGCCGGCCGCGCGTGGGTGTCGGGGTTCTGGGGTCGGTCCGGGGTCGGTCTACGGTGCGTCCGGGGGCCAGGCCGCGGGTCTGGCCGACGGCGCCGCGGCGCTGCCGAGTTCCAGCCGTCCGGCGGCGCTGAGGTTCACCCAGTACCCGCGCCCGGGCGCCAGCGTGTCGGCGAGCTGGTACCCGCCGGCGGCGGCGTAGCCGAACACGGACTGCAGGAAGGGTCGGGCAGCGCGCAGGCCGGCCGCGGCCAGCGCGGCATGGCCCGGGCCCACCAGGCTCCAGCCCGCTGGCAGGTCCACTGCGAGAGCCGCCTCCGGGTGCTGGCAGCCGCTCACGGTGCGCACCGTGGCCACGGGCAGGTTGATCCAGTAGCCGCGGCCAGCAGCCAGGGCTGTGTCGCGGCGGTACCCGCCGTCATAGGCGAACAGGGACAGCGCGCCGGGAAACAGCGCCGCCAGGCTCGCGTCGGGCACCTGGCAGGGCAGCGAGATCAGACTCCAGCCGGCCGGCAGCTCGTAGGTGGCGCCGCAGGCGTCCGCCGGCCGCACGGTCAGGCTGGCCGACGTGGACCACCGGCTGGGGCCGGCAGCGCCCGCGGCGCCGATGGCGCGCCCGCGCCACCAGTAGGTGCGCCCTGGCGCCAGGCCAGCCACCGTGCAGGTCGTGTCCGCCGCGCTCGTGCACGCGTGCACGATGGTGGCGAAGCCGGGATCGGCGGCGATCTGCACCTCGTACTCCCGCGCCCCGGGCACCGCCTGCCAGCGGCAGGCCAGCACCTGGTCCGCGGCAACGGTGTCGGCCATGGGAAAGATCAACACGGGAGCCGCGACCGGGCCGGCCGCGCACGGCGGCGCGCGCAGGTCGAGCGCCGCCTGCGCCTGCACGGCCGTGGTGCGGCTGAGCCCCTCCTCCAGGACGCCTGCGCCCTTCACGGCGACCATGGCCCACGAGTCGCGGTAGCAGTAGTCGCGGAGGCGGCTGCTGCCGAGCTGCTCCAGGGCGGCCAGCCCGCGCTCCACCCACGCGTAGGGAAGGCGTTCGCAGGAGTCGAACTGGTTCAGGCCGGCGTCGTCCGCCACGGCGACCAGCAGCAGGGCGCCGGCCGGCAGGCTGTCGAGGCAGGCGACCAGGCGCTCCATGTCGGTGCCGGTGTCGCGGCTGCCCCAGGTGTCGAAGTGCTGGACAGGTCCCAGCAGCGTTCCGGTGGCGCTGTCGAAGGCCGCCAGGTTGAAGCCGCGGCCCCCGTCAGCGCCGCCGCCGGCCTGGTAGAAGGCCACGCCGTCCCGTGCGAACACCACCTGGCTGCCGGCGGCAGCGCCCGCCGACTGCGCGCCAAAGAGCACCGGCTGCGCCTGCGGCTGGTAGTCCGGGGCGAAGGCAGCTCCCAGGGCGCGATAGGCCTGCCGCGGCTGCCGGTCGATGTCCACCAGTCCGAAGTACTCCTCGTTGGCCCAGCCGTCCGGGTGCGGACCGGCGTACCCGCCCGCTTCCTGCGAGCCGGCCGGCGGGACCTTCCACCACTCGTCGTTCCAGGCGAACACGAAGGCCCCCAGTGCCACTCCGGGCGCGGTGCAGCCCGCCACGTTCCGGCTCAGCTCGTGCCACAGCTCGAGGTCCCAGACGGCCTGGGCGGTCTCGTCCACGCCGCCGCTGAGCGCCGAGTACGCGTCCGGGCCGAACTCGGCCAGGAAGAGCGGCTTGGCGCTGATGCCGCGCCACTGCTCGAACAGGAAGCCGAAGCGCCGGCCGCGGTAGATGTTGAGCCCCCAGACATCGACGCTCGGGCAGATCGCGTTGACGTAGCGCTCCGTATCGGCCAGCTCGAGGCCGGCGGCGGCGATGTCGATGTCGCCGTAGCTGGTGGCCACCGGATGGGCGGCGTCCAGCGCGTGGATCAGCGCGGCGGCGGTCTGGGTGCGCTCGGCTGCGGCCAGGACGGACGCGGCCGTCCCGTAGTAGCGGTTGACATTCCACTCGTTGCCGATCATCCACAGCAGCAGGGCGGGATCGTCCTTGTAGAACGCCACCGCCTGGCGCACGTGCGCGGTGTCGCCGACGGCGTCATCGATGGTGAGCACGACCATGATGTCGTGCCGGTACAGCTCGGCGAGCACGGCGCGGGCGGTGCTGTCGAACCCGGGGTCGAGGAACAGCCGCACCGTGTTGGCGTTCATGCGGCGCAGCAGCGGGATATCGGTCTGGAACCACGCCCCGAACTCGGGGCGCCGCACCGCGGCGTTCTGCGGATCCGCAGGGGTGGTCTGCGTGCCGCGGCTGGCCGGCGACCAGCAGACGCCGCGGATCGCGTAGGGCGCCGCGTCCATCAGGGTGCCGTCCGGCTGCCGCTTGCGGACCATGAGCTGGCGCCCGTCCACCCAGACCTGGCTGGGGCCGGGCAGCGCGACAGCAGCGCTGGCCAGCAGGCCGCCAAGGCCCAGGGTGGCCACGGCGGCAGCCCACCCCGCCACGCCGCCGGGGCCGCGCGCCCGCATGATCCGCCCTCCTCGCCGTCGCCGGGCCGGCGCCCCGTCACCTGTGGTTCAGCCCGTCCCAGGAGCGGGGCGCCGCTCGCCGTTCAGGCGAACAGCTCGACGGCCTTGGCCGCCAGGTTGCGGCCCAGCTTGAGGCAGCGCTGGCGGTACAAGTCGTCTTGCGGGGCCTTGGTGGACACCGCCCCGAAATGCAGGAAGGGCATGCCCTGGGCGATGCCGCCGGAGTACACCAGCATGCCGTGCACCAGCAGCGCCGCGATGAGGGTCATCTCGGCGAGACTGCCGCCGCCGCCGCCGGGCCAGTTCTGCGAGACGAACACCGCGCCCAGCTTGCCACCCAGCTCCCCCGGTCCGGTGTCCAGGAACTTCTTCATCTGCCAGCTGCAGGTGCCCTCGTAGGTGGGCGAGCCGAAGGCGACTGCTCTGGCCTCCGCCAGGTACGCGGGGTCCACCTCGTCGATGGACATGCAGCGCGCCTCGACGCCGGGCACCTGCAGGCACCCCTGGCGCACCAGCTCGGCCATCTGCCGCGTGTTGCCCGTCTCCGAATGGAAGATGACGGCGATCTTCATCGCGTTCCTCCTGTGCGTGCGGCTGCCGCCTGCCGGAGGCTAGTTCGCCGGCACGAGGGGCAGCCCGTCCTCCTGCCGTTGCCGGTTGACGTGGTCCAGGGCCCACGGCACCACGGAGCCGTCGGCGCGGAAGCGCGCGTAGTAGCCGCCCTCGTGCCGGGCCACCGGCATGAGGGGCGGGTCGTGGCGGTGGGCCGCCAGGGCGGCCGTGTCCAGCGTGGCTCCCGTGGCCAGATCCACGACCTCGAGGTCGCCGACGCGGTTGGTCCCCAGCCCGCGCGCCGCGGCCACGCGCAGGTAGGGCGTCTTCTCGGGGTCCAGTCCGAACAGGTACGTGGCCACCGCGTCCACGTGCACCTCGTTGACGCCGATCAGCGTCCAGCCCAGCGGGTGGTTGCGGCCCTCGTTGAAGGCCGTGCCGTCCCGCCCGACCATGCCGTCGATGACGCACAGCCGCGGCACGCCGGTCTGGCGCACCGCCGTCAGCAGGTCGGCGTGCTTGTGACAGAAGCGTTCCTCGTGCAGGCTCAGACCGCTGTCGGTCAGGCGGCGCAGGGCCTCGCCGGGGATCTGGTCGTCTTCTTCCTGGACGCCGCACATGTGGCGCTGCGGGCTGAGCACCAGGCCCTGCAGGTTCTTCGTGCACAGGGTGGTACAGGACAGATTGTGGCACTTGGCCACCGGCACGTTGAACAGGAAAGCGGCCTGCGCGGCCTGGTGGGTCAGGTTGAGCTGGGGGAAAACCACCCCGCCGGGGACCGGCACGACCACCCCCGCCGACTCGTCATGGTTGGTCAGTTCCAGGCCGAAACGAGCCAGCATGTCGCGGTAGCCGCTGACCTCCGGCAGGGGGCCGGGCGGCACCCACAGATCGCGGCGGCGCTGCGGCGGCGGTGGGTGGAACTGGTGCCGATGGTGATGGTGATGCGGGCCGTGCGGCCCGTGCGGCTGACCCTCGCGCCGCCGTCCGAGGCCTTCCATCACGACCAGCCGCTCGGCTGCCACCCCCAGCTCGAGCAGGCGCCGGATCAGGCCCGCGACGAACCCCGGATGGGTGATGATGCGGGACTCGGGAGACGCAGGGATGGTGATGTTGGGCTTGAACGCGAGGGGGCCGGTGGCGGGCAGGTCCAGCTCCAGCCGGGACAGGGCGGCATAGGCCAGTTCCTCGTACTCCGCCGGAGGCACAACGTCGCGGTCCTGCGGCACCCGGTACAGGTATACGCGTTGCGGATCGAGCCGCATCCGAGTCGTTCCTTTCGCACCACGCCAGACGCTGGCCGCTGCCCTCTGCGCCAACCGACGCGAGCAGCCGGCGCACCGCGGCCCGCCGTCGCTGCCAGACTGTACTCCGCCGCGGCCGCGAGGGAGTACGAACACGGGCAAGGTGCACGATGTCAAGCTGGCCTGTCTCCTGCGGGCGCGCCCTGCCGCTGCGGCTGCCGCTTGCTGGTCGCGGCCGCGCGAGCGTTCTTGTGGCTGCCAGCAAGCCAGGCACCGTTGCTGGAGGCGTGGCCGGTCCATCCGGGCAAGCTGCGCCTCCTGTTTCGGCGGAGTCATGGCATGACCACTACGGGCGCCGCGGCCGCAGCGCAGCCGCAGCATCCACCCGCCGGGGCTCGGCAGTCGCCCCGGCCATCGGCAGAGGGCGCCGACTCGCCGCCATCCCACCCGGCTGGCCTGCCCGCGCTGCCCGCCAGCGCCGCCGGTCGCCGCGAGCGGCTGACGATCACGGACATCGAACTTGCGTGCGTGTGCCCGCCGCTGCAGGCGGGGATCCTCTCGGCCGCCGCGGCGCCGGACTTCGATCGCGTGCCCAAGTTCATCCTCAAGGTGCACACCGACGCGGGGATCGTCGGGCTGGGCGAGACGCACCGCATGCCGGGGGCGCCGCACGGGGAGGCGGCGGCTCGCCTGCGCCAGGCCGTCGCGGCCCTGCGCGGGACCAACATCCTGGACCTGGATCTGCGCCACCTGCGCCTGCCGGTGGCGACCGACGCGGCCGCTTTCGAGGTCGCCTTCTACGACATCGTCGGCAAGGCGGTGGGGTGGCCGGTGTGGCGCCTGCTCGGCGGTCTGGCGCGCGAGCGCGTGCCGGTGCACTACTGGTGCGGCAAGAACCTCGACACGGCCGAGCTGCGCGCCGTCGCCCAGCGGGCCGTGGCCGGCGGCTTTGCCGGCATCAAGATGAAGCGGTCCTACCCGCTGGTGCAGGCGCTGGAGACCTTCGCGGCCGTATCGCCCGAGCTGAAGATCACGCTGGACCTGATGGGCTCGTACCCGGGTGAGTTCCTGCCCGTGGCGCGAGCCATGGAGGCGGTGGGCAACCTCCTGGTGATCGAGGATCCGCCACCGCGGCGCGATGCTCTGGACGAGTACCGCCGCCTGCGCGAGCAGCTCGCCACCCCCATCGCCATGCACCTGTACATCAACGAGGCCGGCGTGCGCGGCATGGTGGAGGCGATCGGCGCGCGCGCCTGCTCGGTCTTCAACCTGGGCGCCGGCAGCATGAACGACTTCGTGGCGCGGGCGTACCTGGCCGGCGAGCTGGGCCTGCAGGTCTGGCATGGTTCTGCCCACGAGCTGGGTATCCTGGACGCTGCGAACGTGCACGCCTGCGCAGCCGCGCCGAGCTGCACCTATCCGAGCGACATCTTGAGCTACCAGCGCGTTCACAGCCTGCTGCGCGAGCCACTGGAGATCCGCGACAGCCACGTTCGCGTGCCAACAGGACCCGGGCTCGGGGTGGACCTGGACGAGGACGCCGTGCAGCGCTACCGGGTCTCCGACTGAGCCGATCCGGGGCCGAACACTGCCGGCCCTCTTGCACGACGGCGCGGCGTCCGTACCTAATAAGCTTGTAGGCTTGCTGGCCGGGCCGCTCGGTACGCCGCCGTGCAGTGCGGCCGTGCGGGAGATTCGTCCGTTCGCAGGAGCAGCTCACATCTGCCATCCAGGCACGCCGCTGCCTCAGGATCCTCGGGTGGGCGGCCGTGCCGGCTCGTGGAGGCGCATGAGCGGATCTAGCGCTGGTTGCTGCCCGGTCTCTGCCGCCCGCGTCTGGCGCCGCGGACCCCTGCCCTGGCTGGCCCCGGGGATTGCGGCGTGGCTGGCGGTGTGCGCCGCGCCCGCCCCTGCGCAGGTCACCTGGCCCACCGCATCTCAGTGGATGCCGGTGATGCGGCAGGGCGTGTACTTGCTGGACGACAACACCGACACCCAGGGCAGCCGCAATGTCGTGTCCGGCAGCGGCTATCCCGCCGCCTACCTGTTCAACGATGGCG
>CAZPXM010000010.1:6856-9095 GCA_964591015.1 uncultured Gemmatimonadaceae bacterium
GCGCCCACATCCGCATCCTGCAGGCCGACACCAATTTCAACGGCGACGCCGACTTCTTCCTCGACTGGTGGATCCCGTACAGCGGGCCGAACAGCCTCAAGACCCTCTCGGGCCTGACCGACGATCACCCGGTGCGCGTGGTCTGGGGCGCCTCCAGCAGCGCCCGGTCGCTGAGCCAGAGCGGCGGCGATCTGGTGGGTGGCTCGGACCTGTACACGATGGCCTCCGACTACATGTTGCCCATGGGTACGGTGGCCACCACTGGCACGGTCTCGTTCGTGGCCAACCTGGCGGGGACCGGCACGGTAAGCCTGGTGACCCCGGGCGACACCCTGTTCATCAAGGTGGTGGACGCGGATCAGAACTGGAACACGGCGACGCTGCAGACCGTGCAGGTCACCGTGAACTCGGCGGCCGGCGAGACCGAGACGTTGATCCTCACCGAGACCGGGCCGAACACGGGGGTGTTCACCGGCTACATCCGCTCTACCCTCGGCGATCCGGCCGCGGACGGCATGGTGCAGGCGCGCAACACGGTCACCGCGGTGTACGTCGATGCCGTGGACCCCATGGGCAACCTGCGCCAGCTCCGCACCGACTCGCGGCCGGTCGCGGCTGTCAACCGGCCGCCGATCGCCTGGCCGGACAGCGCGACCACCCATGTCAACGTGGCCGTGCTCGTCCGCGTGCTCGCCAACGACACGGATCCGGACGGCGATCGGCTCACCGTGACGGCGGTGACGCAGCCGGCGCACGGCACCGCGGTGGTCACCGGCGACACGGCCATCACCTACACGCCGCAGACGGACTTCGCCGGGCAGGACTCGCTCGTGTACACCATCGCCGACGGGGCGGGCGGCCATGCCACCGCGCCGGTGCGGATCACCGTGGTCTACCTGATGGTGCCGGTTCTGCAGCTGGCCAAACAGGTCAGCGCCGCCACGGCCGCGCCCGGCGACACGCTGACCTACACGGCCACGTACGTGAACAGCGGCAACGACATCGCCACCGAGGTCGTGATCACCGAACCGATCCCGGCGCAGGTCGCCTACGTGGCCAACAGCGTCCTGCTGAACGAGGTGCCGCGCACCGATGCGGACGACGGCGACGGCGTGACCGTGGCCGACGGCATCATCACAGTGCGCGTGGGCACGGTGCAGCCCGGCGCCGGGGGCGAGGTGAAGTTCCGTGCCACGGTGCAGTGAATCCAGGCGGCGGCAAGCCGCTGAACGCAACCTGGGGCGCCGCTCCAGGCCATCGCGCGCCCCTGTGCCAGGCGCGGCCGCGGGGCCTCGGGCAACGTCTCGTAACCGCCCTGGCAGGGGCGACGGAGGTGTGGTCATGTCTACGGTCTCCTGGAGGAAGCTGCTGGCGGTGCTGGTGCTCGGGCTGCTGGGCTGGACCGGTGCTGCCCGGGCGCAGCCGCCCCCGCAGGTGGAGGTGAGCATCGCCGACGAGCTGATTCTGCCGGAGGACGAGATCCGCCCGACCGTGCGCGACGCCGATGGCCAGTTGATCACCCGGCCCGGCGACGTCATCCAGTACACGCTGACGGCCACCAACACGGGTGCCGGCGCCGCGCACGGCGTCGAGCTGGTCGACCCCATTCCCGACGGCACGGAGTACGTGCTGAACAGCGCTCAGGGCGAGGGGATGGAGATCTCCTGCAGTATCGACGGCGGCCACACCTACCATCCGCAGCCGGTGCTCATGGAGGTGAGGCTGCCGGACGGCAGCACGGCCTGGGAGGAGGCACCGGCCCGGCAGTACACGCATGTCCGCTGGGCGCTGACCACCCCGATCGACCCGGGAGCGACGGTGGCAGCGCGCCTCCGGGTGCGCGTCATCGCCGGCGAGGCCGCTGCCGCGGAGGAGGAGGAGTGAGGACCATGCATGCGCACGAAGGTTTGGCGAGCAGGACAGGACACGTTCCCACCCCTAGCAGTGCATCGAGGCACAGGAGGGATCCCATGAAGCGCCAGCGTACCATCCGCAGGTGGTGGTGGCTGGAGGTCATGGTCCTGGCGCTGGCGTCCAGCGCCTGGGCCGCAGGCACCCCCGCCGGCACCATCATCCGCAATCAGGCCTTCGCGAACTACAAGGACGCGAACGGCAACGCGCTGCCCCAGGTCAACTCCAACGAGGTCACCACCACCGTGGCGCAGGTCGCGGCGGTGGACATCTCGCCGGCGACCGGGGCGGCCAACATCCTGGCGAACGGGTCGTCGGTGTTCGCCCT
>CAZPXM010000010.1:9195-52480 GCA_964591015.1 uncultured Gemmatimonadaceae bacterium
CGGTGCCGATCACCGTCACCGTCATCTCGCAGTTCGACACGGCGGTGACGGATGCCTCGGTGATCACCTTCACGGTCAGCACGGCCGTCATCACGGTGACCAAGAGCGCCTCGCCCACCGATCCCCAGCCGGGGGATGTGGTCACCTACCGGATCTATGGCGAGAACAACGGCACGGCGACCGCCTACCACGTGGTCATCACGGACCCGATCCCGGCCAACACGACCTACGTGCCCGGATCCATGCGGATCGGTGCGGGCGCGGGGATCACGTACGATGCGGCCACCCCGCTGACCGACGCCAACGACGGCGACGGGGCGGACTATGGCATCACGGCCGCCAGCACGGTGACGATCACCTGGGGCAACGCGCCCACGGGCGCGGTCGGCGCGGTCTTCTTCCAGGTGCGGGTGAACGAGGGTCTGGCGGCCGGCAGCAGCGTGGCCAACGTGGCGACGATCGACTACGAGACGCCCGAGGGAACGCCCGCCACGGCGCTGACGACCCCGCCGGGACCGGCGACGCTGACGATCGCGCCGCAGGGCGATCCCCAGCTCTACGCCCCGGTCGTCGCGCAGTCGGGCGATCCGTCGGACAGCCTGGTCTACCGCCTCCAGGTCACCAACGCGGGCAACGGCACCGATGTGATCAACATCACCCTGACTTCGACCGGCGGCTTCCCGAATCAGGTCTGGATGGATGTGAACGACGACGGCATCCCTGGCAACGACGGCGACTTCCTGCTCACCGACACGAACGGCGACGGGATCGTCGACACGCGCTCGCTGGACGTGGACCAGGTGGCGCATCTGCTGGTGGTGGTGGTGGTGCCCGCCGGCACGGGCGACGGCAGTCAGGACGTGACCACGGTCACGGCCCGCTCGACCATCGACCCGACGGCGCAGGCGAGCCAGGCGCTGACGACGACGGTGACGGCGCCCGCGCTGGCGCTGACCAAGTCGGTCAGCCCGACCGGGGCGCAGTCTCCGGGCACGACGCTGACCTACACGGTGGTGGTGACCAACAACGGCACAGGCGTGGCGACCGACGTGACGATCACCGACTCGGTGCCCGCGAACACCAGTTTCGTCCCAGGATCCATCACGTACAACGGGCAGCCGCGCACGGAGGCAGTCGATGGCGACAACGCCCACGTGCAGAGCGGCGTGGTGTACGTGATCGTCGGCACGCTGGGACCCGGTGGCTCCAACACGTTCACCTTCCGGGTGACGATCGACTGACGATGGCGATGTCGCTGGCTCCGGCTGCCCGCGACCCGGGCAGCCGGAGCCAGCCAAGGACTGTTCGCCTAGCTGGATGAATCGACGATGACGCGCCACTGGCTGGCGGTGGGTTCTTTCTGTGGGGCCCTGTTGCTGCTGGGGCTGGTCGCGCTGCCGGGCCTGGCTCAGGAGGCGCCGGCAGCCAGCGTGACCAACCGGGCGACGGTGCGCTACGCCGACCGGGGCGGGACCCGGTTCGTGGCGCACAGCCCCGAGGTGGTGACCGCCCTCGCGCCGGCGGTACGCCTGGCGATCACCATCGCCGCGAGCCGCAACCCGGTGGCGCCGGCGGACACGCTGGCCTGGACGATCACCGTCACCAACCTGTCGCCCTGGCTGCCCGCGGAGCGGGTGACGGTGACCGCCGAGCTGGAGGGCCGGCTGCGCATCGTCGATGCCCTGGACGGGGTGTGGCGCAAGCAGGTCGACTGGGCGACGCCCTTCGAGCTGCCGCCGCGCGGCACGTGGACGCGCGTGATCGTCACCGTCGTCGATGCGGATGTTCCCCTCGGTTCCACCTTCGCCGCGCGGGCCGAGGCCCGCGCGGCCAATGCTGCCGAGGCGGCCGTGGCCGCAGCCGCCTGCGTGGCGGACATCGCCCCGGCGCTGACCCTGAGCAAGAGGGCCGAGCGCAGCGCGCTGCTGGGCGGCGAGCAGTTCACCTACGCCTTGACGTATGCCAACACAGGCAGTGCCCCGGCGGACAACGTCAGCCTCGTCGACGACCTGCCGCCGGGCCTGCGCTTCGTGCGCGCCGTGCCCGCGCCGCAGGTCGACGGCCAGTTGCTCACCTGGCCACTGGGGCGCCTGGAGGTCGGCCAGGGAGGCACGATCGCGTTGACGGTGGTGGCGGCGCCGGCCGGCGCCGGGACGCAGATCGTGCGCAACGCGCTGACCGGTCAGGGTACGGCCATCGGCGCGGTCTCGGTCTGGGACACCGTGTACGTGCACGCCAGCGAGGTGCAGACCGACGCCATCCGGCTGGTCAAGCAGGCGCTGCTGGCCGGCGACTCGCTGGCCGTGGGCGAGGTGATCACCTACCGGCTGATCGTGGCGAACACGGGCCTGCGCGCGGTCAGCGTCGTGCTCAGGGATACCCTCGACGCCGTGCTGGAGCCGCTCGAGGTGGCGGCGTCCAGCGGGCAGGCGACGCTGGCAGGACAGGTCGCCAGCGTCGCCTACGCCGAGCTGGCGGCCGGAGCCGCGGACACGGTGCTGCTGCGTGCGCGCCTGCGCCAGGTCGTGCCGCTGCCGCTGTCGGTGGCCAACCAGGCCTGGGTCGCCGGCGAGCAGGGCCAGCCCGCCGTGGCCCGCGTACAGACGCCGTTGCGCCGGCTGGGCCGCGATGCGGTGCTCGAACAGACCGCGCAGATCGTCGCGGGGCAGCCGGTGGAGCTGCTGGTCTGGGACGCCGATGCGAGCGCGGCGGCAGGCGGCTCGGGCCGCGTGGCGGTCACGGTGGCCAACCTGCGCACCGGCGAGACGGAGAGCGTTCTGCTGGAGGAGAGCGAGCCGGGCAGCGGCAGGTTCGCCGGCGTGCTGAACACCTACTACGGCGAGATCGCCGGCGCGGCGGGCGATGGGGTGCTCGACGCGCGCGGCGAGGACGTCCTGGTGGGCACCTACCTGGAGCCTCTGGCCGCCGATGGCGCGCCCCGGCCGCGCACCGCACAGACGCGGGTCCTGGGCACGGCGATCGGGCTGCAGGTCATGCCGCGCACCATCGTCGCCAACGGCGCGGACCAGTCGCTGCTGACCGCCCGCGTCACGGACGCGCTGGGCCGGCCGCTGCCGGACGGCACGCTGGTGGAGTTCAGCGCGGACCAGGGCACGTTCGCCAACGGCACCGGCCGCATCGCGCTGCCGGTGGCAGGCGGTGACGGGCAGGCAATGGCGGTGTTCACCGCGCCGGTGCTGACGCAGCGCAGCACGGCGCACGTGGCGGCCACGTTCCGCGGGTACGACTCCGACACGATCGAGCTCGAGGTGCTGCCCGGCGCCGTGGCCGTGCGCGTCTTCGACGCGGAGCGCGGCATCGAGGTGCGCGGCGCCGACCCGGAGTTGCGGGTCGTGCTTCGCCTGACCGGCACCACGGCCGTGGGCGAGCCGGTGGAGGTGAGCGTCGAGACCGACGAGAATGGCGTGTTCGTGGTGCCGGAGATCCCGCCGGGGACCTACGACCTGAAGGCCACCGTGAGCGACCGGCGCACCGGCCGGGTGGTCTCCGACGGCGTGCTGCAGCGCATCGTCGTGAACTTCGACGGCTCGACCACGCCGCCGACGGATGCCGTCAGCGGCCAGGTCCGCGCCCGCGCCGAGGCCAACGGCGCGAGGTATGCCGGCACCGAGGTAGAGCTGGTCGACGGCAGCGGGCAGGTGGTGGCGACCACCACTCTGGACGCCGAGGGCCGTTACGACTTCCAGCGGGTGCCGCCGGGCCGGTACCAGGTGCGGGTGACGCTGGCGGACGGGCGGAGCTACGCGCGCGCCGTGGATCTGCGCAGCCAGACCGCCGGGGCCGTGCTGGTCAACGTCAACGTGCTGATCGATCCGTTCGGGATCGTCTTCGACGCGAGCACGGGGACTCCGGTCACAGGCGCCACCGTGGCGCTGGAACATGCCGGTGGCGCCCTGGTGGCGCTGCCGTCCCTGGCGGGCGCGGGAGCGCCCCCCAACGTGAACAACGCCAATCCATGGGCGACCACGGCGGCCGGCGGCTACGCCTTCCTGTTCGCCGGCGAGCAGGTCGGCAGCCTGGAGGCGCCGGCGGAATACGTGCTGACCGTCACGCCCCCACCGGGTTCGGCATACCTGCCCCGGCGCATTGCGCTGCGGGTGGCGCCGTCGCGGGCCGGACCGGTGGGACAGGTGCCCATCACGATGCAGGCGCGGGCAGCGGATGGCAGCGAGCTGGCGCAGCCCAACTCGCTGGTGCTGGTGGCCGGTCCGGTAGTGGTCAGCGACATCGAAGTCGTGGCGCTCAACGTGCCGCTGTTCACCCGCGCTCCGGTGCTTGCATTTTCCAAGATCGCCACGCCCGCGCTGCTGGCGGCGGACGCGCCGGTGGACTTCGCCCTGCTGGTGGCCAACGCGGGCAACGACACGGCGCGGGCGGTGTCGGTCGTGGACACCCTGAGCGCGAGCTGGCAGTTGCTGGCCACCGACCCCCGCGGCAGCCAACCCGCCGCAGGCGTGGCCCGCTGGTCCCTCGGGGATCTGGCTCCCGGCCAGCGCGACACGCTGCGGTTGAGCGCCCGCGTGCTGCCGCCGCAGGCCGACGGGGCGCGGGTGGACAACACGGCCTGGCTGCACGTCGCCGGCCGGCCCAGCGTCCAGGCCAGCGCCGCGGTGGCGGTGCAGGGGGCGCTCGAACTGCACAAGTGGGCCGCGCTGGACAGCCTGCACCCTGGCCAGCTCGTGCGCTACACCCTGGCCTACCAGAACCGGTCGCTGGCGGCGGTGGCGGGCGCGGCGCTGATCGACTCGCTGCCGCCCGGGCTGCGCCTGGTCGAGGCGCCGGGAGGCACGGTGGATGACGCGGTCGTCGTCTGGGCGCTGCCGGAGGTCCCTGCCGGCGGGGCAGGCGCGGTCACCGTCACCGCGCGCGCGCTGGACACGCTGCGCGTCGGCGCGACGGTGACCAACCGGGCGTTGCTGCGCAGCGCCAGCGGCGCGGCCATGGCGACGGCTGCGGCCGCGCTGCCGGTACGCTTGCCGGCGGTCACCTTGAGCAAGGCGGCAGCGGTCGACAGCGTCGAGGTGGGCGAGGATGTCACCTTCACGCTGGTGGTGGCCAACCCCGATACCGTGGCGCTCCCGGGCCCGATCGCGCTGGTGGACTCGCTGCCGCCGGCGATGGCCGTGCAGGCGCACAGCGGCTCGCCGGCCGTGACGGCCGCGGCGGTGAGCTGGGTGCTGCCGGGCCTGGATGCGGGGCAGACGGATACGCTGTCCGTGGTGCTGCGGCCGGCACGGGCCGGGCCAGCCACGAACCGCGCCTTCCTGCGGCTGCACGACCGCGAGTTGGCGGCGAGCGCGCCGCTGGTGGTCACGCCGCCCCCGGCGCTGCGGGTGCACAAGCGGGCGGGCGCTGCCGCGGTGAACGCCGGGGAGCAGGTGAGCTACACCCTGGAGGTGACGGCCGGCGCCGCCGACGTGACCGGGGTGGCTCTGGCCGACACGCTGCCGCCGTCGCTGGCCTACGTGCCGGGCAGTGCGGCGCCGCCGGCGCAGTACGACACGCTGGCGCGCGCCCTGCGCTGGGAGCTGGGCAGCGTGCCGGCCGGAACTGCCCGCAGCGTGCAGTTCGCGGCCACGCCGGCGCCTACCCTGGCGCCGGGCGAGCATCGGGTGGCCAACACGGCCGTCGCCAGCGCGGCCGGCGCGGTGTTCCGCTCCGCGGCTGCCCAGGTGGCGGTGACCGTGCCCTACTTCCGCATCGCCAAGACCACCAGCGCCAGCGTCGTGGAAGTGGGCGATCTGCTCGACTACACGATCCGCCTGCGCAACGACAGCGCGGCCGACAGCCTGGCCGATCTGCGCATCGAGGACACCCTGCCGTTCGGCTTCGATTTCGTGACAGGCTCGGCCCGGTTCGGCGGCGCGCGGACCGACCCGGATACGGCCACGGCACGGCAGCTGGTGTGGCACCTGCCCGGCCTGGGCGCGGGGCGGGCGGTCGACCTCAGCTACCGGCTGGTGGTGGGCACCGGCGCGGCGCACGGTGACCAGACCAACCGGGCGTTGGCCACGGCGGTCACCGCGGCCGGACGCACGGTGGCGGCAGCGCCCGCCCAGGCGCGGGTGCGGCTCCGTCCCGATCTGTTCGCCCGCGGCGAGGTGGTGCTCGGCCGCGCCTGGGTGGACGAGGACGGCGATGGTCTGCAGGACGGCGGCGAGCCGCCAGTGCCGGGCGTGGTGCTCGTCATGGAAGACGGCACGCGCGTGATCGCCGACGAGCAGGGCCGGTTCTCCGTGCCCGAAGTGCGCCCGGGCGATCACGTGCTGCGGCTGCTGGACACCCACCTGCCTGCCGGCCTGGCGCCCGTCCCGCTGGGCGCGCGCAGCGCGGGCGATCCCTGGATCCGCTTCGTCACGCTGGCCAGCGGCGGCATGGGCAAGGCAAACTTCCCGTTCCGGCGAGTTGCCAGCCTGCGCAAGACCGTGTCCATGCCGGGGGCCGCGGATCCCACGGCGAGGCCGGCGCAGGTGTGGTCCGGCGCGACCCTGCGGTACGAGCTGCGCGCCGTGGGGGCCGCCGGCAGCCTGGTGACGGATGTGCTGCCCGGGCACACGACCCTGGTGCGGACCGACGCGGCGGCCGCCGTCCACGGCGACACGGTGCGCTGGGAGCTGCCGGCCCAGGCGCCGGGCGATACGGCCGTGCTGTGGCTGGAGCTGCAGGTAGACCCCGAATGGCACGGCGCGCTGCGGAATCGGGCCGCTGTCTGGGCCCCGCCGGCCGCCGCCGGGGTCGCAGCAGCGGGCGGCGCGGGCGCCACCGGGCAGCCGCTGGCCGTGGCCAGCGACAGCGTCCAGATCGAGGTGCTGCCGCGGCCGGTCTGGCAGGTAGTCGCGCGCGTCAGCCCGGATACGCTGGTGCTCGCGGGCAGCGCCGCGCAGTGGGTGCCGCTGGTGTCGCCGGTGCTCTTCCCGACCGCGCGCGCCACGTTCGGCCAGCCCTATCGCAGCGCCCTGGCGGCGCTGGCGCAGCGGCTGGCGGTGTCGCCTCCGGAGCTGGTCCGCGTGGCCGGGCACGCGGACGCGCGCCCGATCGCCACGCGGCGGTTCCCCGACAACGAGGTGCTCTCGCTGGCGCGTGCCCATGCCGTCAAGGACTTCCTGGTGGCTGGCGGGGTGGACTCCGCGCGCATCGTCGCGGTCGGTTTCGGGGCGCGCCGGCCTGTGGCCCCCAACACGCCGGCCGGCTGGGCGCGCAACCGCCGCGTCGAGATCGAGGGTCCGGCGGCCAGCGCCTTCGCCGCCGCCGCGATCTGCACGACGCGCGCCGTGTTCAGCGGTCCGCAGCCGCTGCCCTGGGTGGAGCTGGCAGACTCCCTGGCCGGCGGCGTGGCTTGGCGCGAGCACCTCGCCGGTCCGGCGCCCACGGTCGACGGCAGCACGTTGCGCTGGAGCTGGCCGGCGGTGGCTCCGGGAGACACCCTGACGGTGGTCTACACGGTCGAGCTGCGCGGCGTGCCTGGCGCGCCTGGCGCCCCCGGCGAACTCGCCGTGGAGCCGCGGCGCACCACGCTGCGCTACGCGCTGCCGGACGCGCAGCAGGTCAGCATCGGCCCCCTCACCGGCCCGCAGATCCGGTTGCGGACGCCGCTCGGCGCGGAGGGACCATGGCCACGCTGAGGCGAGGTCTGGCTGCCGGGATCGCCTGGCTGTTGCTGGCGGCTGGTTCGGCTGCGGCCGCGGCCGGGGGATTCGTGCGGATCGAGGCGCCGGCGGACGGCCTGGTCAGCTACCGCGACCGGATCGCGGTGATCGCCCGTGGTTTCCCCGGTGCGCCCATGACCCTGTGGGTCAACGGGGAGGCGGTCGACACCCTGACCGTGCGCGCCGACATGAAGGCGGATTTCCTCAACGTGTCGGTGCCACCCGGGCCCGTCGCGGTCGCGGTCACGCAGGCGGCCCCGGGCGGCGGCGCGGTCGCGGACTCCGTGGGAATCCATGTGGTGGGTCCGGCGGCGCGCGTGCTGCTCGAGGTCAGTCCCGGCACGCTGCCGGCCGACAGCCTGTCGCAGGCCGAGGCCCGTCTCCAGGTGGTGGACGCGTGGGGCGTACCTCTTCCGGACGGCATCGTGGTGACCGCGCGGCTGGACCGAGGCGCCATCCTCACGCCGGATCTGTACCCCGAGCAGCTCGGCGTGCAGGTGCAGGTGCGCCACGGGCAGGCCGTGCTGCGCCTGCTGTCGGCCGGATCCGCGGGCGAGGGCCGCCTGGAGGTGGCAGCCGACGACGCGCGGGCCGAGGCGGTGCTCGCCTACACCACGCCGCTGGCCCGCTGGCAGGTAGCGGGGCTGGCCAGCGGTCAGGTGGGCTACCGCCAGACGCGCCGGCCGCCGGCTGGCGTGGATCCCGGCGCGGCTTTCGGCCGCGGGAAGTACGCAGACGGCCGCCTGGCCGCGTACACGCGGGGCACGGTGGGCGGCGCCATCCTGGTCACCGGCTCGTACGACTCGGACCGGAAGTACACCGACCAGGTGTTCCGCTACCTGACGCCCGAACGGGTGTACCCGATATACGGCGACGCCAGCTCGGTCTTCTACGAGGCGCCGTCCGCCAGCAAGCTGTTCCTGCGGGCGGAGCGGAATCGTTCGTACGTGCAGTACGGCGACTTCGCCACGGCGCTGTCCGCCGCCGAGCTGAGCGCCTATCGCCGCTCGTTCACCGGCCTGTCGTCGCGTCTGGATGACGGCACGCGGAGCGCCAGTCTCTTCGGCGCCGCGACCGAGCAGGGGATCCAGGTGGACGAGATCCCCGGCGAGGGCGTGTCCGGGCTGTACTACCTGTCGGCCGGCCGTCGCGGCGCCCTGGTGGTCGCGGGCAGCGAACGCGTGGTCATCCAGACGCGGGCCCGCCTGCACCCCGAGATCGTCGTCAAGGAAGATCCGCAGTTCCGCTTCACGGACTACGAGATCGACTACGAAGCCGGCACCCTGCTGTTCAAGCGGCCGGTGCCCCGCTACCGCGCCGACGAGAGTCCGGTGGTGATCGTCGTCACCTACGAGACCAGCCGCGCCACAACCAGACAGCTGGTGGGCGGCGGCCGGCTCGAACTGCGCGCGTCGGAGCGGGGCCACGTGGGCGTGACCGCGATCGGCGAGGAGCGCCCGGCCAACGACTACTGGCTCACCGGCGTGGACGGGCAGTGGCGCGTCCTGGGCGACGCGGACCTGGTGGCCGAGGTGGCGCGCAGCACCGCCGCCACCACGGGGTGGGCCTGGAAGGTGGGCACGCGCGGCCGTCTGCTCGAGGCGCTGCACTACGATCTCTACTACCGGGAAGCGCAGCGCGACTTCGCCAATCCGAGCGTGACCACGGTCCCGGCCGGTGCCCGCAAGCTGCGCGGGCGCCTGGGCTGGACCGGCTGGCGGCGCACCACCCTGGGCCTGGAGGCGTTCCTGGACGACGACGCGGTCAACGATCGCGCCCGCACCAGCGCCCGGCTCGAGCAGACCCATGCGCGGGGCACGGTCACGCAGAAGGGAGCGATCGAGTTCGTCGAGACCGACACCCGTGGCACGACGCTGCAGAGCACCATCCTCAACGCCGGTCTGGCCTGGCAGGCGCGGCCCAACCTGAGCCTGGAGGCGGAGCGCGACCAGGCCTTCGGCGACGAGGACATCGCCTACCGCCCGACGCTGAACCGGCTGCGGGCGCGGGTCCAGATCTCCCAGCACATCGACCTGGTCGGCGAGCACGCGTTCCGCAACCTCAGCCCGCTGGACTCCAGCTTCACCGCGGTGGGGCTCCAGTCCCGCCTGTCGGACGATCTGACCGCCTACGGCAACTACCGCCTGGACAACGGTGTCAACGGCCAGACGAACCAGGCGCTGGTGGGCCTGCGGCACCGGCAGCGGCTGCGCCCCGATCTGACCGTGCACGGCGCCTTCGAGCGGGTGAGCACGCTGCGGGGCAACGCCGCCGGCGACTACTACGCGGTCACGCTGGCGACGGAGTACCTGCCCACGGCGCCCCTCAAGGCCAGCGCCCGGCTGGAGAACCGCGAGGGGAGGACCATGGACAAGCGGCTGGCCTCCGTGGCCGGCGACTGGACGCTGGGCGGCGGGCTGAGCTGTCTGGCGCGGCACACCTATCTGCGCGAAGTGCAGCCCACCGGCGGCACGCGCGAGCACCGGCTGGCCAGCGGTCTGGCCTACCGGCCGCTGCGCCACGACCGGGCGAACCTGCTGGCCAAGTACGAGTACCGCCAGCGGGAGAACACGCTGATCGCGCCGGCGGTGGACCAGGCGGCGCACATCGGCTCGGTGGAGACGCTGCTGGAACCGTGGTCGCAGGTCGAATGGTTCGGCCGGTACGCGGCCAAGCTGGCGTCCCTGCGCAGCCTCGGCCGGCGCGACCGGGCGCTGACCGATCTGTGGCTGACCAACCTGCGGCTCGAGTGGCGCGCCCGCTGGGATCTGCTGGGCGAGTACCGCCTGCTCACCCAGCACGCGGCCGACGATCGGCGTCAGGGCGCTGCCGTCGAGCTGGGGTTCATCGTGCCGCGCAACGCCCGCCTGGCGGTCGGGTACAACTTCGCCGGGTACCAGGACGACGATCTGGCCGGCGTGTCGTACTGGGCGCGCGGCCCGTACCTCAAGGTGCAGCTCAAGTACACCGAGGCGGACGTGGCCGGCTGGCTGGACGGCCTGCAGAGCCGGCTGCCAGGCGGCCGCCGCTGACCCGCCCGCCGGGGCAGCGCGCTGCCAGGGAGGCGGACGCGTCCAGCCGGGGCGAGGGCGCGAGCAGAGGAGGAACGCGGCATGGGCATGCTCAAGGAGTTCAGGGAGTTCGCGGTTCGCGGCAACGTCGTGGACATGGCCGTGGGCATCATCATCGGCGCCGCCTTCGGCAAGATCGTCTCGTCGCTGGTGGCCGACCTCATCATGCCGCCGCTGGGACTGGTGCTGGGCGGCGTCGACTTCAGCGACCTGGCGATCACCCTGAAGGAGGCCGCCGGCGGGACAGCCGCGGTGACGCTCAACTACGGCAAGTTCGTCCAGAGCGTGGTCGACTTCCTCATCGTCGCGGCGGCGATCTTCATGGTCGTCAAGGCGATGAACTCGCTGAAGAAGAAGGAGGCGGCAGCTCCCCCGCCGCCGCCCGCGCCCTCCGCGGAAGCCACCTTGCTGACGGAGATCAGGGACCTGCTGCGGCAGAGAGGCTGAAGCGGCAGCCCGGGCGCCTCAGCCGCGCGGCTGGCGGGCGGCCTCGACCAGCGCCACCAGATTGGCTGCGGGAACGTCGGCCTGCAAGGTGATCCCGGGCTCGAGGATGTAGCCCCCGCCGCGCCCCAGCAGCCGCTGCAGGCGGCGCACCTCGGTGCGTATCTGCGGCGGCGTGCCGCGCACCAGCAGATCCTGCGTGGGCACGCCGCCGCAAAGAGTCAGGTGGGCGCCGAACTCGCGCTTGAGTCTCAGGATGTCGTTGGCCTCGGGCTGGATGGGATGGAGGATATCCAGGCCGATGTCGATCAGATCGCCGACGATGGGCTCCACATGGCCGCACGTGTGGTGGAACACGGCGCGGCCGCCGCGGTGGGCCTGGTCGTAGATGCGCGCCAGCCGGGGCCTGAGCAGGCGCCGCCAGGTGGCCGGCGACAGCAGCAGCCCGCGCTGGGCTCCATAGTCGTCGCTCAGGGCCACCGCCTCGCACGCGCAGCAGGCCAGCACCCCCTGCAGGGACTGCAGCACGTACTCGGTGAGCCGCTCCAGCAACTCCTCGACGAACGCGCCCGCCAGCGCCACGTCCAGCAGCAGCGCCTCCATGCCGCGCATGAACGTGGCCCGCTCCCACAGGTCGCCGATCCAGACGATGCGGTAGTGCCCCGCGTGCGCGGCGCTCCAGGCCGCCAGACCCGCGAAGCGATGGGGACTGAGCGGATCGGGGAAGCGGTACCGCCGGAGAGTGGGTTCGGGCAGACACGGGCGGCTGGGTGCGCCGCGATCGATGGCGCTCGTCGTCCATCCCACGCCGAACTCGTCGACGGCCAGGGCTCCGTACACCGCCGGGGCGGCGTACAGCGGCTTGACCGACTGCAGCGAGGTCATCCGCAGCGGCAAGGCCAGCGCCGCCGCCAGCTCGTCGCCGTAGTGCGCCATGAGGCGCCGCTGCGCCCATGGCGACAGCATGACGTTGTAGGGAATCCAGTCGCTGTCCTGGTGGGCCAGCGTCTGGCGAATCCAGGCGCAGTCGGGTGGCCGGCCGCCGCCGCCAGTCTCACTCCCAGGCGAGGATGTTGTACCCGACATACCAGCCCGGGTCGCCGTTGTGGAAGACGACGAGCAGGCGTCCGTCCGGCAGGTCCTCCAGCACCGGATAGCCGCCGTAGTGCCAGTGGCCATGGGGCAGCTCCAGCTCGAGCAGGAAGCGCCAGGTGTGCCCGCCGTCGTCGCTGGTGGCCAGCTGGCAGTTGCCCCCCGGCAGCGTGCTCCGATAGCCCGCCAGCAGGCGGCCGTTCGCGGTGACGTGCAGCGAGGGGGAGGTGCCGCACAGCGCCACCCGCTGCGGGCTGCTCCAGCTCTCGCCGCTGTCCGCGGAGTGCGCGACATGGAACGGTCGGGCCGGATCCGCCAGGTCGTAGTCGCGCAGCAGGGCCAGCACGCGGCCGTCCGGCAGCAGCACGATGGGCGTCTCGTCGCCATGCTCGGCGATCGGCGACCAGTCCTTCCACGTCAGGCCGCCGTCGGTGGAGCGCAACACCGCCGGGATCCACTTGCCCTGCTGCTGGTACGCGCCCCACAACGGCAGCAGCAGGTGGCCGCCACCGAGTTCGACCACGCGGCCGAAGGCGAACGCCTCCAGCCCTTCGTAGTCGTGGGCCTTGGTGTGGGTCCAGGTGCGGCCGTCGTCGTCCGACACGGGACAGAACAGCAGGGCCCGCCGATCGTAGTTGTCCGATCCGGGATGCAGATAGAAGCCGTCCGCGTAGGGCAGCAGCAGCCGCCCGCTGGCCAGGCGCGTCAGCGAGCAGCCCGCTTCCACCCCGCCGCCGTGGAAGACGGACTCGAATCGGGCCTCCGGTGCGCTCCAGCTGCGGCCGCCATCCGTGGAGCGGACCACCGCGGCGGCCTGGCCGGCGCTCAGGTCGCCGCCGCTGTTGTAGCACACCAGCAGATCGCCGTTGCGGGCCCGGCACACACCCGCGATCAACGCCGGAGCCCGATCCTGCACGATTCCCTTCGCGACGACGCGGAGCATGGCTGCCTCCAGTCTGGGCCGCGGTGCGCCCCGGCACTTGCCGGCTCCAGGCGCTGCGCGTGAGCGACGACCCCGTCAGTCCTCGGCACTCCGGCGACAACCCGGCCGCCGGCCGGGCAATATGGACGGCCCGCCGGCTGGCCGCAAGCAGGCGGCGTCGGTTGCCCGGGTGCGGGCCAGCCGCGTATTTTGGCCACGAACGCGCCGCCGCCGCCGGGGCGCGGGGCGGGTTTCGGTCGGCCGAGCAGACGCGGAGCGCTCCTCGATGGCCAAGATGGCCAAGCATCCCGGGCTGGATCTGGAGGCGATCGGCGGCCTGTTTGCCGCGGACCCCGAGCGCGTGGCGCTGGCGCGCCGGCGGCAGGCCGCGGTGTGGGCGGGCCAGCGACCCGACCGGTGGCCGATCGTCTTCAGCGCGCCGCTCACCGCCGCCCAGCAGGCCATTCCGGCTCCGGATCTGGAGCAGGCCTTCTGGGATCCCGAGATGATGTTGTGCGCGCAGTTGCGTGCCGCGTGCAGCGTGGCCAACGCCACTGCGGATGGCGTGCCGTCGATCCGCGGCAACTATGGCGTGGGCGTGCTGCTGTCCTGCCTGGGCTTGAGCCAGGAGGTCTTCCCGGACCGCATGCCGTGGCCGCGGCAGCACTTCACGCGGGCCCAGATCGCCCGTTTGACGCCGGACGACATCCGCGTGCAGGGGACGTTCGCGCAGGGGCTGGAGTTCATGCGCCTGGCGCGCCACGTCATGGGCGATCGCCTGGCGGTGTACTGCATGGACACCCAGGGGCCGCTGGATTTGGCCCATCTGCTGCTGGGCGACGACTTCTTCTTCCTGCTGTACGACGACCGGGAGCTGGCGCACCACGTGCTGGAGCTGGCGCTGGCGCTGGGCATCCGGGCGCACGCGTGGATGAAGGAGATCAGCGGCGAACCGCCGGGCCAGATGCACCACAGCAACGCCCTGTACGCGGCGAACATGGGGATACGCATCTGCGAGGACACGACCGCCATCATCGGCCCGGCTGCGGTGGACGAGTTCGCGGTGCCGTACACGGTGCGCCTGGCGCGGCATTTCGGCGGGGCCTGGCTGCACTACTGCGGCCGCAGCGACTACCTGACCCGGGTGGCCTGCGCCCTGCCCGAGATCCGCGGGCTGAACTTCGGCCACATTCCCGGCCGCGAACACGACCACGTCTTCGCGGAAGACATGCAGCGCTGCCTGGACAGCGGCACGGTGTACTTCGGCGCGTGGCCGCGGCGGCCCGGCGAGTCCGGCTGCGCGTACCTGAGACGCCTGCACGAGTGGGCGCGGCTGGGCTGCCTGATCCCGGCCGGCGATGCGGCGCTGGGCGCCGACGGCTTCCCCGACGTCGCCGCGGCCCTCGAGTACTGGTACTCGCTGTAGACAGAGGCGGGCGGACGGGGCGGTGGCTGCGGTGCCGGGGTGCGGGGGTAGGCGGGCCGCGCCCGCCCTGGCTCGCCCCCAGCGGGAAGGAAGATGCCGATGTCGAGTGGGCCACCGCTGCTGGATCTGAGCTGGAAGGAGGACTGGGCCGCCGCCCGGCAGCACCACCTCGACTGGTGGCGGCGCGCAGGGCTGGTGCTGTGGATCACCGCGCCCCGCGCGCAACCCGCCATGGAGGTGCCGCCGCCCCCGGCCGCCTCGCTGGAGCAGCGCTGGTACGATCCCGCCTGGCGGTTGCGCCAGCAGGAATACAGCATGTCGCGCTGCTACTACGGCGGCGACTCCTTCCCGCTGTTCTCCACGGTGAGCGCAGCCGGCGATCTGGGCCCCTACCTGGGGTGCCCGCTGCGCCTGTCGGCCGAGACCGTATGGTGCGATCCGTGCATCCCGGATCCACCGGAGCGGTATCCGCCGATCGGTCTGGATCGCCGCACCTGGGCCTGGCGCCAGCACCTGGCCATGATCGAGATGGCCGTGCGCGCGAGCGGCGGCCGCTGGCTGGTGATGATGCCGGATCTGGTCGAGAACGTCGACATTCTGGCGGCCATGCGCGGGCCGCAGGCGCTGATGGTGGATCTGGCTGACCGGCCAGAATGGGTCGCCAGCAAGGTCGCCGAGATCAACGTGGCCTACTTCGAGGCTTTCTCGGTGTTCGCGGCGCTGGTGCGGGACGGCTACGGCGGCAACAGCTTCTGTTTCAACATCTGGGGCCCGGGGAGGACGGCCAAGGTCCAGTGCGACGCGTGCGCCATGTTCGGGCCGGCGACGTTCCGGCGGGTCGTGGCTCCGGCCCTGACCGAGCAGTGCGCCTGGCTGGACTATTCCCTGTATCACCTCGACGGCGAGGACTGCCTGCCCAATCTGGACGAGCTGCTGGCGATCGAGCCGCTCGACGCGATCGAGTGGACGCCGCGCCGCCTGGCGGTGGGCGACAGCGGCGGTCACCCGCGGCACTGGGAGCTGTACCGGCGCATCCTGGCCGCCGGCAAGTCCGTGCAGGCGATCGGCGTGCGCTTCGAGGAGGTCCTGCCGCTGCTGGACGCCTGCGGCGGCAAGGGCATGTTCATCGTCACCAGCGCGCCTACCGAGGCGGATGCGCGGCGGTTGAGCGAGCGCGTGGCCTCCTACCGATGAGCGCCACGTTCGCCGCTCGCCCCCAGCCGGCAGGGGCGGTGTGGCGGGCCGCGCCCGGCGCGGCGGGCGGCCGGCGGCTGGTGGCCGCGGCGGCGCGCCTGGCCGGCGCCGCCGGGCACGGGCTCGGCCGGCTGGTGAACCGCCTGCGGCGCCGCTGGCCGGCTGTGCGGGCATGGCTGCTCTACTACCTGCGCGGCCTCGATCGCAAGACCGACGAACTGCCGGTGTTCGTGCTGGCCAGCGGCCTGGCGTTCACCATGCTGCTGTGCATCGTGCCGCTGACGCTGATCGTCGCCGCGGTTCTGGGCGCGGCGGTCGCGGTGCCGGCGATCCAGCACCAGCTCGGGGTGCTGGTGCGCGCTCTGGTGCCGTACGAGCCGCACGCGGACATGCTCACTGCGATCCTGTGGCAGCGCGCCCAGGCCATGGCCCAGTACCGACACCTGCACGGGGTCGTGGGCGTGCTCGGCCTGTTGCTGGTGGCCAGCGGCCTGTTCGGCACGATGCGGACGATCCTCAACCAGGTGGACCGAGTGCAGCGCCGGCGGGGCGCGGTGCGGGCCCGCCTGCGCGACGCCACGATGGTGCTCCTGATGCTGTGCTTCCTGCTGGTGTCCGTGGCTTCCATACCGTTCGTCGAGGCCTTTCTGGACAGCGCGAAGGCGGCGCAATGGCTGGCGCCGCTGCGGTTGGGCCGTTTCCTGGGCCTGCTGTACACCCTCGCGTCGACCGCCCTGCTGCTCGGCGCCTTCCTGGCGGTGTTCTTCCTGCTGCCGGACCAGCGGCCCCAGATCCGGGTGGCCTTCGTCAGCGCTGCCTGGGCCACGCTGCTGTGGGAAGCGGCTGCCCAGGGATTCGGCTACTACATCGGCCGCTCCGCATCCGTGAGCCGGATCTACGGCGCGTACGCGCTGGCCGCGGCGGTGGCCACGTGGATCTACTACGCGTCGCTGGTGTTCGTGGTCGCCGGTCTGCTGGGCCAGCTCTACCGCGAACGGCGGGGCATCCCGGGGGCGGCCGGCGGCGAGCGGCCGTCGGCGCCCCGCACCGCAGCCGGCGGCCCATCCGCAACGCCATGAGCGCCATGAGCGCGACGGGCCCGACGGGCGCGGCGGGCGCCGGCGCGCCGCCCGGCGCCACGGCCGCCGGCGGGCCGCGGGCGCAAGGCGGCCGCTGGCGGCGCCGCGCGCTGCGGGGGGCCCAGTACGCGCTGGCCGCGCTGCCGCTGGCATGGGTCCTCGGCCGCATGAATCTGCAGCAGTTCGGCCGTGCGGCCGGCGCCGCGGCCTGGTGGGTGCTCCCGCTGGCCGTTCTGGCCCAGTACGGCGGCATGTTCCTGCAGGCCGTGCGCTGGTGGCTCACGCTGCGGCTGCTGGCGCCGCAGGCCTCCCTGCGGGTCAGCCTGGCGCAGCATTTCCTGGCGAACACGTACGCCGCGCTGATCCCCGGCGCGCTGGCGCCCGATCTGCTGCGCAGCGTCCTGGCTGCCCGCCGGGTCGACGCGGAGATCAGCTGGGGAGCCGCGTGGGTGATGCGCCTGGCCGGGCTGGTGGCCTGGGTCGTGCTGGCGGCAGCCGGCCTCGCGCTGACCAGCACGGCGCTGCCGCGACGCGCGCTGGCGCCGGCCGCCAGCGCGCTGGTCGTGCTGCTGTTGCTGTCGATGCTCTCCTTTTCCAAGCGCGCCACGCGGCCGTGCCGGCGGCTCCTGGCGCTCCTGCTGCCCGCCGGCCTGCTGCGGTGGGGCGAGCGCATCCGCGAAGCCGTGTATCGCTACCGGCGGCACCGCCTCGCGCTGGCGGGGCTGGTGCTGCTGGCGCTGGGCGTCGAGCTGGCGCTGATCTTCCTCAGCGCGCTGGCCATCTACGGGATCTGCGGGGCGTGGCGATTCGCGCTGCTGCTGGCCTATCTGCCGGCCATCGAGGTCCTCGTCGTCGCGCTGCCGCTCACGCCCGGCGGGCTGGGCGTCCGCGAGGCGCTGCTGGCAGCGGCGTTCGCGCGTATGGGCCTGACCGCCGAACAGACCGGTGTGTACGTGGCGCTGGGCCTGCTGGGCCTGCCTCTGCGGGCGCTCGGCGGTCTGCCGTTCCTGCTGGCGGACGCCCTGCGGGCGCGGCGCGGGTCAGGGCGACGGCCCTAGGCGGCATCCTGCCGGCGTCGACGCGACCCCGCACGAGGCAGCGCCGGCAGCAGCGCCGGCAGCAGCACCGGCAGCGGCACCGGCAGCAGCGCCGGCAGCGGCCGCCGGCGGGCGATCCCCGCCAGTTGCGGCGGGCGTGGCTCACCGCTCGGCGTGGGCCTGCTGGACGCTGGACCAGATGGCAGCGGCGCATCGCTGCCAGGTGAAGTCACGGCAGCGCGCGCGCCCGGCGGCGATCAGCCGGCAGCGCAGCGCCGCGTCGGTCAGCACCATCTCCAGCGCCTGCGCGATGGCTTCGGGGGCGCGCTGATCGCAGAAGACGGCAGCGCCGCCGGCTGCCTCGCGCAGGACCGGCAGGTCGGCGCAGACCACTGGCGTGCCGGCCAGGACCAGTTGGTGCGGCGGCGCCAGGCGTCGCTGCAGCCGCGCGAAGGCATCGATCAACGCGGCGACGTTCTTCTTGCGCTCCAGGCGGCCGACATACAGCAGGTAAGGGGGCCGGACGCCGTGCTGGCGCAGCACCTGCGCCTGCTGGTCGGCGGGCACCGGCGGGCCGAAGCGCTCCACGTCGACGCCCGGATAGGCCACGTCCAGCCGTTCGCGCGGCACTCCGTACACCTGCTCCACCTCGCGGCGCGTGAACGCGGAGATGACCAGCAGCCGGCGGGCCCGCCGGACCGCATGGCGGGTGGTCCAGCGGTGGTAGTCCTCCTCGCTCAGACCGTAGCGCCCGCGCGACAGCGCGCGCACGGCGCGGCTGGCCAGCCGCCGGGCCGGCTGGTCCAGCTCGGCGTCGGTGCCGTACAGGCCGGGCGCGCGCTCGAACCCCAGATCGGCGACCAGCGCCACCGTGCAGCGCGGCCTGGCCCAGGGCAGCAGGTGGTGGAGCACGAGCAGGCAGTCGGGCGGGCGACGGACCATCTCGCCGGCCAGGCGGAGCTGGTTCCACAGCACGCGGCCCGGCCAGCGCAGCACGCGCACGCGCCAGTTCGGCGGCAGCTCGGCCAGCTCGGCGTCCGGCGCCGTGCCGGTGTAGAGCACGACGCGCACCGCGGGCGGCACCACGTGACGCAGCTCCTGGATCGCCCGGAGGTTGTACACCGGCAGCCCCGTGCGGCGCGCCGCGGTGGCGCGCGAGGCGTCGATGCCCAGCGTCCACTCCGAGGTCAACGCGTCAGGACCGCCGTGATGGAGGTGCGACCGCGGAACGGCACGAGGCGCAGCAGCAGCTCGTACGCCGCCGGCAGATCGAGCCGGACCGTGAGCAGGTCCTTGGCCAGCGGCAGGTAGTAGTTGACGAAACGGATGGCGGCAAAGCGGTTGAACAGCAGCGCCAGGCGGGCCTCGGTCATCGGCGACACGTGGGTGGGGTCGGCGTAGAAGTCCCAGATGTCGCGGGGCCGGGGCACGACGACGATGGCCCTGCCCCCGGGCCTGAGGATGCGCTCGATCTCGGCGGCGGCGGCCAGCAGCTCGTCCCGTTCGAGATGCTCCAGGACGTGGGCGCAGAACACCGCGCCCATGGCCTGCGCGGGGAACGGCAAGGCGGTGATGTTGGCCACCGCGGCGACCAGGCCGCGCTGCCGGCACGCCTGGACGTTGGCGGCCACGGCGTCCACGCCCACGGCCTGCCTGCCCGCAGCCATCGCCAGGAAGTTGCCCGTGCCGCAGCCGATGTCGACCAGCGGCGAGAACCCGGCCAGCAGGGCGAGGTACTGGCGGTAGTAGAAGCGCGTCTGCCGCAGCATGCGCGCCTGCTGCGCCCGCAGGTAGGCTGCGTAGTCCATCGCGCCTCGAAGCCGGCTCAGTCGGGGCGAAACGCCCCGAACGCGAAGGCCGGCTCCAGCTCCTCGACGATCGTGCGGCCCTGCGCGTCCGTCACCAGCATCGTCGCCATGTACTCGGCCCAGCGGCGGGCCGCCTCTCCCTGGTAGCTGCGCTCCAGGTGTTCCCGGGTCGGCGCCGTGGCGAACAGGAACAGCCGGCCCCGGTGCTGGTAGATGACCATGCTGACCTGCTGGGTCAGCATGGCCGCGGCGATCTCCGGCCACAGCTCGTCGTGCGCCTTCTTGTAGGCGGCGTACCGGCCCGGCCGGAGCTTGAAGGTCTGCCCCAGTGTATACATGGCCTGCCTCGACAGAGCAGGGGACGCCGGCGGCTACCCGGCCAGCACCCGATAGGCCAGCTCGCACCAGTCGATCAGCCGCTGGACGTCCCCGCGCACCGTGCTGATGTCCTTCATGATGAACTCGCAGGCGTGCTCGCCCGACTGCGCCAGCCGCTGGCGCAGGTCGGCCTCGGCCCGCTCCGGGCAGAAGCTCTGCTCGGCGAGGATGGCCGGGCTGGGCTTGTGGCTGAACACGTAGCGGTGTTGGGCGGTGGCTGCCGCCCTGGCCACATCGCACCAGGGGCTGATGGAGATCTTGCGCAGCCGCGGAATCCGGGCCATCAGGTGCATCTTGGCGTGCACCGGCTCGCAGCAGCCGTAGTAGTTCAGCCCGCAGCGCCGCATGATCTCCAGCTCGTACTGCAGGGCGAACTCGTCGTGCATGGCCGGCGACACGTCGCCGAAGATCTGGCAGGTGGCGCCCCCCCACTGGTCCATCGTGGTGATGCGCTGCGGGTCGTAACCGGGCTGCGGCAGCTCGTCGGTGAACCCGGCCGCGCCCGAGCCCACGCGGGCCAGCGGGTGCGGGAAGTCCAGCAGGCCCTGCTGCTCGAGCTGCTCCATGCGCGCCACGAAGGCGTCGGTCATGCGGCGCATGATGGCATGGATGAACTCGGGCCGGTCCACCAGCGCTACCAGCGCCTCCTGCACGCCGGTCCACTGCACCAGCTGGTCCCAGGCGGTGTAGAAGTGCTGCCGGGGCCCGCAGGCGCGGACCGGCAGGATGTCGCCGAACAGCTCGGTGTAGAAATCGACGGCCGCGGCGGTGCGGGCCGGATCGTGGCGGACCGCGGGCATGCGGATGCGGACAACATCCTCTGGCCCGCGGATCACGGGCTCGTAGTGATGCGAGAACACGTACGAGCCGCCCTGCGGCAGCCGTTGCTCCTGGACCGTCACGCCATAGTCGGCGCCCTCGATGTGCTTGGGCACCCACCAGGCGGCGTCGCAGACCTCGTCGCAGCGGAGCCGGCGGGCCGTGAACAGCCGCTGGCGCAGCGTGCGCTCGATCCCGCGCAGCCGCGCGTCGGCGCACACACAGCGCAACTCGTCCACCCGCTCCTCGAACTCGCCGAAGGGGATCTCGGTGATCCAGAGCATGGGCCGCTGGTCCTGCAGGCTGTTGAGCCGCTGCCAGCCCTCCCGCCGCTCGGCCTGGAGCGGCTGGGCCGCCATCGCGGCCAACTCGGTCGCCAGCCGCCGGATCACGTCGCGATCGGCCGTCTTCATGCGCACCTCCCCGGATCCCGCCGTCGTCTTCGGGGTCCGCGCCTAGCCTTCCCGGCGCGCGCTCCAGGTGGCCGGCCATTCCTGGCCCACGTGCGCGGTCCCGCCCATGGCCTCGCCGTCCACGGTGCCCGTGAGGGTGTACAGGCCGTGAAGCGTGACCTGGCGACCGCTCACGCGGCCCCGCAGCGGCCGCTGCTGGTAGGGGGTTCGGTAGCTGCCCTCCACTGCGGCGTCGCGCTGCTCCGCCCGCAGCGTGTGCACCGCCTTCCCGTACACGAACTGGAGTTCCACCCGCCACTCCCCGGTGATGTCCACCGCCGGCGCCTCGGCCGGAGCGCCGGCCGGCGGCGGCGCCGGCGTGCTCAGGACCGCGCGCAGCCGCTGCGCCACGATGCGGTCCTCGCCGTCCTCCATCATGTACGGGTTGATCTGCAGGCCGTCGTTGCGCTGACTCACCAGCACGCGCGGCTCGCCTTCCAGCAGGCTCGTGTAGACCTGCTGCGGCGTGACCTGGAGCGCCGCCGCATCCCAGGTGATGTTCAGGTAGGGGGTCACGTTCGCCACGCCCGGCATCTGGTACTCGGTGCGCACGGTGGGCAGGTCGGCGACCGCTCGACGGATCGTCTCCAGGTACCCCTTCCACATCTGCCACTCGGCGTCGTGATCGCGTCCCAGCAGGAAGGCTTCCACGGCGGCCAGCAGGGCCATGGCCTCTTCCTTGCCCACCTTCATGGCGCGGCCCTGGCCGCCGTGCGGCGAGGCGTGCAGGAAGGCGGCGCGCAGCAGGTCCTTGCGGCCCAGCATCAGGCCGGAGGCCTGCGGACCCCGCAGGCACTTGCCGCCCGAATAGGCCACCGCGTCGGCGCCCATCTCCAGGTAGCGGTTGGGGCGCGTCAGCCGCTGCGCCGCCGCGTCCACGAAGGTGGGGATGCCGTGCTCGCGCGCGATGGCGATCAGCCGCTGGGGCGTGATGCGGCTGCGCGCCTCGGCATCGCCGTCGATGAAGACGAGCGCCGTGCGCGGCCCGATGGCGGCCCGCAGCTCGGTCTCGGTGTCCACGGTCACCACCCGGCCGCCGGCGATGCGGATGCACGGCTCGTACCCCGAGCGGATGCAGGCCTCCTGGATGACCTCGTTGGGCATGCCGGCGGTATCCGGCAGGCGGGCCGCCTTCTCCGGATCGCCCCCGGCCATGGCCGCGGCGGTGATCTGGTTGATCGCGGCGGCGCAGCTGGACGTGATGTAGCCCCATTCGGCGCCGGTGATCTCGGCCAGGCGCGCGCCGATGGCCTCCATGAGCTCGGCGATGCGCACATAGCCGTTGGTGGCCTCGACCATGGCCTGGACCGCCACGTCGAGCATGCGCGAGCCGCTCCACACGGTGTAGGTGCCGCTGGCGTTGATCACGGGCCGGACGCCCAGACTGGCGTACGTCGAGGGCTGGATCCGGCCGGAGGTGCTGGTGCTGGGTGGCATGCCGACTCCTCGTTGCGGGTGCGGGCGGCGCGACCCGGCTGCCGCTGGGCGGCCGCCCGGGGCGCGGCGGCTAACGACAGACCCAGTACTCGGGCGGGGCATCCTGCCAGCGCGGCATGGTGAGGCCGCTGGCGTCGTACATGAGCTGACCGCCCTGGTAGGTGAGCTGGACCTCCAGCCGGCGGTCGCCGACGATCCTGGCGCGCCCGCAGTCGAAGAACCCGCACTCGCCGCGGGCCAGGCGCAGCACGGCGACATCGGCCGTCGCGCCCACGCCCAGATGCCCCAGCTCGGCGTGACCGATGAGGTTGGCTGGCACGGTGGTCGCGCGCTGGATCACCTCCTCCAGAGGCATGCCCATGTTCAGGTACTTGTTGCAGACCTCCAGGATGCTGGTCACCAGGCCGGTGGCCGCGTTGCCGGTGTGCAGATCCGTGCTCAACGAGTCGGGCGGAAAGCCCTGCTCGAGCGCGCGCACGCCGTTGCGGAACCAGAACGACCCGGCGCCGTGCCCGACATCGAAGCGCACGCCGCGCTGCCGGGCGGCCACCAGCTCCGGGTTCAGCCGCCCGTCCTCCAGGATGATGGGATGCTGCTGGGCGAAGACATGGGTGTGGATGTCGCCCGGGCGCAGATGCTGGAGGATCAGGTCCTCGTACGAGCGCTCCGGCGGCCGCGGCCAGAAGTCGACCATGACGGGCAGCTGGCACAGCTCGCCGGCCTGCACGGCCCGGTCCACGCTGGCCCACGGGGTGTGCTTCTCGTCCCACGGTTGGCGCGTCCAGTAGTGCGCGGTCTTGATCCCGACGACCTCCTTGAAAGCCCGGCACACTCCCGCGCACAACTCGGGAAGCATGTGCGCCGGGTCCTGTTCGCCCGGGCCCATGCCATGGTCGGCGATGTTGACGAAGGCCAGGATACGGGTCCGCGACTTGTCGATGACCCGCTCCTTGAAGCGCCCGAAATCGAGCGGCCCCGCCGTGCCGGCGTCGACCATGGTGGTCACCCCGGCGCGCCAGCTCTGCCCATCCGCCACGATGCACCCGCTGAAATGCTCGGAGAAGACGTGGCAGTGGACGTGGATGTCGACCAGTCCGGGCACGACGTACAGGCCGCTGACGTCGACGACCCGCTCGGCCGCGGCGGCGGGCAGGTCGGCAGCCACGGCCGCCACCTTGCCGGCGGCGATGGCGACATCCAGCGGGCCGGCGCGGCCGTTGGCCGGGTCGATGACCTGGCCTCCCTTCAGCAACAGCTCGAAACGCGGACTACCCGCTGCACAGGCACTGGCGGTGGCCATGGGGCCGCTCCTTGGCTGAGTAACAGCTGCGCACGGCAGCACATCGGTGGCTGGGTAAGAACGCCACCGGGGCGCGGTGCGGGCAAGGCCCGCGCGGCGGCCGGGCCGGTGGCATGCCCGCGCTCGTCGCCGTACTATTTGGGCGTCGGTGGCGGCGGCAGTGGTGGCGAGGTGGCTGCACTGCCCGGCTGTCGGCCGCCGGAGGGCGGCGGCAGGAACCGGTGCGGGAGGCACCAAGGTGGAGATACGGCAGGTCTGTCGGGCTCTCGGGCTGCTGCTCCTGCTCGCGGCGGGCGCCATGCTGCTGTGCCTGCCGGTCAGCTTGTGGTTCCGCGACGGCATGGTGCGGCCGCTGCTCACCAGCGTGGCGATCCTCGGCCCGCTCGGTCTGGCGGTCGTGTTCGCGGTCCCGCGCCGGCCGGGTGCCCTGTTCGCGCACCGCGAGGCCGTGGGCACGGTCGTCTTCGGCTGGGTGGTGGTGTCGGCGGCCGGATCGCTGCCGTATCTGCTCAGCGGCGCCATCCCTTCGGTGACGGACGCCTACTTCGAGTCCATCTCGGGGTTCACGACCACCGGTTCGTCGATTCTCACCGACATCGAGGCGCTGCCTCCCAGCCTGCTGTTCTGGCGCGCCCTGACCCACTGGCTCGGCGGCATGGGCATCGTGCTGCTGGCGGTCATCGTGCTGCCGTCGTTCACGGCCAGCGGGACGCTGCTGTTCCGCGCCGAAGCTTCCGAGTTCTCGCACCAGAAGCTGGTGCCCCGCATCAAGGAAAACGGGCGCATCCTCTGGCGCATCTACCTGGCGATTACCGCCAGCATCGTGCTGCTGCTCCTGCTGGGCGGCCTGTCGCTGTTCGACGCGATCACCCACGCCTTCGCCACGGTGGCCACGGGGGGCTTCTCGCCGAAGAACGCCAGCGTCGGGCACTTCGGCAGCGCGTACGTCGAGGGCGTCATCGCCCTCGGGATGTTCGCCTCCGGCATCAACTTCACTCTCTACTACTACCTGTTCGACAGGCGCCTGCGGCTAGTGTGGCGCGACGACGCGCTGCGCTTCTACTGCCTGACCACGCTGGCGAGCATCGCCGCGATCGCGCTGTACCTGTGGCGCTGCGGCGTGTACGCCTCGTGGGGCGCTGCGGTGCGCTACGCCGGCTTCCAGGTCGTCTCCATCCACAGCACCACCGGCTTCGCCACCGCGGACTACGAGGCGTGGGGCGCCTTCCCGCGCGCCCTGCTCATCCTGCTCATGCTGATGGGCGCCTGCCCCGGCTCGACCTGCGGGGCGATCAAGAACCTGCGCGTCCTGGTGCTGCTGCGCGCCTGCCGCACCGAGATCCGCAAGGTCATCAGCCCCCGCGTCGCGGTCTCCACGCGGCTGCTGCAGCGCAGTCTGAACGAGGGCGAAGTGGCGCGCCAGAGTCTGTTCGTCGGCGTGTATCTGCTCGGCGTGGCGCTGGCAGGGCTGACGGTGTCGGCGTTCGGCGTGGACGCGCCCACGGCGTTTTCGGCGGTGGTGACGACCATGGGCGGCGTCGGGCCCGGCCTGGCGCAGGTGGGGCCGGCTGGCAACTTCGCGGGGCTGCCGGCTGCCGTGAAGTGGATCCTGGGCGGCTGCATGCTGCTCGGGCGCCTGGAGATCTTTGCGGTCCTGGCAGTGTTCCAGTCGCAGTTCTGGCGGGCGCGCTAGCCGCGTGCTGCCGGCAGTCCGTTCGACCCATCGGCCTGCGCGGCGGACGAGGAGAGACCTATGCCGAAGAGACGAGTGCTGCTCACCGGCGCCAGCGGCCTGATCGGCAGCGCCTGCCGGCGGCACTGGGGCGACCGGTTCGACCTGCGGCTGGCCGTGCACGACCCCAACAAGGTGCCGGCGGGAGCTGCCGATGTGGTCGTGGGCGGCTGCGAGGACATGGACCTCATGATGCGCGCGACAGCGGGCATGGACGCCGTGGTGCACCTGGGGGCCATTCCCGGGGAGGACACGTTCGCGCGCCTGCTGCAGGCCAATGTGGTCGGCACCTACAACGTCCTGGAGGCCAGTCGCGTCAACAAGGTCGAGCGCGTGGTGTTCGCCAGCACCAACCACACCACCGGCGCCTGGGAGTGGCACGGCGTGCAGGCCAATCCCGACATGCCGCCGCGCGCGGACTCGCTGTACGGCGCCTCCAAGGTCTACGGCGAGGTGCTCGGCCGCTTCTACGCGGACAAGTACGGGCTGGAGTTCGTCTCCGTGCGCATCGGCGGCGTCAACCGGGAGGACCGGCCGCGGGGGATCCGCTCCATCTGGATGTGGACCAGCCAGCGGGACATCGCCGAACTGCTCCGGCTGGCCGTGGAAGTGGCGGGGATCCAGTTCGCCATCGTCTATGGCGGCTCGGACAACCCCAACAGCTGCCTGGACTTCTCCTCTGCGCGGGACATTCTCGGCTTCGTGCCGCAGGACCATGTGTCGGCCTACTTCGGCGAACTGCCACCCGAGGTGCTGGCCCGGCACGCGGCCACCGTGTGGCAGGTGCGCACGCACGGCACGGGCTGCACGCTGAAGCAGCGCGCCGCCCCGCGGCCGGAGCCGCCGCCCGCCTAGCGGCGCCTGGCCGCGCCGCTGCCTGCGCCTCATCTTTTCTCCGGGAGGTAGTCATGATCATCGATGTGCACGCGCACGTGTACGCGCGGCCCGTGCTGTCTCGCCCCGACCGGCCCGACCTGACCTTCCTGTCCGTGGAGCAGCAGCTCCGGCGGATGGACGAGAAGGGCGTGGACATGGCCGTGGTCCTGCCGCTGAACAGCGCCGAGGCGCCGGCCGAGCGCCAGAGCCCCGGCGAGGTGCTCACCCTCTGCGAACAGCATCCCGACCGCCTCGTTCCCTTCCTGGATGTCGATCCGCGGCGCCCCGACTGGCGCGACGAGAAGCACTTCACCTGGGCGCTGGGGCTGTACAAGGCGGCGGGGTTCAAGGGCATCGGCGAGATGACCACCCGCCTGCCCTTCGATCACCCGCGGATGATGCTGTTCTTCGCCGCCTGCGAGGCGGTGGGGTTCCCGGTCACCTTCCACACCTCGCCGCCGGAGGCGGTGAGCTACGGCATCATCGACGAGTTCGGCTTTCCGCGCTTCGAGAAGGTGCTGCAGGCCTTTCCGAAGCTGAGGTTCTTCGGCCACAGCGCCGCCTTCTGGAGCGAGATCAGCGGCGATCTGACGCCGGCGACCAAGGAAGGCTATCCGCGCGGGCCCGTGGCTCCGGGGGGCACGCTGGTGCGGCTGTTCCGCACCTATCCCAACCTGTGCGGCGATCTGTCCGCCGGCAGCGGCTACAACGCGCTCACCCGCGATCCGGGCTTCACCTACGAGTTCCTCGACGAGTTCCAGGATCGCCTCATGCTGGGGCTGGACCACACGGCGGTGGACCTGGACTTCCAGCACATCGAGTGGCTGACGGCCCAGCGCGACGCGGGGCACATCAGCACGGCCGTGCTCGAGAAGATCCTGTGGCGAAACGCCGATCGCCTGATCGGGCTGGGACTGGCGTGAGCGTCGCGCCGCACCGGCCGCCGCGCCGCCGGCCGCCATCGTGGCCGGCCAGCGGGCAAGGCGCAGGCTCCCACTTCACGCGAAAGGACAGGTCACCGTGACCGCAGCACAGCCCTCGCCGGAGCTGCGCGTCCTGTCGTTCCTGGCGGGCGGCAGGGCGGGCGAGCAGAACATCTACCAGGCCATCGGCGTCGAGCCGGTCATCAACTGCCGGGGCACCTTCACCATCATCGGCGGCTCGGTCGAGCGGCCGGAGGTGCTGGCGGCGATGGAGGCCGCCGCGGGGTTCTTCGTGCAGTACGACGAGCTGGCCATGGCGGTTGGCCAGCGGCTGGCCGAGCTCACGGGGGCCGAGTGGGGTCTGGTCAGCTCCGGCTGCGCCGCGGGCATGAAGCACGTGACCGCGGCGTGCGTGACGGGAGGCAACCCCGAGAAGCTCATCCGCATCCCCGATCTGACCGGCTGCGACAAGACGCAGGTCATCGTGCCGCGCTTCTCGCGCAACGCCTACGACCACGCCGTGCGCAACATCGGCGTGGAGCTGGTCACGGTGGAGACGCTGGACGAACTGGCGCACGCCATCAGTCCCCGCACGGCGATGATCTATGTGGTGACCGGCGGCGGCACCGCGGCTGGCCAGCCGTTCGCCCTGCAGCGCATCGCGCAGCTCGCCGCACCCCGCGGCATTCCCATCCTGGCCGATGCGGCTGCCGAGGATCTGACCATTCCCAATGTCCATCTGCAGGCCGGCGCGAGCGCGGTGACCTACAGCGGCGGCAAGGCGCTGTGCGGGCCGCAGTGCGCCGGTCTGGTGCTGGGCCGCAAGGACCTGCTCATGGCGGCCTGGCAGGCCAGCGCGCCGCACCACGGGCCCGGCCGCGACGACAAGGTGGGCAAGGAGGAGATCCTCGGACTGCTGGCGGCGGTGGAGGCGTGGATCGCGCGCGACCATGCGGCCGAGTGGCAGACCTGGCTGTCCTGGCTGGACACGATCGCGCAGGCCGTGGCGGGCATTCCCTCGGTGGAGACGCACGTCGAGCAGCCCGGCGGGCTGTCGAATCGCGCCCCGACGCTGGTGATCGGCTGGGATCCGGCGGCCCTGCAGCTGACCGGCGAGGAGGTGGCCGAGGACTGTGCGCGCCACCGGCCCCGCATCGCGGTGGGCGCGGGCGAGGCGCGCGGCAAGACCTGCATCCGCATCGCGCCGAACCAGATGCGGCCCGGGGACGCCGAGGTGGTGGCCGCCCGCGTGCAGGGAATCCTGACGGCCAGCCAGCCGCCGCGGCCGGCGACGCTGCTGCCGCCCGCAGCCAACGTGAGCGGGCACTGGGAGCTGCGCATCCAGTACTTCGCCAGCAGCAGCCTCCATCGTCTGGTCTTGCGGCAGGAGGGCAACTGGGTCGACGGCACGCACCAGAGCGACTTCTCCGTGCAGCCGCTCCACGGCACGGTGGAGGGCGACCAGGTGCGGCTGCGCAGCGACGTGCACCGGCCCGGCGACTGGGTGCCCTTCATCTTCGCAGGGGCGGCGACGGCCGACCGCCTGGAGGGGACGGTCCATCTCGGCGAGTACCTGACAGCGACGTTCGTCGCTTCCCGGGTGGCGCTGGAGGCGCCGCGCCGCCGGGTGATGGTGCCGGGGGGGCCGCCCCTGGCGACCTGAGCCGGAGCGCGGCGCGGGCGCGCGCACCGGCCACAGCAGGGCGCGCCAGGGCGCGCCGCGGGCGCGTGCCGCGCGGGCTGGCCGGTGCCTGCCCAGGACCGGGCGCCGCTGGCCGGCGCCAGTTGACACGGCCCTCTCCCGCGGCGTACCATGCCCCGGGCCCTCCCTCACCTACTGGCAAGGACGCGTGCGATGGCGGAGACATGGATCTACGTGGGAACCTACAGCAACGATCCCGACGTGGGGATCCAGCGGCTGCGCATGGACCTCGATACCGGCCGACTGCAGCTGGCCGGGAGGACCAGGGGCGTGCAGAGCCCGTTCTTCGTGGCGCTGGACGCGCCGCGCCACCGCCTGTTCGCCACGACGGGTCCCGACGAGACCAACGTGGGGCCGGACGGTGGGGTGATCGCCTACGCCATCGAGGTGGCCAGCGGCGAGCTGACCCGGCTGAACCAGCAACCGAGCGGCGGCGCCATGCCCTGCTATCTGGCGGTCACGCGCACCGGTCGCTGGGTGCTGGCCGCCAACTACAACTCCGGCAGCGTGGCGGTGCTGCCGGTGGCCGGCGACGGCCGGCTGGGCCCGGCGACCTGCGTCGTCCAGCATCACGGGTCCAGCGTCGATCCGGCGCGCCAGGAGGGGCCGCACGTGCACTCGATCGTGCTGGCTCCGGACGAGCGCTTCGCCTTTGCCGCCGACCTGGGTACCGACCGGGTGGTGGCCTACCGTTTCGACGCCGAGGCGGGCACGCTGGCGGCTGCCGAGCCGCCGCACACGGCAGTCCAGGCGGGCGCCGGTCCCCGGCATCTGGCCTTCCGTCCCGACGGGCGCTTCGCCTACCTGGTGGACGAACTCGACAACACGGCCGTGGTCTTCGGCTACGATGCCGCGCGCGGCGCGCTGACGGCGGTGCAGACGATCTCGCTGCTGCCGGCTGGCTACACGGGCACCAGCTACGGCGCCGACGTCCAGATCCTCCCGTCCGGCGACTTCCTGTACGCGTCCAACCGCGAGCAGAACAGCATCGCCATCTTCGCGATCGACGCACAGTCCGGGCGGCTGCGTCTGATCGGCCACCAGGAGTGCCCGGCCTGGCCGTGGAATCTGGCCGTGGCTCCCGGCGCCGGGTTCCTCCTGGCGGCCTGCCAGCGCGCCAACTGCGTGGTGGCCTTCCGCATCGACCGGGCCACGGGCCGCCTGGAGCCCACCGGCCAGCAGGTGGCCGTGGCCAGGCCGGTGTGCGTGGAGTTCTTGCGCCGGTAGTCTGCGGGGGTGCCGCGACCGGCAGGGAGGCGGGCAGGCGCGGCCTGCTGCTGTTTTCCGCCTGCGAATCGACTCGACAGGACGAGCGAAGCATGCCCACCGGCAGCCAGTCGTGCCGTTCGCCGGCGGCGTTGCTCAGGGATGCCTGGGCGCAGTGGCTGCGGCCCGCCGTGGCCATCCGCCGGGCGCGCTACGAGGACCTGCGGGCGGCGCGCCGGGCAGCGGCCCCCAAGGCGCTGGCCGGCTATGGCTACAGGATCTTCTCCCAGAGCGACGAGGACGGGATCATCGCCGAGATCTTTCGCCGCATCGGCGTGACCAACCGGATCTTCGTCGAGTTCGGTGCCGGCAGCGGCCTGGAGAACAACACCGCGGCCCTGCTGTACGCCGGATGGCGAGGGCTGTGGATCGAGGGGTCGGCGCGCGCGTGCAGGACGATCCGCCGGTGCTACGGCAAGGCCATCGAGACCGGCCAGCTCGCGCTCGTCGCCCAGCGCGCCACGCCGGCCAACATCGACGGCCTGATCCGCAGCGCTGTGGCGGAACGGGCCCCGGACCTGCTCTCCGTGGACATCGACGGCAACGATGCGCATGTGCTGAGCGCGATCGCGTGCATCCAGCCCCGCGTCATCGTCGTCGAGTACAACGCCAAGTTCGGGCCCTCGCTGCGCTACTGCATGGCGTACGACGCTGCCCACGCCTGGGACGGGACCGATCGCTTCGGAGCGTCGCTCAAGTACTGGGAAGAGCTGCTGCGGGCCCGCGGGTACGGCTGCGTGGGCTGCAACCTGGCAGGGACGAACGCGTTCTTCGTCCGCGCCGAGTTGCTGGGGGAGTGTTTCCTGGCGCCCTACACCGCGGAGACCCACTACGAGCCGGCGCGGTACGAGTTCCTCTGTCTGCCTTCCGGGCATCCGTGTTCGCCGGACACCTTTGGCACGCGCGTGCGCGACGAGGCATAGGTGGGAAGCGAGGGGCGGGAAGCCCAGGGCGCCCCGGGCGACGGCGCCGGTCGGCCCGCCAGGGCTCAGGGCAGCAAGAACAGGCGCCCTTCGCCCGCGTCCAGCGAGATCTGGATGCCGTCCATGTCCGGGCTGTCGTCCCGGAGGGCGACTTCGCGGCCAGTCTGCGGGCAGATCTCGACCACCTGCTCTGGCGCGGCATCGAACTGGACGGTCGGCCAGGCGCTGAAGGCGAAGCGGTAGTTCATCAGCAGCACGGCCCGGCGGCCGTCGGCGTGGCGGAAGACGCCGATGAGATAGTCGTGGGGTGGGTCGACGGCAGCCCGCGCGATGGCACGCAACGGCGAGCCGGCCAGCACGGCCGCCGGCTCGTCCTGCGGGCCCAGGCGCAGCACGGCCGTGCTGGTCAGCTGCATGAGCGTGGGCCCGAGGCAGGCGACTGCCTGGTTCAGCCGGGAGGCCTGGGCGTAGTGCCGGGTGCGCGTGCCGTCGCGGCGGATGATGGCGCCGCCCTTGGGGAACTCCGCGCCGGCGGGGGTGTAGTAGCAGAAGTAGAGGACGCCGCGGGCGCCGTACGCCAGCGAGGCGAAGATCTGCCAGCGAAGCTGCGCCTCGGTGGGATCGGTGTGCGGGCCGTAGGGCATGGCGTTGAAGAAGTTCCAGAACGGGATGCCGCGTGCCAGCGCATGCTGCCGCATGACGGCCAGGTCCGCGCAGTATCCGTCCCGTCCATCGCTGTCGGGCGTGAAGAGGGGGTAGTGGTCCATGGACAGCACGTCCACATCCACCTCGGCCACGAAGCGGCGGACGTACTCGGCATAGGAGGGAGCCCCCAGTTGCTGCTCGGCGTCGGCGTAGCCAGGGTAGAGATTGATGTAGGCGAGGCGCCCCGGACGGGCGGCGCGCAGGGCCGCCACGCGCTGGCGCAGCCCGGGGAAATCCCCGGTCCCGGGCTCGTCCTGCAGCGCATAGCCCCAACAGGCGGGCCCGTCGACGCACGCGGCGGGCTCGGGCCCCCGGCAGGCGATGATGGCGCGCAAGTCGTGGCGCGCGCACAGCTCCAGCACGCGCGCCTGGTCCTGCTGGCTCGTCGGGGCGAACAGGGCCAGCACCAGGTTGAAGTGCGCCGCGGCGATCTCGGCATAGCGTTCGTCGGCGCGCTCGTCCAGGGGGGGATCCACCCAGAAACCGATGGCGAAGCGATCCTGGCGGAAGCGGACCAGCGGAGTCTGGGCCGCCATGGCGGGCTCCTTGCAGGCGAGGGTGGCGAGCAGCAGGATCGGCAGGCAGTAGCCGCAGCGGCGGCAGTGGGCTGCTGACACGAGGGCGGCTCCGCGGGCGTGGGGTGCCGGCCGTTGCCCGCACGCTGCCGGCAGGCGGGGACCGGTCCTGGCCAGGCAGCACGTTAGCGGGCCGCGCACGCGGCGTCAACCGCGGACCGCCGCCGCGCCCGCCGGCGCTGGCCGGAGTCGCTGCCGCCGGCGCGCGTCGGGCTTGCCGCCTGGCGCGCGGGAGAAAGGTGGACACGGATGGCAGAACAGGTCTCGCCCATCGGCAATCCCGGCGCTGCGTCCCCCGCGCGTCCCCAGGCCCCGGTGGAGCGGGTCCTGCTGTACCAGCCCGAGCGCGAGTGGACCTACTCGCACCATCCGCACCTGTGCCGCTTCCGCGGTCGCTACCTGGCCATGTGGTCCAACGGCCGCGAACACGAGGACGACGTCGGGCAGCGCGTGTTGTGGGCCAGCTCGCGGGATTTCGCCACCTGGACGCCGCCACGGCCGCTGCTCGATTCGCTGCCGGGACGGTATGCCGAGGTCGTGCTGACCGCGGCAGGCTTTCACGACGCCGGGGAGCGGCTGGTGGCCTACGCCGGGCAGTTCGAGTACGCCCCCGACAGGCTGCACGAGGGCAGGCGATTGCCGGGCGACCGCGGGCATGTGGGGACCACGCTGCGGGCGCTGGTCAGCGGCGATGGCGAGCACTGGGGGCCGCTGCTGGACCTCGGCGTGCCGATCGTCCCCAACCACGGGCCCCAGGCCACGCGCAGCGGCCGGCTGCTTCTCAGCGGCAACATCTCCTTTCCGTGGACCGACGATCCGGCGGGTCTGACGGGCTGGCGCCCGGCCGGCATCTACCCGCCCGACATGGCCGCCGAGCTGTTCGACGACTCCGCCGGCTTCTGGCTGGTCAAGGAACGCCAGGGCTGGCCCTGCGGCCTGTGCGAGGGCTCCTTCTACCAGACCGACGACGGCGTCCTCCACATGCTGCTGCGCTCCGGGACAGAGCGCCTGTGGGTCACCGAGAGCGCCGACGACGGCGAGTCCTGGTCGCCGCCGGTGGCGACCGGCTTCACCGACAACGGCACCAAGTTCCACTTCGGGCGGCTGCCGGACGGGCGCTTCTACTACGTGGGCTGCCCCGATCCACAGCCCCGGGGCGCGCGCTGTCCCCTGGTGCTGAGCCTGTCGGAAGACGGGGTGCTGTTCGACCGCCACTGGGTCCTTGCCGACGGCACCACTCCCTACCGGCAACGCCGGCCAGGGCTGCACAAGGGCGGGGAGTACGGCTACCCGCACACCCTGCTGGCCGACGGCTACCTGTGCGCGATCGTCTCCCGCCAGAAGGAGGACGTCGAGGTGCTGCGCACGCCGGTGCCGGGGGAGTGAGCCTGCTGCGCGCCGGCCCAGGCCCAGGCCGACCGGCGCAGGGAGCGCGACGATGCGACTGCGGATGATCTGGGAGGCAGCTCCTCACAACGCGTTCACCGATCTGATCCGGTACAACGACCTGTGGTACTGCGTACTGCGGGAGGGCCTGGGGCACGCCTCCGACGACGGCAGGGCGCGAATCATCCGCTCCCGCGACGGGCTGACGTGGGAGCCGGTGGCCCTGCTCGCCTGGGAGGGCGGCGACGTGCGCGACCCGAAGCTGTCCATCACGCCCGACGGCCAGCTGATGGTGAGCGCCGCGGTGCGCCTGCTCCAGCCCGAGGGCGACGACCGGCATCGGTCGGTGACGTGGCTGTCGGCGGACGGGGACGGCTTCAGCGGACCGTTTGCCTGCCCCACCGGCCTGGGCACCTGGCGCTGGAGCGTCACCTGGCACGACGGCGCCGGGTACAGCTTCGGCTATGGCGGCCGCGATCGCGGCGGCACGCTTTACCGCACGGACGACGGCCGGCGCTGGAAGCCAGTCGCGCGCGAGCTGTTCCCGCCCGGCCTGGCCAGCGAGACGTCCATCGTGTTCATGCCCGACGAGCGGGCCTATTGCCTGTTGCGCCGCGACCCGGAGACCACGCACTCGGCGCTGGCCGCGCTGGGGACAGCCTGGCCGCCCTACACCAGCTGGGAGTGGATCGAGCTGGGCCTGCGCATGGGTGCGCCGGAGATGATCCTCGTGGCCGACGAGAACCGCCTGCTGGCTGTGGCCCGGCTCTACGATCCGGTGCGGACGTCGCTGTGCGAGATCGAGCCGCTGGCGTGTCGGCTCCCCGAGGTCAAGCAGCTGGCCGCCGCGCGCTGGCGCGCTGCCGAGCTCATACCCTTTCCCTCCGGCGGCGACACCTCCTATGCGGGGGTCGCCTTGCACGCCGGCGAGCTGTGGATCAGCTACTACTCCTCGCACGAGGGACGGCCGCGCGTCTACCTGGCGTTGATGCTGGTGCCGGCACCGCCGCCCCGGCTGGGCTGGTGCGCCCCCGAGTCCTGAGGCGGCGCACGCCGCCAGCCGGGCTGCCGGCAGAGGAGGCGGCTTGACCACCGTGATCGTCGCGGAGAAGCCCAGCGTGGCGCGCGACATCGCGCGCGTGCTGGGCGTGCGCCAGCAGCGGCGCGGGTACCTGCAGGGGCCGGGGTACGTGGTCACCTGGGCGCTGGGGCATCTGGTGGAGTTCGCCGAACCGGACGACTACGGGCCGCCGTGGAACCGGCGCTGGTCGGCGGGCCAGCTGCCGATGGTTCCCGACAACTGGAAGCTGCGCACCGTGCGCCAGACCGCCGCGCAGTTCGCGGTGGTCAAGAGGCTCCTGAACGATGCGCAGACCACTCAGGTGGTCTGCGCCACCGATGCCGGGCGCGAGGGCGAACTCATCTTCCGCCTGATCCATGCCCACGCGGGCTGCCGGAAGCCGTGGCAGCGTCTGTGGGTTTCCAGCCTCACGGAGGCGGCCATCCGCGCCGGCCTGCAGCGATTGCGCGCCGGGGAGGACTTCGCTGCCCTGGCCGCCGCGGCCCGGGCGCGAGCCCAGGCCGACTGGCTGGTCGGCATGAACCTGACCCGCGCCTACACCGTCCACAACCGGGTGTTGTGCACGGTGGGACGCGTGCAGACGCCCACGCTGGCCATGGTCGTGCGCCGCGATGCCGAGATCGCGGCGTTCCGGCAGGCGGTCTACTACGAGCTGGTCGCCCGCCTGGCAGAGGGGTTCGCGGCCCGGTACGTCGCTGACGGCCAGACCCGCATCGACGACAGGGCGGAAGGCGAACGCCTGCTGGAACGCCTGCGCGCCGAGCGCACCGGCACGGTCCGGGCGGTGGACAAGCACGTGCGCCGCAACCGGCCGCCGCCGCTGTACGATCTGACCAGCCTGCAGCGGGACGCCAACCGGCAGTACGGATTCACCGCCGCGCAGACCCTCCAGTACGCGCAGGCGCTGTACGAGCAGCACAAGCTGATCTCCTACCCGCGGACCGAGAGCCGGCACATCGGCGACGACCTGGTGCCCGAGCTGCCCAGGATCCTGGCGCAGCTCGCGCATCCGCTGGCGCCGGCGGCGCTGGCCCGGCTGCGGGCGGGGCTGCAGCTGGGCAAGGCGTATGTCGATCGCACCAGGCTGACCGACCACCACGCCATCCTGCCCACGGGGCAGTCCCTGCCGGCGCGCCTCGGGCTGGCGCTGCAGCGCGTGTACGGGCTGGTCGTCGACCGCTTCGTCGCCGTGTTCCTGCCGGACGAGCTGGTCGAGGACACGCGCGCCGAGCTGGACATCGGCGGGGCGTCCTTCGTGGCGCAGGGGAGCGTCGTGCTGGATCCTGGGTGGCGCTCGGCCGAGTCGCGGCGCGGTGTCGCCGATGCGGCACGGCCTGGCAGCCGCCGCACGGGAGCGGCGGGCGAGGACGTGGGGTCGGTGGCGGCGCCGGAGGATCCCCAGGCGCAGGAGGCGCAGGCGCTGCCGCCCCTGGTGCCCGGCCAGGTGGTGCACGTGGAGGAGCTGTCGCTGGTGGAGAAGAAGACCCAGCCGCCGCGGCCCTACACGGATGCAACGCTGCTGGCGGCGATGCGGCACGCCGGTCGCCAGGTCGAGGACGAGGAGCTGGCCGCGGCCATGAAGGACACGGGGCTCGGCACGCCGGCCACGCGCGCAGAGATCATCGAGCGGCTCATCCGCTCGACGTACATCGAGCGGCAGGGACGCCACCTGCGCTCGACCGAGAAGGGGCGCGCGCTGATCGCCCTGGTGGCCGAGCCGCTGCGCAGTCCCGAGCTGACGGGGGCGTGGGAGCGACAGCTCAAGGAGATCGAGGAGGGCGCTCTGGATGCCGCCGACTACTACCAGCGCATCGTCGCGTTCGTGCGCGAGCTGGTGCCGCGGGTGGCGGCCGGTCCAGCCCTGACGCCAGACCAGGCGGGGGCGGCGCGGCAGCAGCAGGCCGGCGGGCTGCACGGCCGGCGGGGGCGCGCCGGGCTGCGCCCACGGAAGACCGGCGTACCAGGCGAGACGATCCCCGCCGCGGTAGCGCCCGCCTCCATGCCGCAGCCGGCCGGCCTGGGTGTCTGTCCCGTCTGCGGTCGAGGGCAGGTCGTGGAGACCGCGCGGGCGTACGGCTGCAGCCAGTACCGCGCCGGGTGTGGCCTGACGATCTGGAAGACCATCGCGGGCCGCCGGATCCCGCGCGAAGTCGCGGCGCAGCTCCTCAAGGAGAGGCGCAGCGGCGTGCTGGACGGGTTCCGGTCGCGGGCCGGGCGTTCCTTCCGTGCCCGGCTCCGCCTGGGCGACGACGGCAGGGTCTCGTTCGAGTTCGGGTCGTCGCGGCGCGGCATGCACGCTGCGCGTGGGCCCGCGGCGCCCGCGGCGCCCGCCGTGCCCGCCGCCGCTGCTGACGCCGCGGGTGCGACTGCGACTGCACCCGCCGCGCCCGCCGCCGCTGCTGACGTTGCGGGTGCGCCGGCCGCGGCCGGCCCGCCCGCCGCCGGGCCGGTGCCGCCGGCGGGCTGGCCGCCGTGCCCCAAGTGCGGTCGCGGCCGCATCGTGGCCGGCCGGCGCGGCTTCGGCTGCGACCGGTACCGCGCGGGGTGCGATTTCGTGGTCTGGCGGCAGGTCAGCGGCAAGACGCTGACCGACAACCAGATCCGCACGCTGATCGAGAAGGGCTGCACCCGGCTCATCCGCGGCTTCGTGGCGGCCACCGGCGAGAAGTTCGCCGGCCGCCTGCGGCTGGACGCGGACCGACGCGTGCTGGTCGAGGCAGCGTCGCAGTAGCCAGGGGCGGGCTCGAATCGAGGCACAGAGGGTGAGCATGGACTCGCGCGAACGGACCTTCCTGGCGCTGCGCCACGAGGAACCGGACCGCGTGCCGCTGGACCTGTGGCTGTCGGCAGGATTCCGGGCCAAGCTGGAGGCGCACACCGGCATGCCGACGGCAGCCTTCCTCGACGAGCACGACGTGGACCTGCGCTACATCGAGGGCCCCCGCTACATCGGCCCAGCGTTGCGGCGCTGGCCCGACGGCTCGGCAGAGGATCTGTGGGGCGTGCGGCGCCGGCCGGCCGTCGTGCAGTCGGCTGGTGGCAGCGAGCGGTACATGGAGCTCATGGTCTCGCCGCTGGCTGCGCTCACCCGCGTCGCCGAGGTGGAGGCGTACCCGCGCTGGCCGTCGCCGGACTGGTTCGACTACAGCGTGGTGGCCGCCCAGTGCCGCGCGGTCCGCGCCCGGGGCCGCCTGGCCGTCTTCATGGGCGACCGGCTGAACCGCCTGGCCCAGCTCAAGCCGGCCATGTACCTGCGCGGCATCGAGCAGATCCTGGCCGATCTGGTGCTGGCGCCGGAGATGGCGCGGGCCATCTTCGCCCGCATCCGCTCCTTCTACCGGGAGTATGCGGCGCGTTTGCTGGCCGCGGCTGCGGGCGGGCTGGACCTGCTGCTGACCGGCGACGATTTCGGCACGCAGACCGGGCCGCTGCTGTCGGCCGGCATGTGGCGCGAGTTCCTCCTGGAGGGCTTCGGCGAGTACATCGAGCTGGCGCACGCCCACGGCGTCCGGGTGGCGCACCACACCTGCGGCGGGGTGCGGCCGCTGATCCCGCTGTTCCTCGACGCCGGCCTGGATGTGCTGCAGTCTGTGCAGCCCGAGGCCGCCGGCATGGAGGCGCGCTCGCTGAAATCCGAGTTCGGCGCCCGGCTGGCCTTCCAGGGCGGGCTGTCGATCCAGCGGACGCTGCCCTTCGGGACCCCGGCGGCCGTGCGGGCGGAGGTGCGCGCCCGGCTGGCGGCGCTGGCGCCCGGTGGCGGGTACATCCTCGGTCCCGCGCATAACATCCAGGCCGATGCGCCGGTGGCCAACCTCCTGGCTCTGCTGGCCGCCCACCGCGAGTACGGCTCCTATCCGCTGGCGCTGTGATCGCCCGGACCCGACTCTCGCCGGCGCGGCGCCTCGCCGGCGGGCAGGAGCACCGGCGGCCGCGCCGGGGGGCGTCGTGGCGGGCGGCACGGCGGCGCCGAGCCCCGTCAGTACCTGCAGTGGGCGCGGTAGGTCTGCAGGGCCACCTCGAAGTCCGGGTAGTCGATGTTGGTCGACAGCGAGTGGTCCGAGCCGAATACCAGGCGCGCCCCGCGGGCCTTCATCCCGTCGATGTACGCGCCGACCTCGCGCCGGATCCGGGCGTGATCGTGCGACTCGAGGATGCGCGCATCCAGGCCGCCGATGAACACGAGCTGCTCGGCGCAGCGCGCGGCCATGCCCAGCGGATCGTTGCCGGCCTTGACCTCCATGGGATGCAGGCCGTCGAAGCCGGTCTGCACGATCACGGGCAGCACGGACTCGGTGTAGCCGCAGGTGTGCAGGATGGCGGGCAGGCCGTGGCGGTGGACCATGTCGACCAGCTCGACGTAGAACGGAAAGATGAGCTCGGCGTACAGCTCCGGCCGGCAGAACGTGGTGCCGCGATAGCCCAGATCGTCGAAGAACCACACGCCGTCCGGGCGGCCCGCCTCGGCCAGCACGAGGGCGAACTCGTCGGCGTACAGGTCGGCGTACGTGCGGCAGTAGTCGCGGATCCAGCCGGGGTCCAGCAGCATGTTCTCGTACAGGGCGAGGTCGCCGAAGGCGCCGCGCATGTTCTCCCACAGGCCGCGGAAGCCCAGATCGGCCCACTTGCCCTTGGCATGCGCAGCGTCGATGGCGTGGCGCTTGGCAGCCAGTGCCTCCGGCGTGGCGCGCCGCCGCGCCGAGTCCACCACGTGGGGTTTGTACTCGGTCTCCCAGCGGCCCCGGTCCCTCATGGCGAAGTCGACGTGCTCGGGAGTGCCCGACTTGTTCTTCCACCAGCGGAACGTGGCGCCGTTGCCGTCGCGCACCAGCTTCCAGGCGTCGGTCTCGTCGAGGATGAGGTCCGGTTCGAGCCGCGCGCGCCACTCGAAGCCGCCCACGCCGACCATGTCGAAGCCGAAATGGTCGGCCGGGTCGAGCGGCTGGCCGTCGGCAGTGACGGGGTAACCCTGCCCCACCCACTTGCGCAGCGTGTCGCCCCACGGACTGTCGCGCAGGCCGACGCGGACGGCCGGACGGCGGCAGAAGAGGCTGGCGATGACCTCGCGAGGGGTCTGCACGAGCGAATCCTCCTGAGCTGGGCCACGGACCCGGCGAGGCCAGCGGCGCTCGCTCGCCCGCGCCGGTCCTTGGGCGGCGCGCAGTACATGCAACAGCAGGACACCGACTGCGGCAACCCCCGGCGGGCCCCCCCGGCCGCGCCGATCGCCGTCCTCGCCGCCGGCGGCGGGCATTGCTGGCGACCGCTGCATGGGCGAGCTTAGCGGTCCGGCAAGGCCAGTGGCGCACCCGAACATGACGACGGAGGAAGCCGCATGACCGACGAGATCACCGCGCAAGATCTGGATGCCCCGCGCTTCATCGCCGCGCAGATCGCCGAGATCCGTGCCGCGGTCGGCGAGGAGACGGCGATCAACGCCCTGTCCGGAGGCGTGGATTCGTCCGTGGTCACCATGCTGGGGCACCGGGCCCTGGGCCAGCGACTGCGCACCGTGTTCGTGGACAACGGGCTGATGCGCGCCGGCGAGCCGGAGCGAGTGGTCGGCCTGTTCGCGGGCCTGGGCGTGCCGGTGGAGCGCGTCGACGCGCGCGCGGAGTTCTTCGCGGCGCTGGCGGGGATCACCGATCCGGAGGAGAAGCGGGAAGCCATCACGCAGACCTTCTACCGGCAGGTGTTCGGGCGACTGGTGCGCGCCAGCGGTGCCCGCTTCCTGCTGCAGGGCACCATCCTCACCGACATCGACGAGACCGTGGCGGGCATCAAGCGCCAGCACAACGTGTTCGCCCAGCTCGGCATCGATCCGCAGGAGGCGTTCGGCTACCGGATCCTGGAGCCGCTGGTACAGTTGCGCAAGGATGGGGTCCGCAAGGTGGGCGCAGCCCTGGGCCTGCCGGCGGAGGTCTTCGCGCGCATACCGTTTCCCGGACCCGCCCTGGCTGCGCGCGTGATCGGCGAGGCCACGCCCGAGCGCGTGGAGACCGTGCGGCAGGCCACCGCCGTGGTGGAGCGCCTGCTGCAGGACTCGGGCGCCTTCCAGTACCTGGCCATCCTCCACGAGGACCGCGTCACGGGCATGGTGGACGCCAGGCGCGCCTTCGGCCAGCAGATCGAGGTGCGCTGCTGGGACAGCCTCGACGCCCGCACCGCCACGCCGACGCCGCTGCCGCCAGCCAGGCTGCAGGAGCTGGCGGCAGCGATCATCCAGGCGGTGCCCGGCGTGGTCAGCGTCACCTACAACATCGCCGCCAAGCCGCCGTCGACCATCGAGGCGGTCTGACGCCGTCCAGGAGCCGGCGCCCGGCGCCCAACGTCCACATCGTCCTGGGCACGATCGAGCGGCCCCGGGTGTCGGCCTGCTCGCTGGCGGCCTAGCCCTGGACGCGGTTGGCCTCGATGTAGTCCCAGTCGAACTCCATGCCCAGTCCGGGCGCGGTGGTCAGGATGACGTTCCCGTCGTCGTCCAGAGGATCGCAGATGGCCTTCAGATAGGGCGCCGGGCGCTCGTAGTCCAGGTCGGGCCGCAGCAGGCCGCGCTCGAAGTACTCGCAGGTGGATTCGGGCGTCGCGCCCAGGATGTGGCTGTTGGTCCAGTGGCCGCCGTGCATCTCGCACTTGATCCCGTACGCCTGGCACAGCATCGCATGCTTGTAGGAACCGGTGATGCCGCCGTAGCCGACGTCGATGCGGCTCATGTCGGACGCTCCCTGCAGCACCCATTCGGCACGAGTGTACACGCCGCCGGGAGCATGCTCCGGCGAACAGACGGCGATGTCCAGCTCGCGGCAGAGGCGGCGGTAGGCCTCCACGCGTGTCTCGATCATGGGGTGTTCGAGCCAGTAATACCCCAGCTTCTCCAGCTCGTGGCCCACCCAGAGCGATTCCTCCAGAGTGTAGCCGCCGAACGGATCGAGCATGAGCACCATGTCCGGCCCGACTGCCTCGCGAACGGCGCGGCAGACCTCGACATCGGCGCGCGGGAAGGCGGGGAGCTGCGGCGCATGCTCCCAGGCATAGGGGTCGAAATAGATGTAGGCGTGGACCTTGTACGCCTTGTAGCCCCGGGCCTTCATGGCCACGGCGTGCCGCGCGTAATCCTCGGGCTTGCCCATGTTGGGCCAGGTGCTGGCATAGGCCCTCACGCGGTCGCGGCAGCCGCCCAGGCACTTGTGCACGGGCAGGCCGACCATGCGGCCGTACAGATCCCACAAGGCGCAGTCGATCTGCCCGGCCAGCCCCTCCGAGAACCCGGGGTGCTGGCTCATCCACTGCCACAGCTTCTCCCGATCCAGCGGGTTCTCGCCCACCAGCAGAGGCTTGACCACCCGCTCCACGGTCCCCGGGTCGCCGCCGAGGTTGTACCCCTCGATCCCCTCGTCCGTGACGATGCGCGTCAGCGAACTGACGGTCGGGTGCTCGGGGCCCCAGTAGTAGTAGCCGAAGCGGGTCGGATGGATGCGCGAGGTGCTGCGGAAGCGGATCACGTCGATGTCCACTATCTTCATGGCCACTCTCCTGGTGCCCGGATGGGGTCGGGGCGCCGCGGCAATCCCGGCCCGGCGGCCGCAGGTCCGGGCGGTGATACCGCGTCCGGTGGCTCGGGCCGCCGCAGTCTGGGCTGTGCGGCACGGCGGCCCAATGGAACGGCGGCGCGGCAGTCCCGTCAACGCGCGCCGCGCGCGTCGCGCGCGAGGAAGGGTTCGTCATGTTTCCCATCGCTGTCCCGCCCGGTTTCCGCATCGTCGCCCACCGCGGGGCGTCGGGGTACGCCCCGGAGAACACGGTGGCCGCCTTCGATCTGGCGCGGGAGATGGGCGCCACCGAGGTCGAGACGGACGTCCAGCTGACGGCCGACGGCGTGGTGGTCCTGTGCCATGATCTTTGCCTCGACCGCTTCGGCTGGTCCGGGCGGAGCGTGGCTGACAGCACGTTCGCCGAGCTGCGGGCGCTGGACATGGGCTCCTGGTTCTCGCCG
>CAZPXM010000011.1:0-50556 GCA_964591015.1 uncultured Gemmatimonadaceae bacterium
CCAGGCGCCCGTCTCTACCCTAGCCCGGGGCTCCGGCCGGGGCAGCCACGGTAGACGCCTCGCCGCCCGGCCAGGCGCCGTGTCGGGGCCGGGGATCCTGGCGCCCGCGGGCAACGGCCACGGGGGGATTGGCGCAGGCACAACGGGGGGCGAGATGGAGACGCAGGAGGCGCGGCGGGTCTGGCGCGAGCTCACCCGCGGCGACCGGATGCTGATCGGTGCGCTGCTGGCCGTCGCGCTGGCGAGCCTGGTCTGGCGCCACGCATGGCTGCCTCCCGCCGAGCTCGTCCGGATCGAGGTGGGCGGCCGTCTGTGGGGGGAGTATCCCATGGAGCAGGGTCGCCTGCTGCGCGTGGAGGGTCCCATCGGGACGAGCATCGTGGAGATCGGCAAGGAGGGGGCCCGGGTCGTGGTGGCGCCTTGCCCGCAGCAACTCTGCCGCCGCCAGGGGTGGGTGCGCCGGTGCGGGGATGCGGTCGTGTGCGTGCCGAACCGCCTGATCGTGTCGGTGACGGGGGCGCGCGGTGGAGCGCGCTGGGATGCGGTGACGCGATGAAGCGCTGGCCCGCGCGCGAGGTGACCCGTCTCGGCCTCTTGACCGGCACGGCGGTCATTCTCTTCGTGCTCGAGTCGCTGGTGCCCCGTCCGCTTCCCTGGGTGCGGCTCGGCCTGGCGAACCTGCCCGTGATGCTCGCCCTGTTCCTCCACGGCTTCGGTCCTGCCCTCGGCGTGAGCCTGGCGAAGGTCTTTCTCGGGGGGTTGTTCAGCGGCACGCTGGGAGGTCCGGCGACCATGCTGGCCCTGGGCGCGAGCGTGTCCAGTCTGGGCGCCATGGCGGCGGTGCGGCGCTGGTGCTGCGGCGTCTTCAGCCCGGTGGGAGTGAGCGTCATCGGCGCGGTGGTCCATCAGGTCGTGCAGTTGGCGCTGGCGGCCAGGCTGATCGGGCACGGTGGCGTCTGGGCGCTGCTGCCGCTGGCCGTGGTGGCCGGTGTGGGCAGCGGCGGCGGCATCGGCCTGCTGGCCCGGTGGAGTCTGGGCCGCCTGCGGTGACGCGGGCCGCCTGGCGTGGCCGTCCGAGCGGCGCGCCAGGGCGATCGCCGAGCCTTGTCGGGCTACGGCGCTTGGTCTTTATTGTCCTGCACTCCTGCCGCGGCCAACCCGCAGCTTGTGCCTGCTTGTCGAGGCCTGCGCGAGCGTCGAGGGCGGTCGGGTGCCCGCGCCGCTGGGAGTTCGGAGTCAGAGCGGCGGGCGGACTCGCCGCATCGGCTCTCTCGCGAGCAGGCCGCCAGGGCAACGCCAAGCACACGGAGGTGCCGTGGCCGACAGCAGCAGCGGGGCAGCCGCGACGGTGCAGCAGGCGGCGGACCACGCCGGGGCCTTCACGCCGAAGGCCTTTGTCGTGGGTGCCTTGCTGTCGCTGGCGATCGCGCTGGGCGCGCCCTTCGGCAACATGGTGGTCCGCGGCTCGTACATGGCGGCGGACTTCAGCACCGCGGGCGCCATCTTCCTGTTCTTCCTCCTGGTCGGGGTCGTCAATTCCGGGGCGGCGGCCGTGGCGCCTCGCCTGGCCCTGCGTCGGTCCGAGCTGCTGGTCGTCTACACCATGATGATCGCAGCGTCCGCGGTCGCGACCTTCGGCCTGTCGGAATACCTGCTCACCATCATGACGGGCGCGCAGTACTACGCGACGCCCGAGAACGAGTGGAGCGAACTCATCCTGCCGTTCGTCCCCGAGTGGCTCGTGCCCCACGACCAGCAGGCGATCAAGTGGTTCTACGAGGGGGCGCCATACGGGGTGGGCGTTCCTTGGGGGGCCTGGCTGGGGCCGCTCTGGCGGTGGCTGGTGGCGATCGTGGCCCTGTACCTGGTGATGATCTCGACCATGGTCATGCTCCGCCGGCAGTGGGTCGAGCGCGAGCGGCTGATCTATCCGATCGTGCAGGTGCCGCTGGAGATGGTCCAGGAGGAGCGGGGCGGATGGGTCGGTGGGCCGTTCTTCCGCTCGCCGGCGATGTGGATCGGCTTCGCGATCCCGGTCCTCGTCAGCAGCCTCAGGGCGCTGCACGCGTACTACAACTTCGTGCCGACGATCCAGCTCGTGTCCTCGGTGGCCATCCTCCGGAACACCGTGGGTATGGTGTTCCGGTTGAGCTTCCCCATGCTGGGCTTCTCCTACCTCATCAATCTGGACATCGCCTTCAGCCTGTGGTTCTTCAACACGCTGGCCAAGCTGGTCCGCGGCACCATGTCGATCGTCGGCATCGCCAGCACCGAGAAACTGGGCATCTACGGCGTCATCAGCGAGCCGATCCTGGCGCATCAGGGGCAGGGGGCGATGATCGTCCTGGTGGGGTTCGGGCTGTGGGTCGTGCGCGGGCATCTGGGCGAGGTGTTCCGGAAGGCCTTCGGCAGGGCTCCGGAAGTGGACGATTCGCGCGAGATCATGTCCTACCGGGCCGCGGTGTTCGCGTGGCTCGGCGGCATGGTGGTGCTGGGTACCTGGCTGTGGCTGTCCGGACTGCCGGCCTGGGCGGCCGCCGCAACCCTGCTCATGGCCATCCTCATCTTCGTCGGGCTCACCCGCGTGGTGGTGGAGAGCGGGGTGGCGACGGCAGTGGGGCCGATGATCTCCTCGTCGGTCATCACCTCGGCCGTGGGCTCGAGCGCGCTCGGGGCGCCGGGAATGGTAGCCATGGCCTACACGTATGTGTGGGCCGCGGACATCCGCACGTTCCTCATGGCTTCCGTCGCCCACGGCCTCAAGCTGAGCGAGAACCTGGGGCGCAACGTGCGGCCGCTGTTCTGGGCCATCTCGCTGGCGATCGCGGTGGGCGTCGCGGGGTCCGTGTGGGTGATCCTGACGTTGGCCTATGGGTACGGGGGCATCAACCTGAACGGCTGGTTCTTCGGCGGCGGCACGCGCGCGCCGTTCGAGTACATCGCCCCGCTCCTCACGGCGCCGACCGCGGCCAACTGGGGGGGCCTGGCGCACACCGCGGTGGGGGGCTCGATCATGGCGGCGCTCATGCTGGCGCGGCACCATCTGCTCTGGTGGCCGCTGCACCCGATCGGGTACCCGATCGCGGCCGTGTGGCTGATGGACGAGCTGTGGTTTAGTATCTTCGTGGCCTGGCTGATCAAGCTGGCGGTGATGAAGTACGGCGGGCCGTCCCTGTACCGGCGGACGCGGCCGCTGTTCCTGGGGCTGATCATGGGCCAGTTCGTGGTCGCCGGTGCCTGGCTGATCATCGACGCCTGCACCGGGATGACGGACAACGTGGTCTTCTGGATCTAGCGCGGGACAGGGACCGGCGCCGGCAGCGCAGGGCGCGGCCGCACCGCGGCCGCGCGCGGCACCGGTTCGACTTCCGGAGGGAGACTGGCATGGGCATGCCCGCAGGAAGGCCCCTCGCGCTGGCGGCGTGTCTGCTGTCCGGCTGGGCAGCGGCCCGCGGTCACGCCGAGGTGGACTTCACCCAGCTCCGCGGCGCGGTGCCCGTGGAGCGGGTCGAGCAGACGCTGGCCGAGTTCGCGCGGCATCCATCGCGCGTGGCCGGCTACCCCGGAGCCGAGGCTGCGGCGCGCTACATCCAGGGCGTGTTCGCCGAGATCGGCCTCCAGGATGTCACCGCCCACGAATACGATGTCTCGGTGCCGGTGGAGGCTGCGCCGGGCCACCTGCGCCTGCGCGACGGCGAGTTCCAGGTGCCGATCCACGGCCTGTGGCCGAACCTCGTGCGCACGTCCACGCTGCCCGTGGGCGGCGTGGACGCCCTCCTCATCGACGGCCGCGACGGCTCCTATGCGGCCCTGGACGGCCACCGGGTGGACGGGGCCATCGTGCTGCTGGATTTCAACACGGCCGACGCCTGGCTCAACTGCGGCTACCTGGGCGCCGCCGGCATCGTCTTCGTCGAACCCGATTCCACGGTGTATCTGGAGGGCGAGCGCAAGTTCCTCAGCATGCCGCTGGATCTGCCGCGTTTCTGGGTCGGCCGGGAGGACGGCCTTGAGCTGCGCCGCCGCCTGGCCGGCCGCGCGGACGGCCAGTTGCCCGTGCACCTGGAGTACCGCATGGACTGGCAGCGGCGCCCCGCCTGGAACATCATGGGCGTCATCCCTGGCCACGACCCGCTCCTGCGCCGCGACGTGATCGTTCTCGAATCGTACTACGATGCCATGTCGGTGGTGCCGGCGCTGTGCCCGGGCGCGGAACAGGCGGCGGGCATCACCGGCCTGCTCGAGCTGGCCCGGTACTTTCGCCAGCATCCGCCGGCGCGCACCGTCGTCCTGCTGGCGACCTCGGCGCACCATCTGGCCATGCGCGGCATCGACGACTTCATCCAGCGCTACCTGCGCCAGGAGAGCCCGTTCGTCGAGCGGATGGTGCTCCGTCGGGCCGTGGACGTGGCGCTGGCCCGCCAGCTGATCCAGCAGGACGGGGTCCGGTACCGGCTCGGACGCGAGGAGTTCGCCGGCAGGGAATCCCTGGTCCGCAGCATCGCGGCGCACGACTCGGTGCTGGTGCGGCTCATCGCTGCCGACGCGGCGGCAGCGGGCCTGGTGGCGGCCGACGGGGCGGAGCTGGCGTTTGCCGGGCGCCGCTTCCGCAGCCAGGACGCGCTGGTGCGGGCCCTGCGCGAGGACGAGAGCCTGCGGCTGGAGCTCTACCGCCGCTGGGTGGCGCCCGATGCGGATTCGCTGGCCGTGAAGCTGTTCATCTCGCTGGATCTGTCCACGCAGACGGACGAGCTGGGCGTCTGGAACAGCAACACCAGCTTCTACTACAAGCGCTACTTCGCGCCGTTCGGCAAGAACTTCATGGCGTACGCGCGCGAGGTGAGCCAGCGACTCGGCTACCGGCACGAGGACGTGCTGGTCAACGGCATCAGCCCGGAGGGTGGCATGAGCTGGGCCACCTTCGTGCCGGGGGAGATCGCCGTCAACAGCGAGCTCGTGCTCGACACGGGGACGCCGGCGCTGGCCTTCGTCACCGTCAACGACGCGCGCTTCGCCGTGGACACCCCGCTGGACCGGCTGGAACGCGTGCGCAGCGACAACCTCGCCAAGCAGATCCGGGTGCTGGCGGGCATGCTCCACATGGCCCTGGAGGATCCGGAGCTGTTTCCGGATTTCCGCATGCGGCTGAAGGACACCCTCCGCTCGCTCAAGGCGCGCACCATGGTGTTCCCGCGCCGCAGCATCATCCCCGACCTGCCGCGCACCGATGCGGTGGGCGTGATCCGCAACGGCAGGAAGACCTCCTACAAGGGGGTGCGCGGCGAGTTCTACGAGATCGTCGACGACGAGGGCGCCTTCTACGTCGACCGGATCCGGGTCAACACCGTGCAGGTCGAGGGGTACTACATGGACCCGGCCACCGGTCAGATCGTCTATGCCCCGGACCGCGGCGAACAGGGCGCCAAGGCCTATCCGCTGCGCATCGCCATGGACTGGCGCGACAAGCAGTGGCAGGTCGTGCTGTTCCCGTGTCGGGCCTACAACCTGTTCGATCTGGTCGATCCGCGCTACCTGACCAAGCTGTCGCAGATCACCGTGTTCGACGAGACGAACACGGCTCCCGTGGAGTACGGGTACACGATCGGCGAGGGGCCGTCCGCGCTGAGCGAGCCGTACGGCGTGCTGTTCGCGCGCCGGGACAACCGCGTCAAGGTCGGCCTGGGGGCCGGGCTGCTGGGCTTCCGGTATCTGCTGCTCAACTCCGAGCCCACCGCCGACAAGTACCAGGCGCTGGGGCGGGGCTACCTGATCGAGGCGGGCACCACCTTCGCGCAGACCACCTACCTGGCGGCGCGCGACATGTGGAACCTGGACGAGGCGCGCATGCGCGAGCTGCAGCGCTTCGGCATCGAGAACAACCGCCTGACCAGCCTGCACCGGCGCGCCCGCGAGCAGCTCGACGCCGCCGAGCGGGCCGCTGCCGAGCTGCGCTGGAGCGAGTTCGTGCGCCGGACGCGGTCGGCCATCGGCCTGGAGTCGCGCGCCTATCCCGACGTCAAGTCGACGCAGAACGACGTGGTCCAGGGCATCATCTTCTTCATGGCCCTCGTCATCCCCTGCGCCTACTTCGCCGAGCGGCTGTTGATCACCGCGGCGACCATCAACAACCAGATCATCGGCTTCGTCGGCCTGTTCCTGGTGATCTGGGTGATCCTCTGGCTCGTGCATCCGGCCTTCCAGCTGTCCAATCCCTTCGTCATCCTTCTCGCCTTCGTCATCCTGGCGCTGGCCGTGCTGGTGATGTGGATCATCTCGGGGCGCTTCAACGAGCAGATGCGCAAGCTGCGCACCGAGGTGGCGGTGATTCACGACACCGACGTGAGCCGGTCCAGCGCCTCGCTGGCGGCGTTCAGTCTGGGCATCTCCAACATGAAGCGCCGCAAGCTGCGCACCGCCCTCACCTTCGCCACGCTGCTGCTGCTGACGTTCACGGTCCTGTCGTTCACCTCGATCCAGTCGACGCTCCGCTTCAGCCAGATCGAACGGGACAACGAGGGCCTGTACGAGGGCATGATGATCCGCAGCAAGGCCTGGAATCCTCTGGAGGATTCGGTCCTGGAGTACGCGCAGAGCACCTTCCACGATCTGGGCTACGTGGCGCCGCGGAGCTGGTACAGCAACCGCACGAAGGCTTACATCAAGATGAAGCACGGCGACCGGTCGCATAACGCCCTGGGAGTGCTGGGGCTGACGCCGGCCGAACGCGACGTGACGGGGCTGGATCGGGCGCTGATCGCCGGCCGCTGGTTCGAGGCGCAGGACGTGAACGTGTGCATCCTTCCCGACGACATGATCGGACCGGCGAAGCTGGACATCGACCTGGCGCGGATCGGACAGGAGCAGATCCGCGTCTTCGGCGAGCTGTTCACGGTCATCGGCGTCCTCGACTCCAGAAGGATGAAGGACCTCAAGGATCTGGACGACGAGATCCTCACGCCCGCCGACTTCGCCGTGACGGGCGGCCAGGCGGTGCAGGAGATGGCCGAGGAGGAACGGCGCGAGAAGGAGGGCCTCGAGGAGACGAAGGTGGTGATCAAGCCCTTCGTCCATCTCGAGCCGGCCAACGTGCTGCTCATTCCCTACCAGACGCTCCGCAACATCGGCAGCGGCAACCCGCTGCAGTCGGTGGCCATCCGCTTCCGGCCCGACGTGGACGAGCGGGAGCAGATCGAGCAGTTCCTGTCGCGGCTGGCCGTCACCCTGTTCGCGGGCATCCGGGAGGAGGGCGACGAGTTCGTCCGCGTGTCGATCTACAGCTCACTGGGGATGACCTCCTTCTCCGGCATGGCCAACCTGTTCGTGCCGATCGTCATCGCGGCGCTGATCGTGCTCAACACGATGATGGGCAGCGTGTACGAGCGCTTCCGCGAGATCGGCATCTACTCCTCGGTGGGGCTGGCGCCGGGGCACATCGCCTGGCTGTTCATGGCCGAGTCGTGCGTCTACTCCGTGCTGGGGGTGGTCGCCGGCTATCTCACGGGCCAGACGATGGCCAAGATCCTCATCGAGCTGGATCTGCTGACCGGCTTCACGCTGAATTACTCGTCGCTGTCGGCGGTGTTCTCCAGCATCCTGGTGATGGCCGTGGTGCTGCTGTCCACGGTGTACCCGGCGCGCCGGGCCTCGCAGATGGCCGTGCCCGATGTCACGCGGAAGTGGAAGCTGCCCCCGCCGGCCGGCGACGAGTGGAATTTCGAGTTTCCCTTCACGGTCAGCGGTCACGAGGTGCTGGGGCTGTCGGTGTTCCTCATCGGGTACTTCGACTCCTACAGCGAGGAGTCGATCGGGACCTTCTACACCGATGGGGCCAGGCTCGAGCGGATCGCCTCGCCCCACGGGGATGCCTACAGCATCTCGATGAACATCTGGTTGGCCCCGTTCGATCTGGGCGTCAGCCAGCACGTGGTCTTCCGCGCGACGCCGGAGGCCGAGCACAACCTCTACGCGATCACGCTGCAGATCCGCCGGCTCAGCGGCGAGGACGCCTCGTGGCGGCGGGTGAACCAGCGCTTCATGAACGTGATCCGCAAGCAATTCCTCATCTGGCGCACGGTCGATCCCGAGTCCAAGGCCGGCTATCGCGCCCAGGGCGAGGAGATGCTCGCCGGGCAGCGCGCGCCGGTCAGCGCCTAGAGAGGGAGGGCGCCAGTGCTACGAAGGAAGGGGTACAACCCCAACCAGGAGATCGAGGAGTACCGCAACCTGCTGGAGGTGCCCTCCCGGTACGAGGAAGGCTTCACCAAGCCGGCGATCCTCGGCGTCCTCTTCGTCGCCTTCATCATGATTCCGGGCAACATGTACCTGAATCTGATGGTGGGCGGCAGCCTGGGAGCGGCGGCCGAGTGGGTGACGATCATCCTGTTCGCCGAGGTCACCAAGCGGGCGTTCATCACCCTGAAGCGGCAGGAGATCTACCTGCTGTACTACGTCGCCTCGGGCCTGATCGCCGCGGAGCACGGCACCTTCGACGGCCTGCTGTGGCCCCAGTATCTGGTCCAGTCGCCCGCGGCCAAGCAGTTCGGCATCGCCAAGCTGATTCCCACGTGGTGGGCGCCCCCGGCCGACTCGCCGGCGCTGGTGGCGCGCACCTTCTTCCACCCGGACTGGATCCTGCCCATCGTGCTGCTGGTGGCCGGGGTCGTGATCTCGCACGTCTCCTGGTTCACCATGTCCTACGCGCTGTTCCGCGTGAATTCGGACTACGAGCGCCTGCCGTTTCCGTTCGCCCCGGTGGCGGCCCAGGGAGCCACGGCGCTGGCCGAGAGCTCGGGCGGCGAGGAGACGTGGCGCTGGCGGGTGTTCTCGTCCGGCGCGATGATCGGCCTGGTCTTCGGCACGATCTACGTGGGCATTCCGGCGGTCACCGGCGCGCTGCTGACCGAACCGATCCAGCTCATCCCGATCCCGTGGATCGACTTCACGCAGATCACCGGCAACTTCATCCCGGCCACGCCGCTGGGGTTCACCGCGCACCTCGGGCCGGTGTTCGCCGGGCTGGTGATGCCCTTCTGGGGCGTTCTCGGCACGTTCCTGGGCGTGGTCACCAACGCGGTGATGAACCCCATCCTCTACCGGTATGGGCTGCTCAAGATCTGGCAGCCGGGAATGGGGGCCGTCGAGACGTTCTTCGTCAACAGCGTCGACTTCTGGATGAGCTTCGGCATCGGGGTGACCATCGCCATCGCGATCATCGGGATCTACCAGGTGGCGCGCGGCGTGCGCGCGGCCAACGCGGAGGCGAGACTCACCGGGGTGCGGCGCACGCTGGCGCCGCCGCCGGGACGCGGCGACTTCTCGCTGTGGCTCGCCCTGGCCCTCTACTCCCTGGCAACAGCGGCGCTGATCGCCATCGCCGCCGTCTTCCTGCCGGCGTTCAAGCAGTTCGTCTGGTTTTTCATCTTCTTCGGGTTCGTGTTCACGCCGTTCCAGTCCTTCGTGAACTCGCGGCTGGTGGGCATGGTCGGCCAGACGGTGTCCATCCCCTTCATCCGCGAGGCGACGATCATCCTGTCCGGCTACCAGGGCGTCGACATCTGGTTCATTCCCTTTCCCCTGGGCAACTACGGCGCGCAGACGCAGAAGTTCCGCGAGATCGAGCTGACCGGCACCAAGTTCACCAGCATCGTGAAGGCCGAGGTGTTCATGATCCCGATCGTGCTCTTCACGACGTTCCTGTACTCGGCCTACATCTGGAAGCTGGCCCCGGTGCCCTCCGCGTCCTACCCGTACGCGCAGCTCATGTGGCGCCTGCGCGCGCTGCAGACCTGCATCTGGTACACGGGCACGATGAAATCCGAGCTCACGGTGAGCCCGAGCCGCGAGCAGGCGCAGTGGGCGCCCGCGAACCTGATCGACCACGAGTGGTGGCACTGGCGGGCGCGGGCCGTGGACTCGGAGTGGCTGGCGACCGAGGGCAAGCGCGGTCAGGCGGGGCCGTGGAGCGCAGTGCGGCGGTTCTACACCCACTACGGCCACGACGAGCCGCAGCTGCCGCCGCCCCCGCTGGGGGCGGCGCAGGCGGACGCGGAGCCGAGCGCGACCGGCCCGACGCTGGAGGTCCTGGGCCCGGACGCGGCGGGCGAGATCATGCGCGACTCGCGCCCGGCGCTGCAGGTGCGCGCGGCCGCGCCGCTGCCTGCGGGCTGGCAGTACCTGTTCGTCATCGACACCGACCCGAACTTCACCAGTCCGTGGATCCAGCGTTCGACCGACGAGCCGTGGCTGTTTCGCGCGATCAACCTCAGGATCATCACCGCGGGCACCGTCACCGGTGTGGGCCTGTTCATCCTGCTGTCCCTGCTCGGCCTGCCGGTGCTCATGGTCTTCGGGTACGTGCGGGCGCTGACCATGATCCCGCACATGATGCTGACCGAGATGGTCGGCGCCCTGCTGGCCCGCTACTACTTCTGGCGGAAGTACGGGCAGCGGCAGTGGCGCCTGTATGCCCCGATCCTGGCCGTGGGCTTTGCCGCCGGCATGGCGCTGATGGGCATGGCCTCGATCGCCATCGCGCTCATCCAGAAGTCGGTGTCCGTGCTGGTGTTCTGAGATGCGGGTCGACGCGGGCTGGAGCGATTTCGGCTGGCAGGGCGTGCGCGCGCGCGTCCCCGAGGAGTGGAACCTGGGCCGCGTCGACGGGGGGCCGGACACCGGCTATGTGCGGCTGGACGACGCCGAGATCGTGCGCGCCGAGATCGAATGGCGCACGGCTCGACGCGGCACGGCGCTGCCCCTGTCGGCGCTGGTGGACCGGTACCTGGCCGGGTTGCAGCAGCGGGCCAGCAAGGGCGGCCTGGAGTTCGCGGTGGAACGGCCGGCCCACTTCCTGGGCGACGCCTCCTGGCTGGCGGGCCGCGAGCACGACGTCTTCGCCTGGCGGGCCGACTACGAGGCCTACAATCTCGTCGTGCGCACGCGGCCCGAGCGCATCGTGCTCATCCGGGTGCTGGGCCGGATCGGCGAGGCCGTGCTGCCGGTGGTGCGCGCGGTGATGGCTTCGCTGCGCGACGACAGCCAGGCCGAGGAATGGCTGTGGTCGGTCTATGGGCTGACGTTCGCCATGCCGGCGGCTTTCCGCCTGGACAGCCACGAGCTGCGCTCGGGCCACATCAAGCTGACCTTCGCGCGCGGGCGGCAGACCTGCAGGGTCGAGCGGTTGAGCATGGCGCAGACGCTGCTCCGCGGCCAGGCGCTGGCGGCCTGGTACCCCGTGTTCTTTCGCAGGCAGCTGCGCGACATGGTGATCGACATCGCGCCGCAGGCCGTGCGCGGCGACGAGGGGCTGCGCGTCACGGGTCGCCCGCGCAGCCGCTGGCGGCAGCTGCTGCGGCCGCTGCCGTGGATCGATCCGCGGCAGCGGGTGCACATGGACGGCCTGGTGTGGCACTGCGCGGCCACCAACAAGATCTGCATCGTCGATCACCAGTTCCGGCGACCCGACGAGCGCGGCGACCTCACCGAGCGAGTGGCCCATGGGTATCTTTGCCACCAGGAAGCAGCCGAAGCTGAACCGCGCGGCCATGCTGAACTCGCGGCCGGCGCGGAACCAGGCAGTCGAGTGGGAGCGCACCGAGCGGGGTGAAGTGCGGATCACCGTCACCCGCCAGGACAACTGGAAGATCCGTCTGCTCGCGAAGCTGTTCTACATCCCGCGCAAGCGGAGCATCACGCTGGACGAGGTGGGCACCGAGGTGTGGCAGATGTGCAACGGCCACACCTCGGTCCGGCAGATGATCGAGACCCTGAGCGCGCGCCATCAGCTCAATCGCAAGGAAGCCGAAGTATCGCTGCTGGAGTACCTCAAGACGCTCGCGCAGCGGCGCTTCGTGGGTTTCCTGATCGATGGCGATCGGCCCCCGGAGGCCGAGCGGCGGGCGGCCAGCGGCAAGAAGTGGTGAGGCGCTCGCGCGCGCGCCCGGCGACGGCGTGGCGGGCGAGGGCGGGACGGCTGCAGGGCCGAGGTGCACAGGCGAACGGACGGGAGGCCGCGGCGAAGCCATGGTGCCGTTGACCGAGACCAAGTCGAACAGGGTAGCGGCGTGGGTATCCCACGTCCTCAACCCGGCCGGGCTGGCCCTGGTCGTCTTCGTGGTCCTGACCCTGCTGCGGCGCGAGGCGTGGCTGGCCGGCGTCGCGGGCGTGGTGCTGTATGCCGTCGTCCCGGGTCTGATCCTGGTAGCGCTGCACCGGACCGGAGTGATCACCGAGCTCTATCCGGGAGAGCGGGCTCAGCGAGGCGGGCTGCTGCTCTCCGGAGCGCTGTGCTACTTCGCGGGCTATGGCGTGCTCTCGTGGCTGCAGGCCCCGGCCGCGATGCTCATCGCGGGTTGCGCCTTCGGGCTCAATGCCCTGCTGGTGTGGGGGATCAACCAGTACTGGAAGATCAGCATCCACGCCGTGGGGGTGAGCGGCGGCGTCAGCGTGCTCGTGCTGGCCGGAGGAGCACCGCTGTGGCCCAGCCTGCTCGCGCTGCCGCTGGTGGCCTGGGCTCGCCTGCGCGTGGGAGCCCACACGCCGGCCCAGGTGATGGCTGGCCTGCTGCTGGGCGGCTGCTCGACCTTGCTGCTGCGCGCGTTCGCCTTTCCCGCCTTCTGACCGCCGATCACAGCCGCAGGTGTTTGAAGCGGCTCTCGGGGATCGCGCGGATCAGCAGCATGATATAGCGCCAGAACCAGGGAGTGTACACCACGTCGCGGCGGCGCTGGTACGCGCGCACGATATCCCGGGCGACGCGCGCCGGCGGTGCGACCAGGAAGAGCCCCTGCAGGCCGGCAGTCATCGGGGTGTCGACGAAGCCCGGCTTCACGGTGAGCACATGGACGCCGCGGTCCGCCAGGCGGTTGCGCAGGCCTTGCAGGTAGAGCGCCAGCGCGCCCTTGGCGGCTCCGTACACGTAGTTGCTGCGCCGGCCGCGGTCACCGGCCACCGAGCCGATGCCGATGATGCCGCCCGGCGCGCCGCGCCCGGCCAGGTAGCGGGCGAGGTCGTTGAGGGCGACCGCGGCGGCCGTGTAGTTCGTGTTGAGGATGCGCAGGAGCTCGCCGTCGTCCTGCTCGGCGCGAGCCTGGTCGCCCAGGTAGCCGAAGACCTGCACCACCAGCTCGAAGTCGCCGGTCTCGCCGCGGATCCGCGCCGCCAGGCCAGGGGCGGCCGCCAGATCCAGGGCGTCGTACTCCAGCAGACCGACGCGGACTCCCGCGCGCAGCGTCAGGTCGGCGGCCAGGGGACGCAGTTGCTGGCTGCGGCGAGCCGCCAGCACCAGGTCGTACCCGTGCGCCTCCGCCAGCTCCTCGGCCAGGGCGTGGGCGATGGCCGACTTGGCGCCCAGGATGACGGCTCTCGGTCTCATGTCAGACCCAGCCTGTCCGACTGCAGCGAGCGGAAAAGGCAATGGGGATCGTAGCGCCGCTTCGCCGCGCGGAACTCGTCCAGGCGGGGATACATGGGCTCGAACTGCGCGCGTTCGAGGATGGTGTCCTTCGCCAGGTAGTTCCGGCCGCCGCTGGCCGCCACGATGCCGTTGAGCTCGCGCAGGAACGCGACGATGCCGGCATCGCGCCGGCTGATGTCCAGCGCCAGCGTGTAGCCGGGCAGCGGAAACGACAGCATCCCCCCGGACTGCGGCCCCATCGTCTTGAGCACGGCCAGGAACGACGCCGTGCCCCGGGCGGCGATCCGCGCCAGCACCTCGGCCATCACCGCTTCGCCGTCCCGGAAGGGCACCACGAACTGGTACTGCAGGAAGCCCGAACGCCCGTAGATGCGGTTCCAGTTGGTGACGATGTCGAGCGGGTAGAAGAACGGGTCGTAGTGCACGCGCGCCCGGGCGTCGCGCCGCCAGTGCCGGCGGTAGTAGGCGGCGTTGAACGCGCGCACGGTCAGCGGGTTGAGCGTCCAGGCTGGCAGGTAGCACGGGATGTCGAGCGCGCCGCGCGCATGGACGCGCAGGGATCCCTCCGGGGCGGCCGCGTCGGCCGCCTCGTGCTCGCCGAGCATGACGATCGACCGCCCGAGATGAGCGCCGCGCGCCAGGCAATCCACCCAGGCCACGGAGTAGGGATATTGGTCATGGGTCTCGGCGAACACGCGGCAGGTCTCCGCGAAGCTCTCCGTGCGCAGCGAGCGCAGGACGATGTAGGCCGAGCGGATGGGGCGCAGCCGCAGGCGCGCGGCATAGATGAAGCCCGTCAGTCCCATGCCGCCGACCGTGGCCTCGAACAGATCGCGATGCTCGGTTTGCGAACAGGTCAGCAAGGTGCCGTCCGCCAGCACCATGTCCAGCGCCTCGACGTAGTTCCCGAAGGTGCCCTCGCGGTGGTGATTCTTGCCGTGCACGTCCGCCGCGATGCAGCCGCCGAGCGTGGGGAACTTGGTGCCCGGCGTGACCGGCAGGAACCAGCCGCGCGGCACGATGAAGCGGAGAAGCTTGTCCAGCGTGATGCCGGCCTCGGCATGCACCACGCCCCGTTCCGCATCGAAGGCCAGCAGGTGGTTCAGCGGCAGGAAGGAGGCGACCCGCGGCGCCAGACAGCCATCGCCGTACGAGCGGCAGTTGCCCTGGGCCAGCAGCGGCATCTGCCGCCGCACCAGGGCCACGAGGTCTTCGGGGAAGCGGACCGGGTCCACTTCGGCCGCGATGCGGGGGTACAGCCCCCAACCGCTCGTCTGCCGTTGCGCCATGGCGGGGTCTCGCGTCGCTCGGAGCTTGCGGGTGGCCGCGCCCGGGCCGCTTCCGAGCGCCCGGGGTCGCGCTGCCCGCGCCGGTGACCCGCCAACGTTAGGCCAGGCTCCAGGCGGCGGCAAGGCCGGCGGCCTCCCGAGCGCCTGTTGGCCCGGCCAGGCGGCGCCCTATCTTCTCTCGGCGTGGCCCGGCGCCACGAACAAGCCAGCCAGGGTCCGGATCGATTGCCGATGCTGCTGCCCCGCGACCAGCTCCAGCGCCTGCTGCACGCCAGCCTGGCCGATCCCTTCGCGGTGCTGGGGATGCACCGCGAACAGACCGGCGACGGACCGGCGCTGGTGTGCCGCGTGTTCCGCCCGGAGGCCGCACGCGTCGTGGTCTGCGAACGCGACGGCGCCGGCCGGTACCTGGCGCAGCGCGTCCATCCCGAGGGCCTGTTCGAGGCGGTGCTGGGCGACCGCGGCTTCTTTGCCTACGAACTGGAGATCGCCGACCACGCCGGTGGCGTGCGGCGCACCCGCGACCCGTACTCCTTCTGGCCGCTGCTGTCCGAGTACGATCGGTACCTGCTCAACGAGGGGACTCACTGCCGTGCGTACGAGAAACTGGGAGCGCACGTGTGGACCGTGGACGGGTGCCGGGGCGTGTACTTCGCGGTGTGGGCACCCGCCGCCCGGCGCGTCAGCGTGGTGGGCGACTTCAACCAGTGGGACGGACGCCGCCACGCCATGCGGCCGCTGGGGACGGCGGGGATCTGGGAGCTGTTCGTGCCCGAGCTGGGCGAGGGAGCGCTGTACAAGTTCGAGCTGACCACGGCGCAGGGCGAACTGGCGCTCAAGTGCGATCCGTATGGGTTCGGCACCGAGGTGCCGCCCCGCACGGCCTCGGTCGTCCGCGTGGTCGACGATTTTGCCTGGAGCGACGCCGAGTGGCTGGAGCGGCGCGCCCGCACCGATCCGCTCACGGCGCCCGTCTCCATCTACGAGGTGCATGCCGGTTCGTGGCGCCGGAGCGACCCCTCCGGCGCGCCGCTGACCTACCGGGAGCTGGCCCACCAGCTGGTGGCATACGTCGCGGCGCTCGGCTACACCCATGTCGAGTTCCTGCCGCTGGCCGAGCATCCCTTCGGCGGCTCGTGGGGCTACCAGATCACCGGCTACTACGCGCCAACCGCCCGCTTCGGCACGCCCCGGGACTTCGCCTATCTGGTGAACCATTGCCACCGGCACGGCATCGGCGTCATCCTGGACTGGGTGCCGGGGCATTTCCCGCGGGACGCGCACGGACTGGCTCGCTTCGACGGCACGGCGCTGTACGAGCACGAGGACCCCCGGCAGGGAGTCCACCCGGACTGGGACACGCTGATCTTCAACTACGGGCGCAACGAGGTGCGCTCGTTCCTCCACTCGAACGCCTTCTTCTGGCTCGACAAGTACCACATCGACGGTCTGCGCGTGGACGCGGTGGCCTCGATGCTCTATCTGGACTACTCCCGGCCGCCCGGCGTCTGGGTGCCCAACCGCTGGGGCGGCCGCGAGAACCTGGAGGCCATCGATTTCCTCCGGACGCTCAACACCGCGGTGCACGGCCAGTTCCCGGGGATCATGGTCATCGCCGAGGAGTCCACGGCCTGGCCGGGGGTGTCGCGGCCCACGTACGCCGGCGGGCTCGGGTTCGGGCTGAAGTGGAACATGGGCTGGATGCACGACGTGCTGCGCTATCTGTCCAAGGACCCCGTCCACCGCAAGTACCATCACGGCGACCTGACATTCAGCATGCTGTACGCCTACCACGAGAACTTCGTGCTGCCGCTCTCGCACGACGAGGTGGTGCACGGCAAGCGCTCGCTGCTGGGGAAGATGCCGGGCGATCCGTGGCGCATGTTCGCGAATCTGCGTCTTCTGCTGGGATTCCAGTGCGGCCACCCGGGGAAGAAGCTGCTGTTCATGGGTGGCGAATTCGGCCAGTGGCGCGAATGGGACTGGCAGTCGGCGCTGGACTGGCATCTGCTCGATGAGGCGCCGCATCGCGGCGTCCAGGCGCTCGTGCGGGACCTGAACCGGCTCTACCGGGAGCATCCGGCCCTGCACGCGACCGACTTCGCGCCGGCAGGCTTCCAGTGGATCGACTGCCAGGACGCGGACAACGGCGTCGTCAGCTTCCTGCGGCGTCACCCCGACGGCGATCTGCTCGTCTTCGTGCTCAACATGACGCCCGTGGTGCGGTACGACTACCGGATCGGCGTGCCCTTCGCCGGTCTGTACCGCGAGGTGCTCAACACGGACGCGGCGCTCTACGGTGGCTCCAACGCGGGCAACCTCGGGCTGGTGCGCGCCGAGGAACAGCCGTGGCATGCCCTGCCCTGCTCGGTGGCGCTGCTCGTGCCGCCGCTGGCGATGCTCGTCCTGGCGCCCGCCGGGGCGTGAGGCGTGCCGCCCCTGCCTCGAGCTTGAGACGGCTGCCGCCGGGGCTATATTCTGCCGCGGCGTGGCCACGGTGGAGGCGGAAGCTGGCGGCCCGGTGTGCGGGCGGGGAGCACGGGGGCATTGCTGGGAGGTCTGGCGAGCGAGCTGCGGCATCACCGGCTGGCGCTGGCGGGGAGCGCGCTGCTGGGCGTCGTGGCGCTCATGGCCGTGCTCGCCCCGATCGTCGCCCCGCACGATCCGCTGGCGCAGGATCTCTACCGACGTCTGCAGCCGCCTTCGCTGCGGCACCCGCTGGGCACCGACGACTTCGGCCGGGACATCGCCAGCCGCATCGTGTACGGAGCGCGCATCTCGCTGCGCGTCGGGCTGGTCTCGATCGGACTGGCGCTGGCGTGCGGCAGCACGCTCGGGCTGGTCGCCGGCTACCGAGGAGGCTGGGCGGATCTGGCGATCATGCGCGCGATGGACGTGATGCTGGCGTTTCCCAGCATCTTGCTGGCGATCGCCATCGTCGCGGTCCTGGGTCCCGGGCTGGACCAGGTGATGGTGGCTGTGAGCCTGGTGATGGTACCCCAGTACGCGCGCCTGGTGCGCGCGGCGGTCCTGTCCATCCGCGAGATGCCCTACGTCGAGGCCGCCCGGGCGCTCGGCGCTGGGGAGGCGCGCATCGTCTGGGGCACTATCCTGCCCAACTGCGCCGCGCCGCTGGTCGTCCAGTCGACGCTCAGTCTCGGCACGGCGATCCTGGACGCGGCCGGCCTCAGCTTCCTGGGACTGGGGGCGCAGCCGCCGACGCCGGAGTGGGGCGCCATGCTCTCGGGCGGCCGCGAGCTCATGCTCAAGGCGCCGTGGGTGACAGCGTTTCCCGGTCTGGCCATCTTCCTGGTGGTGCTGAGCCTGAACCTCGTGGGCGATGGTCTGCGCGACGCGCTGGACCCGCGGCGCCAGCAACGGGGCGGATGAGGGGGCCTGAGCGCGGCCGCGTTCGCCCTCAGGGGGACGCTATGGGGGTGTTTCTGCGTACCGGTCTCGCGGTCGCCTGCGCGGTGTCGGTGGCGTGCGGACCGGTCGCGACGCTGAGCGGCGCGCGGCGCGCGGCAGCGGATGCCAGGCGGCGTCAGGCCGTGGAGTACTTCATCCAGGCCAAGGCGCACGAGGCGCACGGAGACTACCTGGGCGCGATCGTGGCCTTGCGCAACGCGGCCGATCTGGAGCCGCGCTCGCGGACGATCCAGGCACAACTGGCGACCAGCTACGAGCACGCCGGGGACCTGCCCATGGCGGTGCGCTGCGCCCGCCGGGCGCTGGCCCGCGGCGGGGCGCAGCTGGCCTTGCGCGAGCGCCTGGTCCACTGGCTGGAGGCCACCGGCGACGAGCGGGCCGCGGCGGTGGAGCTGGAGAAGCTGCTGCGGTACGAGCCGAGCGAGTGGCGGCACTACCGGCATCTGGCGTACCTGTACATGCAGACAGGCAGACAGGGCCGCGTCGAGCCCCTGTTCCGGCGCCTGCTCAGGAACGGTCGCCCGGCGCCGGAGGTGTGCGCCGATCTAGCCCGGGTTCTGGCCAGCATCGGTCGGTACAGGGCGGCCGCGGACCTCTACCGGCGCACCATCGCCCGGTCGCCAGCGACGGAGGAAGCCTGGCTCGGGCTGGCCGACCTGGAGCTGCGGCAGGGCCGGCGCCACGCCGCCCTGGCGCTCTGCCGGCAGGCGCTGGCGCTGAGTCAGGAGAGCATGGCCCCGGCCCATCGCCTGGCGCGGCTCATCGAGGGGCCGGCCGATCTGACGCCGCTGCTGGCCGAGGAACCGCCTGCCAACCTGTACCGGCTAGGGGTGGCCCTGTCGGAGGCGGGGAAGTATGCCGAGGCGCGTCTGGCGTTCGCGCGGATCGTGGGGTTGCAGCCGCAGACGGCGCAGGAGTGGCTGGACCTGGCCCGCTACCATGTCCAGACCGAGGCGTACGCTGCGGCCGAGTCGCTGCTCGTCCAGGCTGTGGCCGAGATGCCGGACAGCACCGACCTGTACCTGTTTCTGGGCGCGGTCCGCGAACGTCAAGAGCGGTACGAAGCGGCGGCAGAGGCCTACCAGCGGGGACTGGATCACCACACCGACCGGGCTCAGCTCTATCTGCACTGGGGCCTGTGTCTGGAGCAGCAGGAGCGTCCAGCCGAGGCCAGAGCGGTGTACGAACGGGCGCTGGCGGAGCTGCCGCAGCAGGCCGGCCTGCACCTGCGCCGTGGGGTCACGCTGGCCCGCGAGCAGCGCTGGGAGGAGGCGCTGGCCAGCTATGCCGCGGCCGCCAGCCTGGACACCGGCAGCGCCGAGGCGCTGCTGTTCAGCGGGCTGGCGCTGCAGCGACTCGGCCGGTGGGAAGAGGCCATCGCGGCCCACCGCAGCGCCGTGGAGCTGGACCCGTCGCCGACGCGGGCGCTGTTCCATCTGGCAGCCGCACAGGAGCAGGCCGGACGGGCGCTGGGGGATTCGAGCTACTTCGGACAGGCAGTGGCCTCCTTCGAGCAGCTGCTCGCTGTGGATCCGGACGATGCGTACGCGCTGAACTATCTGGGCTACATGTTCGCCGAAGCCGGCATCCGCCTGGACGAGGCCGTGGTCCTTCTCGAGCGGGCGCTGGCCATCGAGCCGCAGAACGGCGCCTTCCTCGACAGCATGGCGTGGGCGCGGTTCCGCCGCGGCGAGCTGCAGCAGGCTGCGGCATCCATCGAGCAGGCGCTGGCCCGACTGGACGAGGACAGCGCCGAGCCCGAGGAGCGCGCCGTGATCCTCCAGCACGCCGGCGACATCGCGCGGGCGCTCGGCCACTGCGGCGCGGCCCGCACGCACTTCGAGGCAGCCCTGCGGCTGAGCCCGGGCGACGCCGGTCTGCGGGCCAGGCTGGAGGCGGTGCTGCAGGACTGCCGGTGACCCACGGGCCTGTGGGCAGCTGCAGCGCGCGCCGGACGCGCTCGCGCGCCGTGCCGAGCATCGGCATGCTGGTGCTGGTGCTGAGCCTCGCCGGCAGCGCCTGTGCGCCGGCGCCCAGGCAGACAGGCTGGCCCGCCGAGCGCGAGCTGGCGGCGCAGCTCGCGCGCACCGCGGCGGCGCTGGCGAGCCTGGACGACCTGGTGGCCGAGGCGCGGGTCACGGTGTGGACGGATGGGGTGCCGCAGCGCGCCCTGGCGGTGCTCCAGCTCAAGCTGCCCGACCTGCTGCTGCTCGAGGTGCGGGGTCCCTTCTACAACCACCTGCTGACGGCCGTCCTGCTGGGCGACAGCACGTTCGTGCACGGCCCCCTGGCCGGCGGGGACTGGCGAGGGGCGGACAGCCGTCTGCTCGAGTTGCTGACCGGGCTGGATCTGCGGGGATATGACCTCAGGCTGGCGCTGCTCGGCCTGCTCCAGCCGGCGGCGGTGGAGGGCGGGACGAGCGTGTCCGGCCGTCACGGCGAGTGGGCGCTCTTCCGTCTGGCCGCGCCGGCCGGACAGGTGCGCCGTGCGTGGCTCGACAGGCGGCGGGGCCTGGTGCGCCGCGAGCAGGTGGCTGCCGCGGACGCCTCGTGGTCGCTCGACCGCCGCCTCGATCGGTACCGGCGCGTGGGCCCCCTGCTGCTGCCGCGCCGGGTCGAGCTTCGCCAGGGGCGCGTCAGGGTCCGGCTGGACTACCAGCGGTACTGGGTCAACCGCGGCCTCGACGCCCAGCGGTTCATCGATGCGGCCCGGCGCACCCGCACCCAGTCGCTCGACTGAGTCGCCGCATCGGCCGGGATCGACGCTGGTCAGGAGTCGTAGCGGATCCGCGGGTCCAGCCAGGCGTACAGCACGTCGGCGGCCAGGTTCGCCGCGATGAACACGCTGGCCATCAGCAGCACGCCGCCCTGCACGGCGGGGAAGTCGCGCGCCTGGACCGCCAGGAAGAGCCAGCGTCCCACGCCTGGCCAGGCGAAGACGCTCTCCGTCAGCACCGCGCCACCCAGCAGATAGCCGAACTCCAGCGCGATGACGGTGAGGGTCGGGAGCGAGGCGTTGCGCAGGGCGTGGTGGATCACGACGCGCCAGTAGGGCAGACCCTTCGCCCGCGCGGTGCGGATGTAGTCCTGACCGAGCGTCTCCAGCAGGCTCGAACGCGTCATGCGGGCGATCACGGCCATGGGCACGGTGCTGAGCGTGACGGCTGGCAGCACCAGGTGCCAGCAGGCATCGGCGAAGGCGCGCAGGTCGCCGCGCAGCAGCGCGTCCACGGTGTACAGACCGGTCACGGGCGCGATGGACAGCCCGGGGCTCAGGCGGCCCGAGACGGGGAACAGCGGCCACCGCACGGCCAGGCCCAGCACGAGCATGAGCCCCAGCCAGAAGATGGGGACGGACAGGCCGGCCGTGGCCAGCGCCATGCCCGCCTGATCCGCCGCGCGTCCCCGGTGCAGCGCCGCCAGCACTCCGGCTCCTATCCCCAAGGCCACCGCCAGCAGCATGCTGGCGAGGGCCAGCTCGCACGTGGCGGGGAAGCGCTGCCGCAGCTCCACCGCCACCTGTTCATGGGAGCGGACCGAGCGGCCCAGGTCACCGCGCAGCAGCCCCAGCAGGTACCTGCCGAACTGCACGGGAAGCGGCCGGTCGAGCCCCATCTCGTGGCGCAGCGCCGCCAGCGTCTGGGGCGCGGCGCGCTCGCCGAGCATCACCTGCGCCGGGTCGCCCGGCACGAGGTGCACCATGACGAAGACGAGCAGCGACACGCCGAGCAGAGTCGGGATGGCCAGCAGGAGTCTTTGCCGGATGTAGCGACGCACGGCTCACCGCGCCAGGTACACGGAGTGGAACCACTGGATGCCGGCCGGGTGGAGCCGGAAGCCGCGCACCTGGGCGCGCAGGGCCACGACCTGCGCGGCGTGCACCAGCGGCACCCAGGGGGCATCGCTGTGGATGATCTCCTGCGCGGCGCGGTACAGATGGGCACGCGCGGCGCGGTCGCTGGTGCGGCGCGCCGCCACGAGCAGCTCGTGCACCGGCTCGCTGCGGTAGAAGGCGATGTTCTGTCCGGGCTTGGTGGCCGCGTCCTTGTCGAGCAGCACGTAGAGGAAGTTGTCGGGGTCGCCGTTGTCGCCGGTCCAGCCCAGCAGCGCCAGCGGGTGCTCGCCGTTGTACACCTTGTCCAGATACGTGCCCCACTCGAACTGGACCAGGCGCGCGCGGATGCCCACCCGGGCCAGATCTGCCTGGATGGCCTCGGCGACCTTGGTCGGCTGCGGCATGTAGGGCCGCGGCATGGGCATGACCCAGAGCTCCGTGTCGAAGCCTGACGGGAAGCCGGCCTGGCGCAGCAACTCGCGCGCGCGTCCCGGATCGTGGGCGTACGGGACGATCGTGTCATTGTGCGCCCACACCGTCGGCGGCACGGGGTTCACCGCGGGCACCGCCAGCCCCTGGTACAGATTGGCCGCCAGGGACTGCCGGTCGACGGCATGGTTCAGGGCGCGCCGCACCAGCACCTGGTCGAAGGGCGGCTTCTCGGTGTTCATGGCCAGGTACGCCACGTTCATCCCCGGCTCGGCCAGCAGCTGCAGGGAAGGATCGGCGCGGATCGCGGCGACGTGTTCGGGGCTGACGCTGTCCAGTCCGTGCACCGAGCCGCGGCGCAGCTCCAGGTAGGCTACCGAAGCCTCCGGGATGGCTCGATAGATCAGCCGCCCCAGAGCGGGCCGGGCGCCCCAGTAGGACTCGTTGCGGGCCAGCACCAGGCGCTCGTCCCGCTGCCACTCCTGCAGGCGGAACGGACCGGTGCCGACCGGGTTCTTGAAGAAGGCGCTGCCGTGCCGCTGCACCGCGGTGGGGCTGACCGCGGCGCAGAAGTTCATGGCCAGGTTCGACAGGAAAGGTGCGTAGGGCTCGCGCAGGCGGATGACGAACGTCGAATCGTCCGGCGCCTCCATGGCCGCGACGACGGCATCCATGCCCATGTCCTTCCAGTACCGGTAGGTCCCCTCCACTCGGTGGAATGGATGGTCGCGGTAGAACTGGCGCCCCAAGGAGAACAGCATGGCCGCCGCATCGAAGGGGGTGCCGTCGTGGAAGCGCACGTCGGTGCGCAGGTGGAAGGTCCAGGTCAACTGGTCGCTGGACGCCTCCCAGGAGCGCGCCAGCTGCGGCCTGAGGTCGGTGCTCTCCGGGCAGTAGGCGACCAGGTTCTCGTACAGGTTGTCGCACACCTTGAAGGACTCGCCGTCGCCTTCCAGCGCCGGATCCAGGCCGACCGAGTCCGCGCTGCGGGCGAACACCAGCGTCTGGTCGGTCTGGTCCGTGCAGCCGCTGGCGAGCAGGAGCAGCGCGGCGGCGAGCACGAGCGCGCCGCTCCGAGCGGCGCGCTCGCTGCGCGGTGGTTCTCCTGGCACCGGAGGCAATCCTCGCGGGAGTCTGGCCGGTCGCGCGCCGCCTACTCGCCGAACGCGGCGTCGAAGGCGACGCTCGAGGGCTTGAAATCGACTTGCTTGACGAACTCGCAGGCCTCGGCCGCACCGTGCTCGCGATCCATGCCGCTGTCCTCCCACTCGACCGAGAGCGGCCCCTCGTAGCCGATCCGGTTGAGGGCCCGGATGATCTCCTCGAAGTCGATGTTGCCGCGGCCCAGGGAGCGGAAATCCCAGTACCGGCGCCGGTCGCCGAACTCGAGGTGGCCGCCGAAGACGCCGGCCTCGGTGGGCACGGCCGACCAGCCTGCGTCCTTCATGTGCACGTGGAAGATGCGGTCGCGGAAGCGGTAGATGAACTCGACGTAGTCCACGCCCTGATAGCCCAGGTGGCTCGGGTCGTAGTTGAACCCGAAGGCCGGATGGCCGTCCACGGCGGCGACGGCGCGCTCGGCCGAGGCGATGTCGAAGGCGATCTCGGTCGGGTGAACCTCGAGAGCGAAGCGGACGCCTTGCTTGTGGAACTCGTCCAGGATCGGCTTCCAGCGCCGGCCGAAATCCGCGAAGCCCGCGTCGATCATCGACTTCGGCGTGGGCGGGAACGAGTACAGCAGGTGCCAGATGGGCGAGCCGGTGAACCCGTTGACCACGCTCACGCCCAGGCGCTTGGCCGCGCGCGCCGTCTCGATCATGGCCGCCGCAGCCCGCTTGCGCACGCCTTCGGGGTCGCCGTCGCCCCAGATGCCTGCCGGCAGGATCGCCTGATGGCGAGCGTCGATCCGGTCGCACACGGCCTGGCCCACCAGGTGGTTCGATACCGCGAACACCTGCAGTCCGTGTCTGTGCAGCAGGTCGCGGCGGGCCGCGCAGTAGGCGGCATCGGCCTTGTCGACCTCGAAGTGATCGCCCCAGCATGCCAGCTCCAGTCCGTCGTAACCGAACTCCGTCGCCTTCTGGCACATCGCCTCGATGCCCAGGTCGGCCCACTGCCCGGTGAACAGCGTCACAGGTCTCGCCATCGTCGCTCTCCTTTCCACTGGAAGCTCCGCCATGGCCCGGTGCCGCGCCAGCGTGCCCGACTGCGCGCGCCGGCGTGGGCCCAGGCCGCCATGTGGGCACTCGGTCGGTGCCGTATGCGCCTAGTAGTTGGCGCGCAGCGATTTCTCTCTGCGCAGATCGACGTCGAACAGGCGGATGAAACGACTCCGGTACTCGCTGATCAGCTCGAGGATGCCGTCGCCGTCCAGATCCAGGGCGCCCATGCGCTCGCCGAAGCCTTCGGCGAACTGCCACTCCAGGGTGTGCACGCGGGCGCTGAAGACGTACCCGTCGTTCAGCACGATCTCGTCCATGGCGTCGCCGTCGACGTCCGCCACCAGCATGGAGGTGGTCGTCAGACCGGTCTGCTCGCTGCGCCACTCCTCGAACTGGTCCCGGCCGTCGTAGATCACCAGCCGGCCGTCCGCACACAGGATCAGCTCGGGCTGCGGATCGTCGTCGACGTTGGCGGCCAGCATCGCGGAGATCTGCTGGTACTCCCCGGGCGAGTTGGTCCAGACCGTGTTGTAGTTCTCGGCATCGAGGTAGTGGATGCGCCCGCGGTCGGTGCAGGCGACGATCTCGAGGAGACCGTCGTCGTTGATGTCGATCACCTGGATGCCGCAGATGCTCCCCTCCAGGTAGCGGCTGGCCCAGATCTCGTCGTAGCTGCGGCCGCGCTGCTCGTACACGTGCACGACGCCGCGGCCATCGCCGATGACCAGGCGCCGCCCCCGCCCCGCAGCGTCCGGCAGGGCCTGCACGTTGTCCATCTCCACGAGGGCATCCCCTGCGAGGCCCAGACCGCTGACCTGGCCGGCGGCTGGCAGGCTGCTGCCGGCCAGCAGCGCACCCGCGCCGGCGAGAAGCAGGCAGCTAGAGCGGAGTCTGGCCATGGCTGTCACCGTCCTTGAGCGCGGCTTGCGCCGCGGCGTACACCGCCAGAATGGACACGTCGCGGGCGCGGGCCGCCTGCGCGCAGTCCTCGTACTCGGGCGCGCCGCGCCACTCGCCGTCGATCTGGCTCAGCTTGACCCGCACGGGACCGTACTCGGTCTGGACGACCACCTGCTTGCGGGGCAGCTTGCGTCGCTCCACGCGGTGGAAGCGCACGCCGGCGCTCGTGCTGTCCGCCAGCACGCGATGGGTGAGACGATCCAGGTCCGCCTCGTCCAGCAGCACGGTCAGCAGACTCCCTGGCCGCCCTTTCTTCATGAGGACGGGCGTGATGAAGACATCGCGCGCTCCGTCGGCCAGGAGGCGTTCGGCGAGATAGCCGAGGACCTCGGGGTTGGCGTCGTCGATGTTCGTCTCGAGCGCGATGAGCTCGTCGCGCTCGTACGGCGCCGGCACCGTGCCCACGCGCACGCGCAGGAAGTTCGGGACAGCCTCCAGGTCGCGGCAGCCGGCTCCGTACCCGATCCGCTCCAGCCGGAACGGTGGCGCGGCGCCGAAGCCGGCCGCGAGGGTCGTGATGATGGCCGCGCCCGTGGGCGTGACCAGTTCGGCGGCGATGTCGGTCTGCACGCACGGCACGCCGCGGCACAGCTCCAGGACGCCGGGGACCGGCACGGGATACCGGCCGTGAGCGCAGTCCACCAGGCCGGTGCCCAGTCGCAGGGGCGAGGAATAGACCGCCTCGACGCCGAGCAACTCCAGGCCGGCGGCGGCGCCCACCACGTCCGCCACAGCGTCGAGTGCGCCGACCTCGTGCAGGTGGACCTCGGCGACGTCCGCGCCATGCACGCTCGCCTCGGCGGCGGCCAGGCGGGCGAAGATCTGGCTGGCGCGCGCGCGCACCGGAGCGTCCAGGGCGCTGCCCGCCAGCAGCGCCTGGATGTCGGCGGGATGGCGTCCGCCGCCGTGGCCGTGGTCCGGTTCGCCGCGCAGCTCCAGATGGTGTTCGTCGTCGGGCTCCAGCGGCTGTCCAGCGACCCGCACCTGGGCGTGCGTGCCGGCGATGCCCTGCCGGCGGCACGGGGCGGCCTCCAGCAGCAGCCCGGGGATCCCCAGCTTGTCGATCTCGGCCTGGAGCCGGGGCAACTCGACGCCCGCATCGATCAAGGCGCCCAGGACCATGTCGCCGCTGATGCCCGCGAAGCAGTCGAAGTACGCAATCCGCATGGCCGCTCCTAGCCCCTGGGTCGTCTGAACTCGGAGCGGCGGCGCTTCCAGTCCAGCTCCTCGTCCAGGTCGTACACGTCCTCGAAGTCCTCCAGGCGATCCTGTTCGGTCTTGCTCATCAGCCCCGCCTCGATCAGGTGAAAGACCATCTCGCCGAAGTCGCGCGTCGCGCCCACGCCCCAGTGCGCGAACACCATCCGCGCCAGCGGCCCGAACTGGTCCAGACCGTACTCGCTGATCCCGTGGAGCAGATCGCGGCCGGAGACGTGGCGCTGCTCGCGCGGCAAGCTGGCCTTGCCGAGCTTGGCGACGGTGTACTGGAGAGCGTCGTAGATGAACAGGTACGCCTCCTTGCGGAAGCGGCCGTGCTGCTCTGCGATCCGCTCGATCTGGTCGAGGAACTCTTCGCTCATCGCGCTGTTGGCCGCCGCGCAGCGGCCGAGCCGGGTCGACCGCTCCGGACCCCGGTTGCGGGTGCGGCGAGCCCGGGCCATGGCCGCGTGCTCGCCCGTCGTGTCTTCGTGGCGTTCCTAGTCAACCGCAACGGCGCTGGACCGTCAAGTGGGGGCTGGCACTGGCCACACCCGCCCGCACCCGGTGGGTCACAGGTCGGCCGGCGGCTCGCCGGCCGCTGTGGCTGCCGCGGCGACCGAGAGCTCGGGCGCTGCGGCCTGGTGGGCGCGCAGCATCTCCAGCAACGCATCGCGTTGCGCGCGGAAGGCTGCCATGGCGCCGGCCGGCAGGCTCTCGCCAGAGGTCCCCCTGTTGATGGTCTCAGGATTCAGGTGACGCCCGTTCTTGATGATCTCGTAGTGCAGGTGGGGCCCCGTTGCCAGGCCGGTGGCTCCCACGCGGCCGATGACCTGTTTCTGGCGCACGCGCTGGCCTGGCTGCACCAGGATGCCGCTCAGGTGCCCGTAGCGAGTCACGTACCCGCCGGGGTGCTGGACGACCACGGCCTTGCCCAGGCCGCCCTTCCAGCCTGCGTCGACGACCACGCCGTGCGCGGTCGCCCAGACCGGCGTTCCGGCGGGAGCTCCGAAGTCGGTGCCCAGGTGCGGCCGCACGCGGTTGAGGACCGGGTGGAGGCGCCGCTGGCTGAAGCTGGAGGTGATGCGCCGGTAGGGAAGGGCATACAGCATGAAGCGGCGCGCCAGGCACACGCCGTTCTCGTCGTAGTACGCGACCTGGCCAGGCCCGCTCTCGAAACGCACTCCCAGGCGGCTGGTCGCCTGGCCGGCGTAGCGAGCCAGCAGCACCCTGCCGTACCGCACGAAGGTGCTGTCCTGCGCGAGCTTTTCCAGCACCACGGCCACGCGATCGCCACGGCGCGGCTCGCGCGCGAAATCGATGGCCGACGCGAAGATCTCGTCGGCGAGCATGTCGGTCAACGCGGCGGTCTCGCCGGCGGCGATGACGGCATTGGCCAGGTTGTCCTCGATCACGAACTCGACGACGCAGACCCGCGTCTCCAGAGGCAGATCGACGACCCGGGCGCGGAGGCCGGCAGCTTCTCGCTCCGCCACGAACTGACGCTCGGGCGTCTGGGCCGGCAGGTAGCCGAAGCGCTGGATCGCCCCGTCCACGCCCAAGGTGACCGCATAGCGGTCGCCGGGCCGGCAGCGGCTCCGGCTGTCGAAGACCCTGGACATGGCACTGGCGAGTTCGGCGATGCTCGCTTCGTCCACGCCGTAGCGCTTGAGGGAGCTGTGGATGGATTCGTTGGGCCGCAGGGTGTGGCTGAGCTCGATCTCGGCCAGGGGCCCGACGAACTCCCACGGCTCGTCGCTGCGAGCGCTGACGTCGGCACAGTCACTTCCTGGAGCGCCGTCGGGAGACGGCTGGTCCTGCGGGCCGGCCAGATGTCCCAGGAAGAGCATGGAAAGACAGGCGAGCAGCAGCGACAGCCAGATGCGCGAGCGCCCAGGCATAGGAAGCCGCCATCCCACGGAGAATGAGCGTGCCGCCTCCGTGGGACGCGGAGCGCCCGCAGCAGGGCGGAAGCCGGCAGCGCGAGGTGTCCAGGACCGAGCGTTTTGCCGATAGTTTACCGGTGCCGGGGGCGCCGGTCAATCAGCCAAGGCGGCCCGCGACCGGCGGCCAGTGCTCTGCGCTGCACCGCTGCGGGCATGGGCGGTCGGGAGGGCGCCGGCTGCGGCCGTCGTCGCGGCGATCCGGCCGTGCTGCCGCACCGGCGGCGGCCGGATCGCCCACCCCCGGCGCGAGCGAGTGGAACGATGCGCGACTGCACGCCCAGAGCAGCAGACCCGTCCGTGACCTCGGTGGATCTGCGCGGCCTGCTGCCTGCCGAGCTGGCGGCGCTGGCGCAGTCCATGGGCGAACCTCCGTTCCGGGCGCGGCAGATACAGGCATGGGTGCTGCGCCGCGGGGTGCGCGCCATCGAGCAGATGACCGATCTGTCCAAGGACTGCCGCCGCCGGCTGGCCGAGGTCGCTCACCTGACGAATCTGCGCCTGGTGGACGCGCGTGCCGCCGCTGCGGGCGAGGCGGTCAAGTTCCTGTTCGAGCTGGCCGACGGCAGCCGCGTCGAGTCCGTGCTCATCGCGGACGGCAGCCGGCGCACGGCCTGCCTGTCGACCCAGGTGGGATGCCCGCTGGGGTGCGCCTTCTGCGCGACGGCGCGCATGGGCTTCGTGCGCCACCTGACCGCCGGCGAGATCGTGGACCAGCTCCTCCAGATCGGCGCGTTCGCGGCGGGGCGCGGCGAGCGGGTGAGCAATGCGGTGATGATGGGCATGGGCGAGCCGCTGCTGAACTACGACGCCGTGGTCCGGGCGCTGCGCCTCATGCGGCTGGAGCTGGGGCCGGGACTCGGCGGGCGCCGGATCACCGTGTCCACCGCCGGGATCGTGCCCCGGATACGGCGTCTGGCGCGCGAGCAGCTGCACGTGGGCCTGGCGATCTCGCTGAATGCCACGCTGGACGAGCAGCGACGCCGGATCATGCCGGTGGCGCGCCGGTACAGCCTGGAAGAGCTGCTGGCCGCGGCTGAGGACTTCTTCGCACAGACCGGGCGGCGCGTCACGCTGGAGTACGTGCTGCTGGCGGGCGTGAACGACAGCCTGGAGGATGCCCGCCGCCTGGCTGCCATCGGCCGCCGTCTGCCGTGCAAGATCAACCTGATTCCTTACAACGAGGTCAGCGCCAGCGCCCAGTTCCGGCGCCCGGCGGCAGCCTGGATCGATGCCTTCCGGCAGGCACTGGAGCGCGCCACCCCGGTGCCGGTGACGCTGCGCGAGAGCCGCGGCGCCGACATCGACGCTGCCTGCGGCCAGCTCTACCAGCGGCACGCGAGCAACGGGCACGGACCCGCGCCCTCCTGCCGGCCGGAGGGCGGCGCCGCCGGCTGAGCAGCACCGCCGCCGCCGTCTGGCGCGGGCGGCGGTGGCCCGTCAGGGCCGCATCGGCGCGCGCGGCGCCCCTGGCGGGGCGCCGCTGGGCTACGGGTGCTGGGCCGCTGCACCGCCGCGGTCGTCGTCAGCCTCGCGTTGCCGGCGGTGCTTGCGCATCAGCTGGCGCACCTTCTCGACCACCTCCGGCATCATCTGCGCCAGTTGGCCCAGACCGAGTTCCTTGCCCTTCAACGTCATGATCTGCACCTTGCCGTCCGCGTCGACGACCACGAAGGCCACCGGCTCCACGGCAGCGCCGCCCCCCGTGCCGGTGTGTCCCTTGTCCTCGCGGCCACCGCCCGCCCCGAAGCCGAAGGAGATCTTCGAGACGGGTATCAGGGTAACCCCCGCGATCTGGACTGGATCGCCGACCACGGTCTCGGTGCGGACGATGCGGTGCAACTCACCCATCACGCGCTCGATGAGCGCCTCAACGCCCGATGGCATCGCTGGTCTCCGTGGCTACAGGTTGCCGCTGTTCGTGTCGGGTCCGCAGCCGGACGCGGACCCGCGGGCGCAGGCTGCCGAGCGCGATCGCTGCCAGACTCCAGAGCAGCCGGTGCACGCGGACGTGCAGCACGAACTCGGCGCGTCCGTGGAAACCGCTGGCGGCGAAGTTCGGCTCCAGATCGATCCGCAGCCGTCCGGGAATCCAGGGGCGCAGGAGCATCTGGAGACCGTAGGCCCATCCTGTGCGCGCGGGATCGCCCAGTCCCAGCCGGCCGTGCACCGAGCCGTGGTGCAGGCCGATGCAGCCAGCCGCGCCGCGCATCGCGGGCCACAGATGGCGCCAGCGGCGGGCCGAGGCCAGACGCGCCAGCGGCCGCCGGGGCTGGCGGCCCGCACGCCGGCGCAACGGGCCGAACGCCACCGGCGGCGGGCACGGTTCGCCTGCCTGCCTGCGCGGCTGCACCCCCCACGATGGCCACCGTGGGGTCCACCGCGCCAGCAGCAGCCTCAGCCGCCACGCGCCGTCCTGATGGGCGGCGCTCAGTCCGCACCAGCCGCACCACAGGCCGCCGTCGACGACCAGCCGTGCCGGCAGCACTTCGGTGTCCCAGCGAACGCGCACCGCCAGGGGCAGGAAGAGCGCGCCCAGACACAGCAACGATGCGGCTACCAGCACGGCGAGCAACATGGGCGACAGGCAGGACAGAGGGCGCCAGCGCGCGCGGACCCGCGGCGACTCCAAACTACCCCGCAGCAGGCCCGGGCGTCAAGGAGTCCGGCGGGCCGTTCCCGCGCGGCCAGCGCCTTGACACCGGGATGGGCCTGCGTTAGGATCGCGCCCGCCCCAGCCGGGCACGCGCCCCGCGTCCCCCCGCGAGGGGGCAGGCGTGGCATCGGCCCGGCCGAGCGCGTGCCGCGCGCTCTGGGCGCGCCGCACGCTCCAGGAGGAGAGCGATCCTTGTCACCTGTTCGCCGAGCCGCAGGCGCGGTCATCCTGTTCAGTGCCGTCTGGACCATGCTGGCCCCGGGGCCCGTCGGGGCGATGTCGACGGCGCTGGCGCGGTTCGTCGAACCGGCAGTGGCGCGCGCCGGTGTCTCCCAGCTCGTGCACCTGGCGATCCACTACTTCCCGGGCGGCGGCGAGGCCGTGGTCGGCGCGATGCTGGAGGGCGGGGCGGCGGCCACGCCGGCACCTGCGGCAGTGCGCTCGTCCCTCGGCCGGGCCGACCTCGTCGGGCAGCAGGTGCGCGTCGACTACGGCGACAAGCCGCTGGACCGGGCGGTGATCGATACGCTGGCGCTGCGGCTGGACGGCACGGACGGACCGCGCCGATTCGAGTGGCGCCTCGAGGTGTATTCCACGGCAGGCGGCCGCCACGAACCGGCATTCCGCACCAGCGTCGAGCTGCCGGTCGAGGAGGCGCTGCAGGCATCGCTCGCCATGGAGCCCTCCCAGGTCTTCGCCGGCGAGCGAGTGGCGCTCCGGCTGGCGGTGCGCAACGACGACCGAGCGGGGCGCGCGCTGACCGGCCTGCGCATGGAATGGCCGGAGGGGCTGACGGCCAGCGGCGAGCAGGCGCGGATCGGGTGGGACCCGCCGCTGGCGCCGGCGGCCACCGACACCGTGACGAACACGGTCCAGGTGGCGGCCGACATCGCTGGCCGGCTGGAGATTCCGGTGCGCGTCGATGCGGCCACCGTGATCGGTTCGCCGGCTGGTCCCCTGTCCCTGGAGGTCTGGCCGCTGCCCCGCGTCCGGCTCGAGATCGAGGGCGACGCCCTGCTGCTGGGCAGGCACGGCGTGGTGAACTGCGTGATCCACAACCCCGGCCAGACGCCGATCGAGCTGGACGGTCTGCGCCTGGAGACCGGAACCGCCTTCGAGCGCGTGCGAGCGGTCGCGGGCGAGTCCGGCGCGGCGTTGCCGTCGTGCGAACCGACGGCCGGAAGGGAGCCGGCGGCGGGACCGTGCGTTCAGGTGGGTGGTGTCCGCCGCCTGGCTGCTGGCGCGGAGTTCCGCTTGCGCGTGGAGTCCCGCCCGCAACGCGTCGGGCCGCACCGGTGGCGCGTGCTGGCGCGGCCACCCGGTCGAGACGGGTTCATACCTCTGGCAGGTCCCACCGAGGTGGTCGTGCTCCGCACGGCGAGTCCGCGCGACACCGTCGGCCTGGCGTCCGCCGGCGCCTCGGATCTGGAGATGCTCCAGGCAGCGGTGCAGGCCGCGCTGGAGGAGCGCCTGCTCGAGCTGCCCGTGCCGGCCGGCACGCCGGTGCGACTGGTCTCCGCAGAGAGCCGGTCGGATGACTGGGTGGTGGCCGACGTGCTCGCGCGGCACCTGCTCCGGCAGGGCTATCAGGTTCGCCTGGAGCCGGACGGCGGCCGCGAGCCGGACTGCGGTCTGCTGCGCTACCGCGTGGTCGGGGCGCGCCTGGTGTATGTCCCCAGGCGAGGTCGCTGGCGGCCGTGGCGCAGCACGGCGGTGCGCCAGGCGTCGGCCGATGTGTTCCTGCAGTTCGAGGACGGAGCGGGCGAGCTGCTGTGCACCGAGCAGCTGCACGCCTGGGCGACCGACACGGTGGCGGGGCGCTGGCTCGGCCAGGACAAGGGCGACGAGCTGGTGGCGCGGACGGTGGTGGCGTCGCAGAGCAAGCTGCTGGAGCGCGGACTGGCGGCTGCGTTGCTGGGCGGTCTGGCCTACATCTTCTTCGTGCTCTAGCGACCGGGCCGCGGCGGGGTCAGAACCGCCGCGTGCGCCCCGGGGCGCGCGGTCCAGTTCCGTGGACGGGACAGGTCGCGGGCAGCGGCTCCCCGGCGATGAACAGCTCGGCGGTCTGGCGGGGGCAGTACCGGGTCGCCAGTCTGTGAGAGTCCTCGCACACGGGCAGGCTCACGACCAGGTTCGCGGGGTACTCGAAGCCCTCGGCGCGCCGCTGGCTGTAGGGCGGCACCCGCTCGTAGACCTCTGCCATGAAGCGCGCCCACAGCGGCAGCGCCGCCACCGCGCCCGACTGCCGTGGCCACAGATGCAGGGCCGGGTCGTCCATGCCGACCCAGACACCGGCGGCCAGGTGCGGCGTGAAGCCGATGAACCACGCGTCCTTGTAGTCGTCTGTCGTCCCCGTCTTGCCCGCTGCCGCCGGCTGAAAGCCGTACACCCGCCGCAGCCCGTACCCGGTGCCCTGCTCGTCGTCCACGACCGAACGCAGCAGGTCCGTCATGATCACCGCGACTGCCGGGCGGAGGGCCTCGCGCTTCCGCCCGCTGTCCTGCTCGAACAGCGTGGCGCCGTCCCGGCCGGTCACCTTGCGGATCGCGAACGGCTCGACATGGATGCCTCTGTTGGCGTACACCGCATAGGCGGCGACCAGGTCGATCAGGCGCACGTCGCTGGTGCCGATGCCGATGGAGGGCACGGCGTGGATCGGCGTCGTGATGCCCATGCTGCGGGCGTAGCGGCGCACGAGGCCTGGGCCGATCTGATCCGTGAGCCAGATCGTGGCCACATTGCGCGACTGCTTCAGAGCATCGCGTAACGTGATCCAGCCGAGGAACTTGTGGTCGTAGTTGTCGGGCTCCCACCGCGCGCCATTCTCCCACAGCGACAGGGCGTTGTCCGCGACGAGGTCCACGGTGAAGCGGTTGTTGTCGATGGCCGCGGTGTACACGAAGGGCTTGAAAGCCGAGCCCGCCTGGCGTCTGGCCTGCGTGGCCCGGTCGAACATGCTCTCGCCGAAGTCCCGGCCGCCGATCAGGGCCAGGATGCTGCCGGTGCCGGGATCGATCGCCACGAACGCCGCCTGCACGAGGGCCCGACCCGACCCGGGCCGCGGCAGCGTGTCGGGCTGGAGCGCCAGGTACTGGTCGACGCGGGCCTGGATGCGCTCGAGCTCGGCGCGGTAGTGCTTCTCGGCGATCTGCTGGAGGCGCGTGTCCAGGGTCGTCGTGATCGTCAGGCCGTCGCGGTACAGAGCGGACCCGTACTGCTCCTCCAGTTGCTGGCGCACGTGCTCGAGGAAGTACGGTGCGAGGCCGTACGTGGGACCCCGCTCGCTGCGCTGCGTGCGCACCGGCCGGCGTTGCAGCTGGCGGCACGCGGCTGCGGACAGCGCCCCGGTCTGGACCATGCTGGCCAGCACCTGGTTGCGCTTGCGCGTGGCGGCCTCGAGGTCGCGACGAGGGCTGTAGGTGCTGGGCGCCGGCAGGATGCCGACCAGCAGCGCGCACTCGTCCACCTCCAGCTGGTCCACGTCCTTGTCGAAGTAGTACCGGGCGGCCGCCTTCAGGCCGTAGCAGTTGTGGCCGAAGAAGACCGTGTTGAGGTACATCGTCAGGATTTCCTGCTTGGTGTACATGCGTTCGATCTGCACGGCGGTGATCTGCTCGCGGATCTTGCGCGCGTAGGTCGCCAGGACGGCTCGCGCCGAGGCGGCGGAGCGCTGCTGGCCCACCTCGGCGAAGGCGTTCCTGGCCAGTTGCTGCGTCAGCGTGCTGGCTCCCTGTCCGACGATGTCCAGGGAGCGCACGTTGGCGACCAGCGAGCCGATCACGCGGCGCACGTCGATGCCCCAGTGCGAGTAGAACCGCTGGTCCTCGGCGGCGATCAGGGCGTCGTGGACGGCGCGCGGGATCTCCTGGTAGGTGAGCAACTCGCGGTTCTCTTCGAGAAAGTCCTTGAGATGCCGGCCGTCGGCCGAGAGCACGCGGGTCACTCGCTTGGGCTGGAAGCTCCAGTGCTCGATCCGGGGCAGGTTGTCGCTGAAGACCAGGTACAGGAGGCCGCCGATGGCGGCGTAGGCCGCGAAGAAGGCGATCGTGGCAGCCACGAAACGCTGGAACCGGTCCATGCCAGCAGGACGGGTCGAGTGGTGCCCCGTCGTTCTCCTTACTGGTAGTAGCCCCTGCAGACCCGGGTGTTGTACGCCTCGAGGTACTCCTGGACGGCCGGGGTGAGCGGGTAGGTCTCCTCGGCGCTGTCCGGGTAGCTGCTCATCCCATGAAAAGGCAGGGGGTCCACGGTCAGGCTGTGGGCCGAGTGGAAGTCCATGTCCTTGCCGAAGCCGTCGGAGAACAGGAGGAACGAACGCACCAGGCCCGGTCCCGGCGGCGGCAGTTCGGCGGCGGCGAACTTCAGCGTGAGCTCGTCGCCGTGCAGCATGATCACGTAGCGGTCGTCCACCTCGGCCACCAGCTCGTCCACGCGGCCCAGGCGCGTGAAGCGGCCCGCGTGCGTGCCCCAGGGTGCCTCGAGTGCCAGGCGGTCGTAGTGATACCGGAAGGCGAAGGTGTTGCGGATGGCGCTGTGCTGGGGGTAGCCCCGCCAGTGCAGGTCCGCCATGGCTGGCGCCAGCCTGTGCACCGTCAGGGGCACGTCCCGCCGCTGGCCGATGAGGAACTGGTCCCAGTACACCGCGGTGTTCGTCGCGATGCGGATGCGCTGCACGCCAGGGGGCAGCACCGGCGCCAGGTCGAACACCATCCTCTTGGGCAGGCCGGCGGGCGTTCCCATGTCCGCGCATACGGTGCGCCAGCCGCCGCGGCCGTCCGGCACCTCCAGGCGGGGAGGCGACAGCGACCAGCCTCGCTGGGCGGCCGCCCAGTTCGATGTCGAGTGGGCGTAGTCCACCCAGCCGTGTGCCACCAGAACCGGCGCCCGGCCGACCGGCGCGAGGTCCACTTCGAGGGCGAACTCCGTCGCGTACCCGTGGATGTCGGTCAGCCCGAAGCCCTCGTACCACGCGTCGTCCGCTGCCGCGAGCAGCGCGGTCACGTCGCGGCCGGCGTGGTCGACGACGGACCGCGCCGGGCGCAGGTCCGCCAGGGCGTACAGCGCGAACGGCGGATACGGCGGCGCGGCCAGCAGGCGCTCGTTCGGCAGCACCTCGACATCCGGCGGATGGTCCACCGCCAGCAGCGCCAGGGCGTCGGCGAAGATCACTTCTTCCAGATGGTTGCCGAACTGGACGACGTAGTAGCCGTCCAGGGGCGCCATGGGACCGAGCGGCAGATACTCGTCCGTGTCGGGCACGTTGTACTGGTGGCGCCCCACCAGGTAGCCGACGATCGCCCCGCCGTTGATATCCGAGACGAAGCGGTACTGCTGTCCGTCCCAGACATACACGACCGGACAGGACGTCCCCTTGCGGTCGACTTCCGTGATCAGCAGCGCGCTGTCGGCGGGTGTGGCCAGCTCGGTCTGGCGCACGCCGCTGGGCCACAGGACGCGCACGAACTCCACGGAGTCGGCCTCCCCCAGGCCGAACACCAGGGGCCCGGCCTGGGCCAGCTCCCGCTTCTGCAGACGATAGGGGGTCTTGACCTCGACCTTCGCGCCCAGGCCGCAGCCATTGCTGCCCCGTCCCTCGAGACTCACGCGCAGCCATCTGCCGGCAGCGGTCCGGTTGAGCAGCAGCGCGCCGGGAGTGAGCACGTCCGGCGGCCCGTCCAGGTTCCAGTCCAGCGCCACCGGCCTGACGGCCGGGCTGCCGGCCTCGAGCACGGCGGGCAGGGGCTCGTAGCGGCCCTGCCTGCGGCGCAGCACGTGGAGGCCGGAGCCGCCCTGCGCGAGGAGGTCCGTGTCGCCGTCCAGATCGACGTCCACTGCCAGCAGGCGGGAGAAGCCGCCGGCGGGAAGCTGGAGCGTGCCGCGCGCTGCGAACGCGCGACCTCTCTCGTTGGCGAACTCGAGCACCGCGCCGTCGCGCCGGAGCACGAGCAGGTCCATCCAGCCGTCGAAGTCCAGATCCTCGATGGCGATGTCGACCCAGTCGGGCGCGGGCGGCAGCCCCCACTGCGCTGCGACCGGCGCGAACGTCCCGTCCCGGCTGTTGCCGAAGATCTCCAGGCCGCCGGGCAGCAGGACGACGATGTCCGTGTCCCGGTCGTTGTCCAGGTCGCTGCACTGCAGGGCGAGGATCGTGTCGGCGGCAGCCAGAATGGTGGCGAGCGTGTCGGGTACCAGGCGTCCCCGGCCGTCGTTGGCCATGACTCTCAGCTCGTGTCCGCAGAGCGCGATCAGGTCCGCGTCGCCGTCGTGGTCCACGTCCGCCAGGGCGAACGGGCTGGCTGCGGACGCCACCAGGGTGGAGACCGACCAGCCCGCCTGGCCGCGCGCGACCAGGTGGACGCCGCGGCCGCCGACGATCAGGTCGGTGTCGCCGTCCTCGTCCCAGTCCGCTGCGGCCAGCTCGCGGCAGCCGGGCGGCACCCGCGCGAGGAGCGTGCGCCGGCCGCCTGCGCCGGGGTCGCCAGGCGAGGCGGCGAACAGCGAGTTGCCGGCTATCCAGCACAGCTCGGCGCTCCGATCGCGGTCGAGGTCAGCGGCGACCATGGCCACGGCGCCCGCCCACGCGAGCCCCCGGGTCTGCGCCGGCGCGAACGCCACCTCGCCGGTGCCGTCGCCCAGCCCGGGCGGCGGTGGGGCGATGTCGGCCACCGCCTCGGCGAAGACACCCTGGCCCTGGTAGGAGGAGCTGACGCCCTGGAATCCCGCCCGCGTGAGCTCGTTGAAGCGCGCCAGGGCGGCGCGCCACTCCTCCTTGTGGCCGAGCTGGCGGTGCTGATTGGCCAGGGCGTAGTGGGCGGAGACATTGTAGGGATCGAGCTGGATCGCGCGCTCGAAGTCGCGGATCGCTTCCTCGCTGCGGTTCAGCTTGGCCTTGGCCTGGCCGCGGTAATAGAGCGCGTGGGGATCCTCGGGAGCCGCACTCACGACCCGGTCGAGGTGCTCGAGGGCGCGCTCGTAGTCCCGTCCCTGGGCGCTGGCGATCAGGCCCATGGTGTAGTGCGCCTGCAGCAGCGCCGGGTCCAGCTCGAGGGCTCGCCGCAGCGCGACCGCGGCGCTGTCGTAGCGGCCCAGGCTGAACCGCGCGATGCCCAGGTTGGCGTGGGCGAGGGCGTAGCGCGGGCTGAGCGCGAGCGCCTCCCTGAACTCCTCTTCGGCGCGCGTGTAGTTGTGCTGGTCCATGTACACGACGCCCTGGTTGTTGTGCCAGCGCGCCGCGTCGGAGGGCCTGGCCGCTTCTGGCTCGCCACAGCCGGTCAGGACGCACGCAGCGACCAGCAAGGTCGTCCGCACTGCCTTGACGGAGTCCGAGCCCATCTCTACCTTATCTCCCCCGAAAAACGGCATCCGAGCGGGAGTAGCTCAGTTGGTAGAGCCCCACGTTGCCAACGTGGCTGTCGCGGGTTCGAGTCCCGTCTCCCGCTCCAGGTGTTGAGTTCCCATCCGTTCGCGCGGCACGGTGCGCCGCACCCGCCGCGATCCTCCCGTCAACCCCTCGCTGGCACCTCGCTGGGTGCGCCTCTGCCCGCTCGCCCGTAGTCTCGCGGACATGGCGGCCGCGGCGCGACGCGGCCGCGTGCTCACCGCGCGCGTCTCTCCAGGACCTGCAGCAGCGCTGGCAGGATCGTGACCGAAGCTACGAAGCAGCACCCCAGCCCCACCAGCGACAGGGCGCCGATGGACTTGAGCGCCGGATGGTGAGCGGGCAGCAGCCCGGCGAAGCCAACCATCGTGGTCGACGAGGTCGCCAGCAGCGCCGAACCGGTGGTGCGCAGCACCAGCCGCAGCGATCCCGGCCCCTCTTCCCGGTACCGGTGGAAGATGTGGACACCGTTGTCCACGCCCATGCCGATGACGGTGGGGAAGGCGATCATGTTGTACAGGTTGAGCTTGATCCCGAACAGGTGCATGAAGCCCACGGTGCACACGAGGGCGGTCAGCAGCGGCGAGAGCACCAGCAACGTGCTGCCGAGGTGGCGCAGGTCGGCGTAGAGGACCAGCGCGACCAGCGCCAGCGTCAGGGCCACCGCCAGGACGCTGTCGTGGAGCATGACGCGGAGCATCTCGGCGATGATGACGTGCGAGCTGGATGCATGGTAGACCCGCCCGTCCGCAGTGGTCACGGTGCTGATCTCGTCGGCGAAGCGGATGGCGTTGCGGCCGTCCCGCATCGGCACCGACGAGTTGATGACGACGAGGTTGAGGATCTCGCCGTCCTTGCTGCGGAAGCGGTTGGTGATGTCCGGCGGCAGGTCCTGCAGCCCGACCGGCGCCACATCCAGGTACGGCCGCACCGAGTCGAGGCGCGCCTCCTCCTCGGCGCTCATCAGGCCCGCCGCGTCGTCGAGCAGCGCGCGAATCCGGCCGATCGTCGCCAGCTTCTCGTCCTGCTGCTTGGGCAGGAATGACGAGACGCTGTACACGGACTTGACCGTGGACGAGTCGCCCAGTGCCTTTGCCCTGGTTTCGACCGCCTCCACCACGGCCACCGCCTCGGCGGGTGTCTAGGTGAGCACGATGGCCGGGGAGCGGTCCTCCTTCATCGACTCGGGCAGCGAGCCCCGACTGCTCTCCTCGGCCTCGATGGGCGGCTTGAGCTTGCTGAAGTCGTACTCGAACTCGATGTCCCGGGCGTGCCACAGCGAGTACGCCACCATCCCTGCCCCGATGGCGAGCGTGGCCCACGGCCACGGATAGGCGCCCTTCCTGACCAGGTGCTGGGGTACCGCGCTCTCGCGCCAGCGGAGCAGCCGCCAGCGTTCCGCCAGGACGATGAAGGCGGGGCACACGATCAGCATGGCCGCCAGCGAGAACAGGATGCCGGTGCCGACGATGAAGCCGACTTCCGAGAAACCGCGGAAGTCGGTGATCAACAGCGAGTAGAACGCCAGGGAGGTGGTAACCGCCGACGTGGTCTGGGCACTGCCCGTCTGCACGACGGTCTCCGCAAGGGCGCCTTCCACCGGCAGCCCGCGCCGGCGTGCCTCGCTGTACCGCGACAGCGTGTGGATGCCGAAGTCGATGCCCAGCCCGAACAGGATGGCGAACAGCCCCACCGTGATCATGTTCAGGCTGCCGATGACCGCGTAGGTCAGTCCAAAGGCGCACGAGAGACCCATGACCAGCGGGACGGCCACGAGCACGGCACCCAGCAGCTGGCGGAAGTGCAGCGAGATGAGCAGCAGCACGCCGATCACGCTCAGCGCCGCGGTCGACATCAGGTCGTCCACGATGATCCGCATCTGGCCGGCGCTGTTGGTGAAGGCGCCCCGGTAGGCCCACTCGATGCTGGGGTCGAACGAGCGCGGATCGAGCTGCGCGATGGTCCGGTCGAGGCTCTGCAGCAGCTGCTGCGAGAACCTGACGTCGGTGATGACGCCGGACGGATACAGCCGCAGGATGACGCCGTTGCGCTCCTGCGTCAGGTAGTACTTGCGGGCGGCGGCCGGTGCGTCGCCGTTGAGCTCTTCACCGTGCTGCAGCCTCTTGTAGCGCGCCTCGATGTCGGAGAGATCGAGTTCGGCGGGTTCCTCGTCGTCGAGGGCGAAGTACAGCGGCGACCGCTCCAGCTTGCGCTGCTCGATGTGGCTTTCGAGGCGCTGGCGGATCAGCTCGACGTCGTCTTGGTCCATGTACAGCAGGCGGTTGCCGTCCAGGAAATCGCGGTAGCTGTAGCGCGTGACGGCCGTCACCAGGGGGTTCTGCTCCACCGAGTCGGCCAGCACCTCCATGAAGGCGATGCACCGGTCGAGATCGTCGCCCGTGATGACCACCATGAGCGGGCCGATGCCCCCGGCGCGCGCCTTGATCCGCCGCAGCTCCCTCACGCTCACATAGTCGTCGGGAAGCAGGTCCGCGAAGTCGGTCTTGATGTTGTCGGCCAGCCTGAGCGCGAAGAACCCCGAGACGACGGCAAGCGCCAGCGCCACCGCGATGATGGTGGCGTGGCGGCGGTAGATGAAACGAACGAGGACCTGGTAGCCGATGCGCATGCCGGATCTCAGGGAAGGCCCTCGCGCAACCTGGCAAGCTGCTTGTCCAGTTGGGCGATGAGCTGGTCGTAGGGGTTCTTCTCCAGGTAGCGGGCATAGCGCCGGCGGTTGCCTTCGGCGGTGCTGACCCCGTCGACGACGAGGTCGAACACCTGCCAGGCATCCCCGGCGACGTGCAGCGCGTACTCGATCTCGATCTGCTCGCGCCTGAGAGGCACCACCGCGACCACGCGGGCCGTGTCGCCGTTGACCGTCTCGCGCTGGTAGGCGATCTGCCCTTCCCGGTAGTAGCGCACGAAGCTGTCGAAGTTCTGTTCCTGGATGATCGCGCTGAACGTGGCGACGAAGTGCGCGCGTTCGGCCGGCGTGCGCGCCGCCCAGTGGTCGCCGAGCGCCAGGCGGCTGAGCGTCTCGAAGTCGAACGCCCGGTTGATCTCGCGCTTCAGGCTGTCCCGCAGGGCGGCCGGCAGCGAGTCACCCGGTGCGCCGGCCAGCAGGGCCTTGGCGCGCGCATCGTTGGCCTTGAGGAACTCGATGGGGCCAGGGCGCGCGGCCGCCGCGGCCTCGGCGCCCGGGTGCGGCAGCCAGACGATCGCGGCGGCGGCCAGCAAGGCGGTCAGCAGCGAACGGTGTCCCGTCATCTTCTCGTGCTCTCCTGGCGGTGCGGGTCGTGGCGTGGGGGTTCCAGGCCCTGGTTGCGGCATGCGCAGTAGTCCTCGATCTGTCCTTGCTGCTGGGCGGCGCGCGTCCAGACGCGCAGATCGGCGTAATCGGCCGCGGCCCGCGTGCCCGTCGAGTTGGCGTCCGTGAGCAGGCCCAGGCCGATGGTGCGGTCCGGCAGCCGCCCCCCCAGCTTCGACTCGTGGTGCGCCGCCAGGTCCACCTGCTCGAAGACCCAGCGTCCCAGGTTCCGTTCGCCGCTCTCCAGCACGAAGAACCACGGACGGAATACCAGGTTGCGCCGGCCCACCGTGCCCTCGGGAACCGTCGTGCTCCACACGTACTTGAGCTGCTTGGGAACGCCCAACCAGTTCTGGGAGAAGATGACGTACACGCCCGCGGCGCTGTCGTTGCTGTCGTCGCGGCTCTCGTCCCCGCCTGCGGGCAGGGCATGGGCGCGCCAGCACCACGTCATGATCGGGTATTCGCGGGCATCCCAGTGGCAGAACTTGCCCAGGATCACCGAGAAGCCGCTGTCGCGCGCCGCCAGATAGTGCTCGCGGCCCTCCGCCGCCACCCGGTAGGGCACCGGCTTGCCGCGGTCCTTGTCGCGCCACGTGCCCCAGTCCAGGGGAAGCTGCCCGGGATCCGTATCGGCAAAGTCGTCGAGGATCACGTAGGGCCGCCGCAGCAGCAGGGCCTCCAGGGCCGGCGGTGACAGCGACTTGGCGGCGGCCGGCGCGATCGCTTCCCGGTAGCGGTCCCGCAGTCTGCGACCGCCGAGTGCCAGGTCGGTCAGCTTCCAGCCCGTGCCGGCGCCCTCCACCAGCTCCATCTGCCCCGCGAGGGGCCCATCGGGCGTGTGGAGGAGCAGGTCGGCGGTGCCCCGCTGCCCATGGAGCCGCACGGGGCCGATCTCCACGCCGCGCACCTGGCCGGCGGCCACGGCCTCGGCCAGGTCGGCGAGGAGGCGTTGCGCGACGGCGCGCGAAAGGCGCAGCAGGTGCCGATCTGCCAGCCGCTGCACGTCGCGGCGGGGGAGCGCCTTCTCGTACGCTTCCAGCGAGCGGCGGACCGCGTCGCCGCAGATGCTCTCCGTGAGCCGCGCCAGATCGACCCGCTCGGCCAGCAGCGCCCGCCAGCCGGCGGCGCGCGCCGAATCCGGCTGGGCCAGCGATGCCGTGAACGCGGCCGCAGCATCCCGCCACTCCGCGTCGGGGTCGGGCGGCGCTGCCGTCCCCCCGTGCCGGTCCACCACCAGCAGTGAGGCCAACACCAGGCCTGCTCCCAGGGCACGACTGCGCCATCTCATGGCTCTGCCTTCAGCATGAGCGCGCCCACGGTCCGTTCGAGGTCCGCGACGGCGACGTTGTGATCGTGCACGGCCTGCTGGTACTCCCGTTCGAGACCCGCGTAGGTCTTGAAAGCATCCACCAGATCGTCCAGCGTGCTGTGGTCGAAGTCGTACTCGTCCTCCGCTTCCTGCAGCCACTGACGCCCGAGCTGCCGGGCTCGCTCCCGGGACTCCAGCTGCGCGCGGGCGCTGTGGTAGTCGGTGCAGGCCCGCTGGACATCCAGCGCGATGGCCGCGGCCGCGCCCGACTCCTTGGCCCGGAGGCCTTCGTACCGAGCCCGGGCCTTGTCCAGTTCCGCCCCCAGGAGCCCCCACTCGAACGACTGGCGCAGGCCGAGGAACACCCCGCCATTCAGGTAGTTGAAATTGTCCACGATGAACGGATTGTGCTGGTCCGTGCGTCCAGGAGCCACCGCGTAGCGCAGACCGCCGGCCAGGTAGATCTGGGGCAGGTACGCGCTGCGCGCTGCCTCGCGCTGCTCCTGCCGCGCCGCCAGCCCGGCCTGGAGCTGGCGCCAGTCGGGGCGGCTGGCCAGCGCGCGCTCGACCAGCTCCGGAAGCGGCGGCACGGTCACGTCCACCGGTTCGAGATGGTCAGCCGCCAGGCGCAGCGTGTCGGCGCCCGACAGCCCCGCCTGCCAGGCCAGCGCGGCGCGAGCCAGTTCGAGCTTGCGGGCGACCTCGTCGCGCTGCGCATCCAGCTCGAGCAGGGCCAGCCGGAGCTTGTACAGATCGGCCAGCGACAACACGCGCTCCTCGTCCACCGCTGCCAGGCGGTCGTCGATGATGCCTTGCACGCGCTCGATCAGTGCCTGCAGCTCCTGCGCCAGCAGCACCGCCCAGTACCGGCGCTTGACCTGGCGAGCCAGCTCCAGCCGGGTGCCGGCGAGCCTGGCCCGCTCGGCCTCGACCGCGGCGGCCGCGGCCCGCCGATTGTGGCTGAGCTGCCCGAACGTGAACAGCGGCTGCGCGAACTCCAGCTGCAGCCGCGTGAACGGTCCCAGCGCCCGCATCCCCGTCGTGTCCGTGGGCGGGTTGAAGATGTCTCCTTCGGCGTCCGGGACCAGTCCGCTCTCGCTCTCCAGGCGCAGCCGTGGCAGGAGGTAGGCCGCGCGCGCCTGGCGCAGCTGCGCGCGGCTCTCGGCGAGCCGCCACTCGTCCTCGGCGACATCGGTGTGGCGGCGCCAGGCGCAGTCGATGAGCTGCTCGAGCGTGTAGACGTCGGTCTCGGCAGCCAGGAGCGGCGCCCGGACGAGCAGGACCAGCAGCGCTGCACCAGCGAATGCGGTGGCCATGTCAGCGCTGCCCTGCCGCGGGTGGGGCCTCCCGCGTCTGGACGGCCGGGTACGCAGCGGCGGCTTCGGCCGCGGTGCTGGCGGTGAGGGCGGTGTGACCGAGCCGGTGGAGGAAGAGCCAGCCGACCGTGATCCAGAACACCTTGCGCATGCGCTTGACGATGCCCATGGCCAGGCCCATGGCCGGATCGAGCCCCAGCGTGGTGAGCAGGAAGACCTGTCCGCCCTCCATGACGCCGATATTGGACGGCATGAGGAAGAAGACCCCGTTGATGATCACCGAGAGGGCGGTGACGAGGAACGCCACTGTGAAGGTGACGTCGGCTCCCAGTCCCTCGAGGATGACCAGCGTCTCGACGGCGCCCAGCAGCCAGCCGATCGCGTGGAAGAACATCACCAGCCCGAAGCGCAGCCAGTGGCGCTGGTAGAACCCGGCGATGCTGCGGTCGATGCGGCTGGCGCGCGCCTGCCGCTGTTCCAGATCCTCGGGCCGCAGGCCGAGGTGGCAGAGCACCCGCAGCAGCGACGAGAACAGCTGCCCCTGCTGCCGCCACACGAACAGCAACAGCAGCAGCGCACAGCCCAGCAGCGCCCAGAGCCCCGTCTGCACGGTGATCGGGATGTCCTGCGGCAGCGGCCACTGGAACACGACCAGCGCCAGGCCGACGCTGGTGAACAGCACCCCGGTGATCACCTGGGCCATCTTGTTGATCACCACGGAAGCCAGGCCGCGCGAGGTCGGCGACTCGCCGCGGAGCAGGTACGCCTTGAGCGGCTCGCCGCCCAGGTTGGCCAGCGGCGTCACCTGGCTCACCGCCTCGCCGGCCAGCTTGGCCATGAACAGGTGGCGCAGGCGCGGACGGAAGGCGTCGGGGGGAAAGGCGCAGGCCCAGGCGATCGTGTTGCTGATGTGCCAGCCGCAGGCGATGGCGAGCACCAGGGCGAACCGCCAGCGCAGGTCGATCAGGCTGTGCCAGATCGCTCCCGGCCCCAGGCGGCCGATCAGGTAGCCGAGCAGCAGCAGCCCGAACGCGGGCAGCATGGCTCTGAGGAGCCGCATCACCGGGAATCCTCCGCGGCAGTTCTGCCGCCGGCAGGCACTGCCGCCCGGCCGGCGCTGGCCGTGGCGCTCCGCAGCATGGTCCGTTGCGAGACGAGCACGGCAGCGGCCGCGCTGTACAGCAGGACGAGCGTCAGGCCGTACACCGCCTCCAGCTTCCCCGAGAGCAACACCAAGGCCAGGACGAAGGAGAAGAAATCGCGCTTGGCCATGAACCCATAGTGCTGCATGACCCACTGCACCACGGTCTTCTCTTCGTCCGGAACGTTGTGGCTCAGGTCGCGCAGATAGTGCTGCAGGCTGCCGCTGCCCGTGCGGCGGGCGTATGTGTACATGATGGCCAGGGTGACGAGCAGGGCGATGACGGCCGTGGCGCCGAGGAGCAGCGGCAGCGGCGAGGTGGGGTGGAGGCGATGGACGCCCAGCACCAGGCCGCTGTAGGCGCCCAGGTAGGAGATGTTGTCGGTGACGGTATCGAACCAGGCGCCGAAGGCCGACTCGCACAGCTTCACGCGCGCCACCTCGCCGTCGCAGCGGTCGAGGATCGCAGCGAGCTGCCACAGCAGCGCCGCCGTGGCCAGGCGCCAGTAGGGCGCGGGCCGCGACACCAGGATGGCGGCGGCCAGGCCGGTGGTGAGCACGAAGACGACGGTGATCGCGTGCGGGCTCATGCCAGTCTCCACCAGCAGCTTGCTGATGGGTATGGAGATCCGGGCGTTGATGTGTCGCGACACGAAGCCGCTGGTGGGTTTGGTGACCTGCCCGAAGAGCATGGCCTTGGCTGCCCGGGCGCCGCGGCGGTCGGCGGCCACCCGCCACAGGGCGGGATCCGCCGGCTCGATCCGCGTCTGACCATCGCCCAGCTGGCTGGACAGGAAGCCCTGGAAGTCGGTGCCGGCCGGGCGGAGACGGTCCGCGCGCAGCAGTCGGCCCGCCACGCAGAAGACGCCGACGCTGAGCCACTCGGCGTCCGCGTCGCGGGCCGGCCCGCTCTCGCGCCCGGCCCGCAGCCGCAGAGGCTGCGCGCCGCTGGCGCCGTCTGTCCGGGGCGCCGCCAGCGCCACGACGTCGGCGTCGGCCGCGGCGGCGGCGCGTCGGAACGCCGCCAGCGAGCGGTGGTGGTGGACGTACTCGCCGAGCACCACCAGCACGCGCTCGTCCGCCGGCACGTCCACGCGGCCGACGTCTTCCCACCTGGTGACGTCGATCCGGGCCGACAGCCGGCGGGTGTGGCGGGGCAGCGTCACGCGGGCATCGCGGGGCACGACCACCGTCACGCGCTCGATGCCGGCGCGGACCAGCGTGCGCACCCCACGATCCAGCAGCGTCAGGCCGGCCACGCGCCGGGCGCACGCCCGGCTGCCTGCCGCCGAGTCGGCGAACAACAGCATGCCGTACCGCATCAGGTCCCGGGGGGTTCGGGTGTGGGGTCTGCCCCTTCCAGGAAGACCCCGAACCGAGTACGAACATCCTCCAGGTCGGCCGGGGTATCGACGTCAGCCCACGGCAGGTCGCCCATATCCAGCGCATGCACGTGCCGGCCTCGCTCGACCATCCGCTGGACCACGAGCGGGAAATGCTGGCCGAGGCTGCCGGCTTCGTGGACGATCCGGTCCAGCTCCTGCCGCAGCTCTGCCACTGCCGGCCCACGGAAGCGCGTCGCGCCGATCGCCACGCCGTCGGTGTGCGCCGGAGCCAGGTCCTTGCCGATGGCCTTCAGGGCGGCGCCCTCCAGGCACACCTTCATGTCATCGGCCGCCAGGTGCTGCTTCCTGGCCAGCAGCAGCGAGCAGGCGGACGCGTCGCTCGCCAGCATCTCGTAGGCGCGCGGGTGCAGGACTGCATCGCCGTTGAGCAGCATCAGGTCGTCGTCGAACTCCGCACGGGCGATCCACAGGGAGACCAGATTGTCGGCGATCGCGTAGAACGGGTTGTACACGACCTGCACGACCATGCCCGCAGTGTCCTGGGCCAGATGCCGCCGGATGCTCCGCGCGCCATGCCCGCAGACGATGACCATCCAGCTCACTCCGGCGCGTCTCAGACAGCGCATCTGGTGACCCAGGATCGTGGCGCCGTCGAGGCGGAGGAGGCACTTGGGTGTGGATGCTGTCAACGGCCACAGCCGCCGGCCGCAGCCGGCAGCCAGTACCAGTGCTTTCATCGGTCCGCGCCGCTCCCCGGCGGAGCGCCGCCTGCCAACAGCTGAACACCGTTCTGCCTGCGGCCCGTCACTTCTGGGCGTCAGCCGGACGCGCTGTTCCAGCTCGCCGTGCGGCGTTGCCTGCTGCCAGGCCGCCGCCCGCGGTGACGAAGCTAGTCGCGCCTGACGGGGAGGGATGGCTCAAGCGTGGACCGGCTGCTCGTCCGCTGGCCTGCGGGGCCTCCGGCGCCCGGTAGCTGTACCGCCGACGTGGCCCTCGGGACGCCCTGGGCTGCAAGCCCCGCCAGCGCCCAAATAGGCGTGGACAATAATAGATGTGTTGGGGCTGGGCGTCAACGCGATCGGCCGGATCGGCAGGGGCGGGTTCGCGCCGTCCGCAGGACGGTCGCCGCCGCCTGGCTCCTTGACGTTGGGGCGTTCCGGCGTTTAGCTTGCTGGCCGTCCTCCCGCAGGCTCTGCCGCCAGAGCAGCGCGGAGCTCCGGCGGTGCGATCCACTGTCGCGGGTCGGCGCTGTCGCCTGGGATCGGCGCCGCGCCCGCCAAGCCGCGGTTCCCATCGGCCAGGCTTCGGCCACGCCGTGGGTTGGCCGCTGACGGCGACACCAGGCGGGTCCGGCGCGGCGGAACCGGGTTCGGTGCGGCCGTCCCGCACGTTCTCGACGACTGGACCATGCGCGCGATCATTCTGGCAGCCGGTGTGGGCACGCGGCTCAGTCCGCTGACCAACTCCCGCCCGAAGTGCCTGGTGCCGGTCGGCACGAGGCCCCTGATCGACCATCAGCTGGCAGCGCTGCGGACTGCCGGAGTCGACGACGTGGTCATGGTCGTGGGATACGCGCAGCAGCAGATCCGCGATCATCTGGGCGCTGGCGTGCGCTATGTCGAGAACCCGGACTATGCCACGACGAACAGCATCTACTCGCTCCATCTGGCCGCGCCGGCGATGGATGCCGACCTCTTCCTGCTGAACTGCGACATCGTGTTCCACCCCGGTGTCCTGGGCAGGCTGCGGGCCGCGCCGGTAGCGAACGCCGTGGCGGTGGACGAGCGAGCCGCGCTGGTCTTCGGCGAGATGAATGTGGCCTACGGCCCCGACCAGCGGATCCGGGCCATCAGCAAGCAGTTGCCGGTCGCTGAGGCGCGGGCGCAGAGCGTGCAGGTGGTGCGCTTCAGCGCCGCCGGGGCGCGTGCCGTCCGCGACGAGGTCGCTCGGCTGGTGGCGGCGGCGCGGCGCGATGTCTTCCCGACCTCGGCCTACGGGCCCCTCATCGCCGCCGGCGAGCTGTTCGCCGTGGAGGTGGGCGGGTTGCCGTGGGGAGAGATCGATTCGCTGGCCGACTACGAGCGCGTCGCCAGCGAGGTGGCGCCTCTTCTCCCGGCCTCCTGACCACCGCCCGGGAGCACCCCCGATGCCTGCCGACCAAGCCGCGGGTCTGACGGCCTGGATCGATGCCACGGATCCGGCCAGTGGCCGGCGGCTGTGGGGCATGACCGTCGTCGAGCGCCAGATCCGCCAGCTGTGCTTGCGGGGCGTGGCGCGTTTCCGGATCTGCGTGTCGGCCGCCTCGCTCCCCGCAGTGCGCGCTTTCCGGGCAGACTTGTTCCGGCTCTACTCCTTCGGTCACGACTTCGTGGCGGACGGGCAGGTGGAGACGGAGGCGCCCGAGGGGGCCGACGAGCGAGCGTGCCTGCTCGTGCTCGTGGGGGCGGCGGTCTACGACGACCGGGTGCTGGACCGCCTGCTCGCCGGCGACGCCAGCGCGGCGGTGTGCGGTCCAGCCGGGCTGGTGGCTGCGCGGCTGCAGCCGCGCCAGTTTGCCGCCCTGGTGCGCGACGGCCGGCTGTGTGTCGATGCAGCCACGGTGCGGCGGGCGGGGGTTGCCTGTCTGCCGGTGGACGCCCTGGACCCGTACGTGCGCGCGTTGCGTCTGCGTCTGCCGCCGGTGATGGCGCGCGTGCCGGCCGCCGGCTCTCTGGATCAGCTCGACCATCTGCTGTACCGCCGCAGCTTCAAGGGCGTCATCGACGCGGTGGCGCTGTACGGGTACTACCGTCTCGTCCGCTGGCTGACCCGCCGCCTGAGCGACACCGCGCTACCGCCGAACCTGTTCACGGTCCTGTCCATCCTGGGGATCTGGGCCGCGGTGCCGCTGTTCGCGGCGGGGCGTTTCGGCCTGGGGGCGCTCGCGGCCTGGGTCGGGGTCATCCTGGATTCCGTGGACGGCAAGCTGGCACGGCTGCGCCTCCATTTCAGCGACACCATGGGGGCGATCGAGCACCTGACGGCGATGCCCGGCCTCGGGTGCTGGTATCTGGCCACCGGCTACCGTCTGACCGGCGGGCAACTGGCGTCCGGGCAGCCGCTGGCCTGGGTGACCTGGGCGCTGCTGGGCTTCTTCCTGCTGGACAAGGGCGTCACGGGGACCTTCGCGGCCCTCGCTCGCCGCGAGCTGTTCGACTACGCGGCCGTGGACGCGGCGTTCCATCTGGTGGCGGCGCGGCGCAACGTGGCCCTCGTGCTGCTGACGCTGGGCGCGGCCGCGAACCGGGTGGCGCTGGCCCTGGAGGCGGTGGCCCTGTGGACCGGGGCGACCCTGGTATTCCACCTGGCACGCGCCACATGGATCCTCGGCTCGCGCCGGACAAGGCCGCGCCAGTCGCCCTGAACGCGGGTGCGGACGCTGGCCGGCGCCAGCGTGCCGAGA
>CAZPXM010000012.1:0-44550 GCA_964591015.1 uncultured Gemmatimonadaceae bacterium
TCGATCACCATCGACCCGACCGCCTGCTCCACCGGCAGGCCGATGCCGATCGCCGCTGCCATCGGTTCGCTGACCAGGTACACCTCGCGCGCGCCGACCCGCTCGCACGAAGTGCGGACCGCGCGCTTCTCGACTTCGGTGCTGCCCGAAGGCACGGACACCACGATCCTCGGCCGCACGAACAGCTTGTTCTTCTGGACGATCCGGATGAAGTGGCGGATCATCTCTTCGGTCACCTCGAAATCGGCGATGACGCCGTCCTTCAGCGGTCGGATCGTCTCGATGTCCGTGTTCTCTCGGCCCATCATCTCCTTGGCCTCGCGGCCGACGGCGATGACCTTCTGAGAGGCCTTCTGGCGAGCGACGATCGACGGCTCGTTGAGGACGATCCCCTCGCCCTTCACGTAGATGAGCGTGTTGGCGGTCCCCAGATCGATGCCGATGTCGTTGGAGAAGAAACGCGACAGGAATCCCATTGGTCGGCAGTCCCGTGGGCAGCAGTTGAGGTGAGCGACAACCGTCCCGCCCCGCGGCGGGCCGTCGTGCGGCCCGACACCACCCGTGCGACGGAGTTCGTGCCAGACGCGATCGTCGGTGGCGTGCGGACAGCCACACCGGCGTGGGTGGGCGCCGGCAGGACGGGCATCCGCCCGCTGGCGGCAGGCGTGACGAGCGTGCGAAAGATAAGGATTCGTCCGGTGCTTTGCCATCGCTGCGCCCCGCTCTATATTCTGCTGCCGGCGGCGCTGCGTGTCGCCGGTGCGCAGCGCCATGCCCCGCTACCACCGGCTACGACTGCTGCCTGGCTGGAGAGCTCCCCCCATATGAACAGCTCGACCCGTTCCGTGCTCCGCAGACTCGGAACCGACTCGCACCTCGAAGACGAACGCCAGCAGCAACTCGCGCGGGACATCCAGGAGGCGCATCGCCGACAGGCCGCCGGGAGCGGGACTCAGACCGGGGCCTCGCCCTCTCTGGGTGATCTTCCTGACGAGTTGCTGTCGGAGTCCGAGAAGCGCCACGAGAAGTATCGCCGCCAGCAGGCCATGGCTGGCCGGGTCGGGCCCGCTGCCGAGCGACTGCCGATCATGACCGCAGAGCAACGGCGGCAGCGGGACAAGGCGCGGCCGAAGTGGAAGCAGACCGAGTTCGAGGGGCCCATCGAGAAGCTGATCCTCAAGTACGGCGACATCGCCGAGGTGAGGAAGCATCTCACCCTGGGTCAGTCGATGAAGTACGAGTTCACCGAGGACGGCCGCATTCTGGACCGCAACGGCAGGCTGGTCTTCGATGGCCAGCGGCTCGTCCAGGATGCGTGAGAGCCGCCCCAGCGCGCCCCGCTCCAGGCGCCGCGCCTCGCGGCGGCAGGTACGGTGATCGGGTTCCGAGCAGCCCGCTGGCGCGTCGTGCTGGCCGCTTCCGTGGGGCTGGTGGCGGTGGCCGGCGCAGCGGGCTGCGCACCGCGCCTGCGCATGGCGATGGCCGGTGCGTACATCCGCGACCTGACGGCCGCTGCCGCCCGCCACGATGACCTGGACCTGGTTGCCGAAGCGACGCCCGCCTGCCTGCTGATGGTGGAGGGCCTGCTGGCCGGCGATCCGGAGAACGCCAGCCTGCACGCGACTGCAGCGCAGCTCTACCTGGTCTACGGCTCGCTGCTGGAACAGGAGGCGCCGGACCGCACAGCGCTGGCCTATGCGCACGCGAAGCAGCACGGGCTGGCGGCCCTGGCGGCGCGCCGCGATGTGGGAGCGCTTCTGGACCGACCGCTGGGCGAGTTCGTGCGCATCGAGGCCAAGCTGTCCCGCCGCGACCTGCCGGCGGCGTTCGCTGCCGCGGCCGGCTGGGGCGCCTGGATCAGCGTCCACACCGACTCGATGGCAGCCCTGGCCGAGCTCCCCAAGGCCGAGTTCCTGATGGAATGGGTGGCGCGGCAGGACGAGACCTACATGCACGGCGGCGCGCACCTGTTCCTCGGGCTGTGCAAGGGCGCGCTGCCGGCGGCGCTGGGCGGCCAGCCCGAGGTGGCGCGGCAGCACTTCGAGCGTGCCGCCGCCCTCAGCGGCGGCCGCAGCTTGATGGCGGGCGTGTTCCTGGCGCGCTACTACGCCCGCCAGGTTTTCGACAGAGAGCTCTACGTCGCCTTGCTGCAGGAGGTGGTAGCCGCGCGCATCGATACCGGGTCCGAGCTGACTCTGCAGAACGTGGCTGCGCAGCGGCAGGCCAGATGGCTTCTGGAGCAGACCGATGAGTTCTTCTAGTCGCCTGGCAGGTTCCTTGATGGCGGCGCTGGCCGCCGTCGCCGCGGTGCTGGCGCCCGCCGCTCGGGCCTCGAGTGGGCCGCCCACCGTGGTGCTCAAGGTCGCCTCCATGGCGCCGGAGGGCGGCGAGTGGGTGCGCGCGGTGCGGGGATATCGACCGGGAGCTGCGCGAGCAGACGGACGGCGCGGTGAGGCTGAAGGTGTACCCAGGCGGGGTGCAGGGCGACGATTCGGTCGTTCTCCGCAAACTGCGCGTCGGGCAGCTGCAGGCGGCAGGCCTGGCCACGCAGGGGATCGGCGCCGTCTACCCGGATCTGCTGGCGCTGTCGGTGCCGTTCCTGTTCGAGGACTACGACGAGATCGACCATGTCCTGGCCGAGATGGACGGGTTCTGGACGGCGGGTCTGCGCGCCCGTGGCTACGTCCTGCTGGGCTGGACGGACATCGGCTACGTGCACCTGCTGTCGCAGGTGCCGGTGGCTCGCGTCGCGGACATCGCGGGCAGGAAGGTGTGGAGACCGAGCCAGGATCCGCTCACCGGGGTCCTGTTCAGCCGGGCAGGCGTGGTCTCGGTGCCACTGGCGGTTCCCGACGTGCTGCTGGGCCTGCAGAGCGGCATGGTCGACGTCGTCTACGCTCCCCCGGCGGCGGCCATTGCCATGCAGTGGTTCACCAGGGTCAAGTACGTCACCGAGTTGCCGATCAACTACGTCATGGGAGCCTTCGTGATCGCCGAGGAGCCGTTCTCGCGCCTCACCCCCGCGCAGCAGGAGCTGTTGCTGGAAAGCAGCCGGCGGCACCTGCGCGCGGCGACGCTCGCCGCGCGCAAGGCCAACGCCGAGGCGCTGGCCGTGATGCGGCGCCACGGCCTGGAGCTGGTCACGCCGGCGCCCGGCGACGTGGCCGCCTTCCGCGAGCTGGTGACGACGTGCCTGCCCGAATGGCTCGATGTCGCCTTCTCCCGCGCCGCGTTCGCGCGGATCGAGGCCTGCCTGGCTGCCTACCGGCAGCGCGAGGTGTCGACGCCGTGAGTGCCCAACGCCTGTACCGCCGGCTCGGGCGGTTGGCGGGCCGCTGCCAGAGCGCCTCGCTGGTGCTCGTGCTGGGCGGGCTGACCGGCGCAGCGGTGGCGCAGATCGTGGTGCGCAACGTCCTGGGGATCGGCCTGCTGTGGACCGAGCCCCTGATGCGCGTGCTGGTCCTCTGGGGCGGACTGCTGGGCGCTCAGGTCGCGGCTCGCGACGGCCAGCACGTGCGCCTGGAGGTCGCCGCGCGTTTCTGCCCGGCTCGCGGGCGGCGCTGGCTCGCCGGGGCGGCGGCGCTCATCGCCTGCGGCGTGTGCGGGCTCCTCGCCGGCATCGGCGCGCGCTTCGTCCGCGACGAGTACCTGCACGGCGGACCGGCACTGCTGGGCCTTGCCAGCTGGCAGGTTCAGCTGATCTTCCCGCTGGCCTTCGCGGGCATGGCCGTTCACTACCTCGCGCACGGTCTCCGTTCGTGGCGCGGCTAGACGGCCGGCGACGAGCGCGATGATCACTGCTCTGGGCGCTCTGCTCGCGCTGATCGGCACGCCGCTGTTCGTCGTCATCGCCGTTCTCGCCATTCTCCACTTCGCCGTCGCCCGCGTCGACCTCACCGTCATCTTCATCGAGATGTACCGCATCGCCGACAGCCCGGCGCTGGCCGCCATCCCGCTGTTCGCGCTGGCCGGGTTCCTGCTGGCCGAAAGCAGGGCGGCGGATCGGCTGGTGCGCGTCTCGCAGCTGGTGCTCGGCTGGCTGCCGGGAGGCCTGGCCATCGTGGCGGTGCTGATCTGCGCGGTGTTGACGGCGCTCACCGGCGCGTCAGGCATGACGATCGTCGCTCTCGGCGGTATTCTGTACCCGGCGCTCGTGCAGCGCGGCTACTCGGAGCAGTTCAGCCTCGGCCTGCTGACAACGGGCGGCAGCGTGGGGCTGCTGTTCCCGCCCAGCATGCCGCTGATCCTGTACGGGGTGATCGCCGGGGTGTCGATCGACCAGCTCTTCGTCGCGGGCATCGCTCCGGGAGTGCTGGTCCTGCTGGTCCTGGCTGCCTACTGCTACCGGCACGGGCGCCGGCTCGGGCCGGGGACCGCTGCTGCCGGCCCGGCTTTCACCCGCGCCGCGGTGCTGCAGCTCGTGCGCGAGAGCGCCTGGGAGCTGCTGCTGCCCCCGACCATCGTGCTCGGCATCGTCGCCGGAGTGGTCGCCGTGAGCGAGGCGGCGGCGCTGAGCGTGCTCTACGTGCTGGTCGTCGAGGCGGGCGTCCGCCGCGAGATTCCCCTGGGCCGTCTGCCGGCGATCGCCCGCAGCTGCATGGTGCTCGTGGGCAGCATCCTGATCCTGCTGGCAGCCTCGCTGGCCTACACGAGCTACCTGGTCGATGCCGAGGTGCCTGCGCGCCTGCTCGGGTTCGTGCGGGAGCGGGTCACCGACCGCCTGGCGTTCCTGCTGCTCCTGAACCTGTTCCTGCTTGCCGTGGGCTGCATGCTCGACATGTTCTCGGCGCTGATAGTCGTGGTGCCGCTCATCCTGCCGGTGGCCACCGCCTATGGCGTGGATCCCATCCACCTCGGGATCATCTTCCTGACGAACCTGGAGATCGGCTACTCGACGCCTCCCGTGGGGCTCAACCTCTTCATCGCCAGCATGCGGTTCGGCAAGCCGGTCCTGCGGCTCTACCGAGCTTCGGTGCCCTTCCTCGGCCTGCTACTCCTCGTCCTGGTCGTCGTCACCTATGTCCCGGCCCTGAGCCTGTTCCTGACTCGTCGCTGACGCGCCTGTGCCGCCGCCGCCCGCGACGCGCTGGCCTGGAGCGAACCCAGCGGCCGGCAGAGCTCGCGGGCGCGCGCGCCGCGCCAGCGAGGGGCAAAGCTCGCCGGTCGCTCAGAAGCGATCGGCCCACCATAGCTGCGCCAGCTGCATCGGGAAGAGCGCGTCGAGCAGTTCCTGGCGCGGAGCGGAGACCCGGAGGCGGCCCCAGATGGCCAGGTCCGAGGGCCGCACGTAGCCGAAGATGAGCTGGGTCAGCGTCTGTTGCTCCAGGGCTATCGCCCCCGCACGCCGGCCGCTCTCCCAGACCGCCCGGTCGCCCTTCCATGCCAGCCAGCCGCTGCCGAGGGGAGTGCGCAGCGCCAGCACCTCCGCGCGCCGGTGCGCAGGCCAGCGTCGGGTCAGCTCGGGGCACAGGTGCTGCATGCACCGATGCAGGTCGATGATCCGGCCCATGCCCTTCTCGGCGCGTGGATACAGCGTGTGCGACCGCAGGCCATACTGCCGGGCGTACACCGCGAACGGATGGTCATCGGGCAGGTGCAGCTCGAGGCGCTCGCGCCGCAGGCGGACGGCACGGCGCGCGAGGAAGCCGAGTATGGCGGCGAAGACCTGCTCGCCTCGGCCGCCGACCTCCGAGGCGCGACAGGCGTCCTCCGTGTCGTCGTACGCCACATAGCCGGCAACCTCGCCGCTGCTGTCGAGGACCACCTGGACCGCGGCGCGGATCGTCCACCATGTGCCGACCCTGAAGCCATGCCAGCGGTCCAGCGTCCGCACGGCGCTGCCCACGCGAAGAGCGTTGTCCCGTTCGTACAGCTCCACGATGCGCGGCAGGTCGCCGGCGCGCAGGCGCCGCATCCGCGCGCCCGCCTCCACCCGCTCGGCGTCACGGGTGTTCATGGACAGCTCGTACTCGGGCATGCAGGTCACATACCCGAACTTCCCGTAAAAGTCCTGGATGCCATGCAGGAACGACAGGTCGAAGCCCTCCCTGGTCATCAGCTCGATCGCCGCGGCGAGCACCCGGCGGGCGTGACCCCGGCGGCGCTCGTCCGGCCGGGTGCCGACGCCACCGATGCCTCCCACCAGCAACCGGCTGCAGCCGAAACGCATGGTGCGCGTCACCACGCTGCACCAGGAGATGGCGCTGCCGTCGCGCTCGAGCGTCAACCGCCAACCCCCGTCTGCGGGCCTGCACTCGATCCGGCCTGTCCCTTGCGCCGTGTCTGCCATGTCGTCTCCCGTGCGGATCTGTGTGTCGGGCGTGGCTGGGCGCCGGCCGGCACCGACGGCGGCGCAGGCTGGCCCGGCCGGCCGCCTGCCAAGATACCCTGCGGCGCACTGCCCGCAATGGTCACGGGCGGGGCTCGGGCATGGGCTCGGCCGCCCGGTGACGCTCGGGGACGCCCAGCCGCCGCCCGGTCTCGCTCGCCCCTGTGTGGCGCATCGCCGGCCGTTGCCTTATCGTCTTGCGCCGAACTGGACGGCGGGCCTGCCCGCCGCTGCTCATTCCCCGCAAGCGCGACGAGGCTGTGCCATGGCGGCCGCCATACCCGATGTCCTGGCCCAGCGCTATGCCAGTGCCGCGATGCGCGACATCTGGTCGGAGCGAGGCCGCATCGTGCTCGAACGCGATCTGTGGATCGCGGTCATGGAGGCCCAGCGCCAGCTGGGCGTCCCGATCCCCGCCGAGGCCATCGAGGCATACCAGCGGGTGCGGGACGACGTGGACCTGGAGTCGATCGCTGCCCGCGAACTGGTGCTGCGCCACGACGTCAAGGCGCGCATCGAGGAGTTCTGCGCGCTGGCGGGCCACGAGCACATCCACAAGGGGATGACCAGCCGCGATCTGACGGACAACGTCGAGCAGTGCCAGATCCGACGCTCGCTGGAGCTCGTGCGCGACAAGTACGTGGCCGTGCTCGTCGCCCTGGCGGCGCGGGTCGAGGCATGGAGCGGCCTGACGCTGGTAGCGCGCACGCACTACGCTGCGGCGCAGCCGACCACGCTGGGCAAGCGTCTGGCCATGTTCGGCGAGGAGATGCTGGCGGCCTTTGCCGCTCTGGTGGAGCTGCTGGAGCGCTACCCCCTGCGGGGCCTCAAGGGCGCGGTGGGCACCGGCCAGGACCAGCTCGATCTGCTCGGCGGCGACCCCCAGCGGCTGGCGGAGCTGCAGCGGCTGGTGCGCGAGCGCCTGGGCTTCGCGACGGAACTGGGCGCCGTCGGGCAGGTCTACCCGCGCAGCCTGGACTTCGGCGTGATCGCTGTCCTGCTCCAGCTGGGGTCGGGCGTGGCCAATCTGGCGCGCACCATCCGGCTGATGGCGGGGACCGAGATGGTCACCGAAGGTTTCGCGCCCGGACAGGTGGGGTCCTCCGCCATGCCGCACAAGATGAACACGCGCAGCACCGAGCGGATCAACGGGCTGCAGGTGGTCCTGGGCGGGTACGCGCACATGGCGGCCGGCCTGACCGGCGATCAGTGGTTCGAGGGCGACGTGTCCTGCAGCGTGGTGCGCCGCGTCTGCCTGCCCGACGCCTTCTTCGCGCTGGATGGCATGCTGGAGACGGCACTGCACGTCCTGGCTGACATGGGTGTCTTCGCGCCCATGATCGAGCGCGATCTGGAGCGGTATCTGCCGTTTCTGGCGACCACCGCCCTGCTCACGGAGGCGGTGCGCCGCGGGTGCGGGCGCGAGACCGCGCACGCGATCATCCGCGAGCATGCCGTCGCCGCCGCGCTGGCCATGCGGGAGGAGGGCGCGGCGGACAGCGGCTTGAGCAGCCGTCTGGGAGCCGATCCGCGCCTGCCGCTCACCGAGGCCGAGGCCGCCGCCGTGATCGCGCGCGCTCGTCAAAACGTCGGGGTTGCGGTCGGCCAGGCGCGAGCCTTCGTCGAGCGCGTGGCGGCGCTGCGCGACCGGTACCCGGGAGCCGCCCGCATCCGGCGCGAGCGGCTGCTGTGAGCCAGCCGCGCTGCCAGGCCGATCCCGTGCCGCCATCACCGGCTGGCCCGACACGCCGGCATACCGGAGGGACGATGCGCTACCAGCGGGTGCTACTCAAGCTGAGCGGGCAGGCGATCGCGGGCGACCAGGAGGTCGGGTTCTCGGCCCCGGCTCTGGAACACATCGCCGACGAGGTGCTCGCCCTGCGCGCTCTGCAGGTCCAGGTGGCCGTGGTCATCGGCGGTGGGAACATCTTCCGCGGGCCGCTCGGGGAGCAATGGGGCATCGAGCGCGCGGAGGCCGACAACATCGGCATGATGGGCACGGTGATCAACAGCCTCATGCTGCGCGGTGTACTCAGCGCGCGCGCGCGCGGCGCGACCGAGGTGCGGGTCATGACCGCGGTGCCCATCAACACGGTCGCGGAGCCGTTCATCCGCCTCCGTGCCATTCACCACCTCGAGAAGGGCTGCGTGGTCATCCTGGCGGGCGGCACCGGCAACCCGTACGTGACCACCGACTACACCGCAGCCCTGCGCGCCATGGAGCTCCGCGCCCAGGCCCTGCTGTTCGCCAAGAACAGGGCGCGCGGGATCTACACGGCCGACCCCCAGGTCGATCCGGGCGCGCGCTTCTACAGGAGAGTCCACTACGACACCATCATCCAGCGGAATCTCCGGGCGGTCGACCAGCCGTGCGTGCTGCTGGCCCGGGACAACCGCCTGCCCCTGCACATCTTCGACTTCAGCGAACGCGGGACCTGCGTGCGCATCTGCCAGGGCGAGGACCTCGGCACGCTGGTGGCCGACGTCGCGCGCGACGAACTGGAGTAGCGGCTCCGCGCTGGCCGCCGGCGCGGAGCCGGAGCCGGGCTGGCCATGAAGCACCAGGGGGTGCCCCGTCGTGCCAGACGGCTGCTGCAGAGCGCGGCGAGCGCGGCGCTGATGGTGCTGCTGCTGCGCTGGGCCTGCCGGGACGTGGACCTGCTCGTCGTGGCCGAGCGTCTCAGCAGCCTCTCGGCGCCCTGGCTGGCGCTCCTCGTCCTCCTCAACCTCGCGGCGCTGGGCGTGCGCGGCTGGCGCTGGATGCTGCTCGTGCGGCCCTTCGCGCCCGAGGTGACCTGCCTCGACACCTCGCTGGCCCTGGGGATCTGCTACGCGGCAAACGTGCCGGTGCCTCGCTCGGGCGAGTTCGTGCGCGCGGTGAGCCTGCGCTGGTCCCGAGGCGCGGGCATCACCGCGACGCTGGCCACCGTCGTCGTCGAGCGAGTGCTCGACCTGGCCTGGCTGGTCGTCTTCCTCGGCCTCTCGCTGGCCGTGCTCCGCGGCCGGCTCGAGCTGCTGTTCCCGGGCGTGAGCCTGCTCTGTGCCGGCGTCCTCGCGGCCTGCTTCGTGGTGCTCGTGCTGCTCGCCATCGCTGCGGTGCACCAGCAGCGCGTGCTGCTCGTCGCCACCAGGTTCATCAGGCGCCTGCCAGGCTCGCTGGCGCAGCGCGTTGCGGGCCTGCTCGATTCCTTTCTCGGTGGCCTGCAGGCGCTGCGCAGCCCGTCGGCCTACGCCGAGATCCTCGCCAGCTCCATCGTGCTCGAGCTGACCTACACCAGCATCATCTGGAGCGCCTTCCACGGCCTGGGGCTGGCGCAGCGGTACGGGGTGGGATTCGGGGCGGCCACCGTGACCATGGCGCTGTCCTCGGCGGGAGTGATGGTGCCCACGCCGGGCGCGGTCGGCTCCTACCACGCCTTCTTTGCCAGGCCGCTGGCGCATCTGTATGCGGTCGATCCAGCCGACGCCCTGGCCTGCGCCACCGCCGTGCACGCCGTCGCCACCTTGACGTACGTGGCCGTGGGCCTGCCGGCGTTCGTCCTCCAGCGCCGCGCCGCGCGCCGGCGCGCGGCGGCCGCCCGAGCCTGCGAGTGAGCGGCGGGCGCTGGCTCAGTACATCAGCGCCGACACGGCCTTGGCGATCATCGCCAGTGCCGCGCAGAACATCCCGACCAGCGACATCCCCACGCCGAAGCCGACGCCGAGCACCATGGCGTACCGCCGCCACTGCTGGCGGCCATACCGGCGCCAGAAGTAGTAGCGCGCCAACAGGGCGCCACCGATCTGTGTGATCAGCCCGTGGGGCGAGCCCAGGACGCCCTGGACGTAGCCCCAGACCAGGAAGACCGGCAGCCCCAGGTAGGACAGCGCGAAGAAGCCCACCAGCGCGCAGGCAGCGCCGGCGGCGATGATGGGCCACTTGCGCCCGTCCAGCGGGTGGCGGATGTCCTCGTCGGTCTGGCCGTCGCCGTCGTCGTCGCGCCCGTTGACCAGCTCCTCGTCGACGCGGCCGTCGCCGTCGTTGTCGCGCCGATCGCCGGTGAAGCGCAGGTCGTGCCAGAGCACCTCGAAGAGCAGCGGCCGATCGGAGGAGCGCTGGAGGAACTCGCCGTCGAAGCTGGGCAGCCTGTCGACCTCGAAGTAGAAGTCCACGGTATCCGCCCCGGCGACGGCAGCCCGCGCGCGGAAGCCCGGGTTGGGGGACGCCACGACCTCGCCCGGTGCGGGCCACAGCAGCGCGGGAGCGCTCGTGTCGGTGCTGTCTCCCGCGGCTGCCGGCGGCCCGGCCTCCAGACTGACGCCGCGTGGAGGCGGCGGGACGTCCCCGCGGCCGGCGAAATCGGTGTAGAACCAGCCGATGCGGGACCACTCGCCGTAGCGGCGCTTGGCCGGGTCGGGCACGTGCACGTCGCGGGTGGTCCGCGCCCGCCAGCACCACCAGCGGCGATCCTGCAGATTGCTCGGACTCCAGACGGCCTCGCCGCGCGCCACTGGCACTCCATCCACGGTCTCGCCGGCGCGCCACATCCTGCTGTACATCGTGCTGGAGAAGAACAGCGCCTGATCGAACGCGCGCAGCGGCCACATGAGCTGCGCGTACGGGTAGCTCTCGGAGGGGATCGGCGCCAGCCGCCACAGGAAGGTCCAGTACATGAGGCTCACGCCGAAGACGATCGGCAGCATCAGCAGCTCCGCCTTCAGCAGGCTGGTGAACCTCATCCCCGTCAACTCGACCACCCGGAAACCTTCGGCATGGCCGCCGAAGTTGCGGCTGGGAAAGGGCACGAACCAGATCTCCACGCCGCGGAATCCGGTGAGGTAGCGGATGGCCTCGTCCACGTACGGGATGGAGATCTCCTTGCCGATCAGCCCATCGAGGCGAGCGGTCACGAACGACATGATCGGCGCATAGACGAAGGCGATAGCGACGAACGTCAGCAGCAGGCCGGCGCCGACGAGCGTCGGGAACAGGGTCTTGGCCAGCACGATCGGGTAGACAGCCGCGACGCAGAACAGGAGCGCGCACCACCACACGTTGAAGTCGCCGCGGCCCAGATGGGTCAGGCAGTAGCCACGGACGGCCGCGGGACGGTTGCAGTCGGGGTGGCGACAGATGCCGAACCCAGCTGCGGCGTCGCCCCGCCGGGCCTGTTCTCGCAGCTCGGCACGGCGCTGCCGGCTCAGCGAGACGAGCTGCTGGAAGCTGATGACGGTGACCGCGATCGTCGTGCCGACGCCGAACGCGCGCCAGAAATCGATGTCGGTGGCGATCTGTGTGCGGATCGTGTCCATCCCCAGCTCCCAGCGCGGCAGCAGGCCGAGCCGGTACAGCAGCGGGCCGGCGGCCGTATGGATGAGCGCGCCGCAGAAGGAGCCGACGACAGCCCAGAAGGGCATGAGCAGGCCGCTGAACACCGGACCGAGGTGCAGCGTGATCCCCAGCGGCGAGGCGGGCACGACATTGCCCAGATACGGCGTGAGGTCCCAGAACGGGATGGGCAGGAGCTCGACTCGCGTGCCCCAGATCTGCGTGACGGACGGGACACCGACGTAGACGATGCCGAAGCACGCGCCGATGATCGCCCCGACGCTGAACACGGGCCATTTCCAGGTCTCGGTCTCCTCGCCGCTCTCTTCCGCCAGCGCCATGGCGGACAGGGCCGACATGGGAGCGGTCGGGAACGGCAGGTTCTCGCGGTCCGAGGTCAGGCGGAACAGCAGGTAGCCGGAGGTGAACCAGGCGATGCGGCCCATGATCGTACCGAGCACGAGCAGCAGGATCGGGATCGCCCAGTCGCGATGGATGAAGGTGCGGGCGGCGATCGCCGGCGAGTCCGGGTCGGGCACCCACCACCACGGCAGCAGCCGCGAGATCCCGAACTGCTCGGCCTCGACCGAGCGGACGAAGTACTGGCGCCAGAGCAGATCGAGGAACGCGCCCTCCTCGCGCGCGACCAGCGCCGAGGCCACGTATACCAGAAGGAAGATCTCCTGGCGGCGCAGCGAGGTGAACGACCGCTTGGCGACCTCGAGGAACAGGATCACCGTGACCCACTGCGCCGCCGCACCGATGCCGCCGCCCGTGAACAGCCCCAGGTACATCTCGCCGGGAGTCATGATCAGCGAGATGAACAGCACGCCGATCACGGTGCGGATGGTGAAGCCTTCCTCGAACTGCGTCGGCGGCTCCAGGAGCGAGCGGTATTCCTCCACCTCGCTCCACTGCCGCCGGTGCCTGTCGGAAGCGGCTGCCATGCGCTCCTCTCCCCTGCCGTTGCCGCCCCGGCGAGCTGACCGCGCGCGCGGCGGGCGCCGGCCCTCAGGCGCCGGCGTCCGCGAGGACGCGCACCTCCCCGCGCAGGTGCCGCTCGGCGGTCTGGCGGTGAAAGGCACGGGCCTCCTCGCGCAGGGCGTGCCAGATGAGGAACTCGCGGCGCAGGCGCGCAAAGAACCGCCGGTTCACGCGCTGCCAGAACACGTCCTGGCCGCTGATTCGCTCGATGAACAGGCGCACCTCCAGCGCGTTCGGGACCTCGGTGGGCAAGAACTCGATCTGCACGAACTGGCTCACGCCCATGTCGAACGGCGCGAGCCACTGCAGCAGCTGGACCGCGTACTCGTCCCCGCGGTCGCCCCGAACAGCTACGACCCGAACGGCATCGGCGTAGAAATCGCCGACCGACTCCTCTCCATAGGCCTCGAAGAAGTTGACCAGGAAGCCGCACAGGCCCCTCACCTCGGCGGCATTGACCATGAACGGGAAGCCGATCTCCCAGACGTCGCCGCGCGGCGGCGGTGGCGCCCAGCGCCGCACCGTGTCCGGGACCGCGGCGCGGGCGGCGACGCGCGCCGGATAGAGGGTCGAGAGCAGCACGACCGCCATGACCAGGAGCGAGGAGAGGATGGCGGCGAAGGAGGAGTAGTTCAGACTGACGCCGCGGAGCCAGTCGAGCCAGATGAGCGCCTTGCCGAGTCCCTGGCCGAGGATGTACCCCAGCGTGACGCCCATGACGGCGTACACGCACGCCTCGGCGACGAACAGCAGCGAGATGTGCAGGGGCGCCAGGCCCACCGAGGAGTAGATGTCGATCTCGCGGAAGCGCTCGTACACGGCGCCCATCATGGCGTTGAGGACGATCAACGCCGCGATGAACATCGGGACCACGAGCCCGCCCAGCCCTTCGACCGCCGTGATGCCCATCGAGGTGTAGGAGAACACGCGGAGCGAATCCTCGCCCTGGTCGCGGAGACCGGCGAACACGGTGGCCGCCACGCGCAGCAGGAATCGCTCGATCAGGCTCTGGCCGTCCGCGCCCGGATGCAACCGCACGCCGATCGAGCGCAGGCTGCCGCCCAGCTCGCGCAGCACGCCGTAGGGCACGACGACCACGTTGGCCGCATCGAGATGGATGAACGGGAGAATCTGCGGGCCCGCCTCCTTCTTGAGCACGGCCATGTCGTCGGCGGCGCCGGGGCCCAGCGCCTGAGTGCTGGAGAGCTGGAAGTCGGCGGGCGTGAGCGGCTCATCGTCCAGATCCACGGCGGCTGCGAATGCCTCGGCATCGAACAGCCCGGCGACCACCAGCCGCTGGCCGAAGACGCGGACGGCCGCGCGATCCACCTCGCCGGGAGCGATGTGCAGCGCGGTCGCCATCGCGGTCGACAGCAAGCAGGACGGCTCGTCGTCGCGCGCGAAGAAGCGACCCGCGCGCAGTGCCGCGTCGACACCGGTGACCGCTGGCTCGCGGTGACTGAGGCCCAACAGACCGGTGGCGCGGTACACGCTCCGCTCGTGCCAGACCTCGGTGTACCTCTTCTCCTCTTTCTCCAGGGAGGTGTGCCAGCTGCGCGGACTGATCACCGCCCAGTCGCCGAAGTGCGAGGAGACATAGTCCAGCATCGGCTCGTCCAGCGCGTTCCAGCCGCGGTCGCGCACGAGCACGCCCTCGTAGCGGCCGGCGTGCGGCATGCGGAAGGCCAGGTAGCGCACCTGCGGGCGGAACGAGGTGAAGGACAGCACGGTGAAGGTCAGCAGCACCAGCGTGGTCAGCGTCAGTCCAGTGCGCAGCTTTCGCCGCCGCATGTTCGAGATGCCCAGGAGGAAGGCCGCATAGGACGCGCTCGTCCGGCTGATGTCCGTCTCGTGGACGTGCGCGGCAGCGGCCTGGTATTCGCGCAGGTGACGGTTGAAGCGGGCGGCGACCATGGCCATGACCAGCGCCGCCATGGCCATGATGGCGAACGCCAGCAGGATCACCAGGGGATGCGCGATGGCGAAGGCTGGGTGGACCTGCGAGATCGCCAGCCAGATCAGCAGCAGCAGGAGCGCGAAGCCGCCCAGTTGCCGGCGAATGTCGCCCGCGGCGAACAGCAGGCGCTCGCCGAAGAAGGCGGTCGGGATGACGAGGGCGAGGAAGAACACGATGCCCCTGATCACGTCGTTGAGCGTCGCGACGACCTCGGGATAGGCCCGCGAGACCAGCCCCGACGCTTCGCGGACGGCCGCCACGTACCGGTCCCATTCCAGACGTTCGCGCGCCGTGGCGGCGCTCTGCAACAGCGTGGCGGCACGCTCGTGCAGGTCGGTGAGGCGCTGGTTCTCGATCGCGTGGCTCCGCATGGTGCGGAGACGCGCGTCGTTCAGGCGCCACATGTCCCGAGCGGCCAGGAAGGCGGTGTGCTCCAGGGCGTCCGTTCCCAGCCGGTACCCCTTGCCGCGCGCCTCAGCCTCGGTGTCGCCCCCGGGGCTGTTCAGCAGGAGCAACTGGCCGCTCATGAGCAGTTTGAGTCCGTCCTCGCTCGTCTGCTCCTCGGGGCCGAAGAGCACGGCGACCGGCTCCTCGGGGCCTGCACCGCGCAGGAGCCCGTACTGCCGGGGCGCCACGCCGTTGCGGTCGATGACCTGTACCAGACCTACCTGGTGCAGCCAGCGAGGATCCAGGAGGCCGTACAGCGGCGCGCTGACGCACGGGAACAGCACCAGCGTTTTCTCGTTGGTTTCCCAGCGAATCTGGCTGCTGAGCAGCCAGCCGGCGGCGGGCGCACCGTGGAACTTCTGGGCGCGCTCGCTCAGGTCCGGCGCGTACACCACCGTGCCGTCGTCGGGAGAGAGGACGTAGGCGGCCACCGGCACGGCCCCCGTGACGAGTCCGGCCGCGAGGGCATTCCCTTCGGCATCGGCCATGAGCACGCGGTTGCGGCGTACTCCCTTCCACGCCATGGATCTGCCCAGCAGGAAGACGGCCTCCCCAAGCGGACGATCCGGAACCTGGCTGCGCCGCGGGAACGCGCGGGCCTTGAGCCGCAGACTGCGCAGCTTGTCGGGCAGGACGGGGCCGAAGTCCTCGAGGTCTGCCCACAGGTCGGGATCCCCCAGTGCCTTGCCGAGAAGTCCATTGAGCAGCTCGCTCTGCCGCTCCAGGTTGGCGTAGTCGACTCGATCGGGGGTGTCGAGCGGCGTGTCGATGCCGAAGCGGGCATCGTTGACGGTCACCAGCGCCAGAGAGACCAGGCCGGCATTGAGCGCGGTCTCGCTGTCGTAGTCGCCGCCTTGAGGCACGAACGCGCTCCAGTCCATGCCCCGTATGGGGCTGATGCCGGTTGACCAGAGCGGTCGCCGGGTCCCGTCCCAGGCGCGGAGCCAGCTCCTCGGCGTAGGCAGCGAAACGGCGGCCGAACGGGACGAAGAACCGCTTGAGGTCGTAGCTCGAGGTATTGTTCCAGATGCCCAGCTGGTCGGAGAGCGAGGACAGATCTAGGCTGACGAACAGGCGCGGCGACAGCGGCGCGGACATGCGCTGTGCGTAGTACGGATGGCGCCGCGCATGGCGGTCGAGAAAGTCGACGATGCCCTGCCGGTCGAGGAAATGGGCGCTGGTGAACGCCAGGAGTACGGTGCGCGCGGGCCGGTGTTCGGCCAGATGCGCGGCCAGTTCCAGCAGCGCCGCGGCGCTGCAGGCCATCTCGGCCGCCGGCGCCAGCGCGGGCACCACGGACATGCCGTCGTAATAGGCCTCGACGAGCACGGTGTCGCGCCGCATGGCCGCGTCGGCGCCGTCGATGCGCACCGTCAGGTTGTGCGCCAGGCGCTGCTCCCAGCGCATGCGCGCGCGCACTCGCGCCTGGAGCGCGCCCTGGGCCAGGCGGGAGCGCAACTGCGCGCCCGCGCTTCGGTCCAGCCAGAATCGGGGCATGTCCAGGGGGACGCTGGCGATCTTGTCGGCGGCCTGCTTCCAGCTGGTCCGCTCCGGGGCGATGAAGACGATGGCGCGCGCGCCCAGCGAGGCGGGATGGAGCCACCGGCGGTCGCTGTTGAACTCCATGAGCACGATGCTGCCCTGCAGGGGCAGGCCGGCAAGCTCGCCATACTCGCCGGTGCCGCCGTAGACCAGCGGGCCCTCCAGGCCGGGGTCCGCGATCGTGGTGGTGCGGATCTCGTTGGGCCAGAGGCCGTACAGCTCGTAGCGCTCACCCGCTGGCTCAAGGACCAGCGAGGCGCCCTGGTCGACAGGAACGACGACCGGAAAGGACTCGCGCGTGACGGACCAGCCGCTGGCGCGCAGCCGGCTCTCCAGGTAGTCCGCGGCGCAGTCGGCGCCCGGATAGCCGGCGATGCGCGCGCCGCACGCGCTCAGCTCTTCCACCGTGCGACGGAGGCCGGAAGGCTCGGCGGGGGCCGCAGGCGCTGGCCGCAGCAGCGCGGCGGCGACGAGTGCCAGACAGGAGGCGTGGCGCATTGGGTTCGTCAGAGCGCGAAGACGACGTTGCCGACCTTGCCGGTGAAGTAGTCGATGACCAGCCAGACGCCGCTGCACAGCGCCTGACCGGCGATCAGCCCGAGGAAGAAGCCCTGGCTGCGCCGATAGGCAGTCGCGCCGCCGAACTTCAGCACGCTGCGCTTGATGGCCCAGGCGATGAAGACGCTGAACCATACCCTTCCGGTCAGCCAGTTGGCTCCCAGCGGGAACCCGATCGGATGGATGGGCCACCATGGGAGACGCTGCCGCGCCCACATCATCGCCGCCATCAGCGCCGCGCCGCCAGCGCAGAAGCCCAGGCCAGGCCAGTACACGGGCGCCGGCTCGAGGTTCCGCAGCGCGTAGTCGTAGGCGAACTCCGGCGCTCCCTTGAAGAACCAGCTGTTCAGGTTGATGCCGCCGTGCCGGTAGGCCATGTGGAAGATCATCCAGAACGATCCCAGCGCGCCGATGAACAGCGCCCCGACGATGCCCCAGAACACCAGCCTGCGGCAGCGCGGCTGCATCTCCTCGATCAGCTTCAGGGAGTTGGTGCAGGTGGCCATCACGAAGACGCGGATGTCGGCCGCCCACAGATACGCCAGGGACAGATTGGCCACGGCGGCAGGCCCGACCAGGCTCGAACCCAACCCCTGGACCAGCAGATCGGGGGCCGCCATGGGCGAGCGCACCATGGCCAGGCCGGCCTCGGCCACCACGCGGGTGACGCCGACGAACAGCAGGAGCGCGAGCACGACGAACCCGCACGCCACCCACAGGGGTGTGCCCATCAGCCACAGCCAGCCTGACATCACCAGCACGCCGCCTGCGGCGCCTGTCACGGCGCTGCGGTAGGACATGATCTCGTCCGAGTCGTCGACGTGCGGAGCGCGCCCCAGCGCCTTCCGCAGGACGTTCCGGTAGTGCTCGCGGCCCACCCACAGACCGTAGAGCACCATCGCCAGCAGCGCGCCCACGCCCTGGTAGGCCAGGAACGGCTGGTCAGCCACGCCGTACAGGATCTTCTGCGTCGACCGCACTCCGGTCACGAGCAGCAGTTCCTTCTCCACCGTGGCCAAGAGGTGGAAGAGCCAGATGCCGGCGGCGATGTTGGCGTTGATCAGATACGAGAAGCCGACCATCGTGAAGCTGATGGCGAGCTCCAGACGCTGGGCGCCCACGAATGGCAGGTACCACGTCAGGTTGGCGGATGGGTAGGCCGGGTTGTAGCGGTGCAGCGCCGTCAGGCTGCCGAAGAACAGCGGCAGTGCAGCCCCTACCCAGACGGCCGGCCGCCTGAGGAAGCCGTTGACCGCGACTCCCGGCGTCTCCTCCCGGATCATGGCCAGGCCCACCTGGGCTATCGGATAGGGCAGCCGTTCGCGCTCCATCCACTGGCGGCGGATGATGACGGCGATGGACACCATGGCGAGGTACAGCGCGAGCAGGAAGACCCCCCACCACAGCAGCGGCTCCACCCACGCGCCCTAGGGCGCGCTTGCCCCGGCGCTGCCGAGCCCCTCGTAGAACAGGCGGTTGTCCACTCCGTCGTTGACCATGACGTGGCGCCGCGGCAGGTGCGGCAGCAGCTTCTCGGCCCACCGGTTCTGCGGCGACGCATAGTAGAACACGGCCGTCAGCATGGGCAGGATCTGCTCGCTCAGCCCCATGGTGCACAGAGCGGAGACGATGAGCAGCATGACATAGACCAGGATCAGGTCGGAGCGGTTCAGGGCCATGCTGCGGCCGCGCACAGCCGCCACCACGTTCACCGCGCTGAGCACCACGAGGAAGGTGGAGAAGAGCAGACCCGGGGAGTACCAGTCGAGCGCCGCGCCAGGCCAGTAGGCGGCGATCCACCCCGTGCTCAGGGCCGCGCAGAGCGCCGCTGCGGTCCGCAGGCGCCGGGCGAGCTTGAGCACTGCGTTGAGCACGCCGATGAGGAACAGGAAGAGGAAGATCGCCCCTGGGGTGCTGAAGTCCAGCGACATGTAGGTGCCCCGGACGATCATGTTCGCGTACGGGGCACCGATGGCCAGGAAGAAGCTGAGGAAGGCGCCGATCAGGAAGCCGCGGAAGGTGACCCGCTGCTGGCCGCCGGCAAGCATGGCCTGCGCGCGGTGGCGCAGGTGCGCGCGGTACTCCGGTGGGATCTCGCGCTGCAATGGCTACCCCCTGCCCCACTGGCGTCTCGGTCAGGACAGGCCGAACCTGCGCAAGTTGGCGAGGCTGATGGCCAGGCTCTCGAACGGGTCGCGCTGGCAGACGTCCTGTTCAACGAGGTAGTACTCCACTCCAGCGTCGCGGCAGGCAGCGAGAATCTCCGCCCACTCGAGGTTGCCGGCACCGACTTCGGCGAACACCTGCTTGCCGCCGACGATCGCCATGTCCTTGAGGTGGACGATGTGCATGCGGTCGCGCAGGCGGCGGATCCAGGTCACGGGGTTGGCGCCGCCGTGCTGGATCCAGTAGGTGTCGAGCTCAGCGCTGAAGACCGCCGGATCGCTCTCGCTATAGAGGATCTCCAGACCCAGCCGCTCGCCGCAGCGCTCCAGTTCGAAGCTGTGGTTGTGGTAACTGAACGTCAGCCCGGCGTCGATCAGCGGCCGGGCCGCCGCGGAGGCCTCGCGGGCGAAGCGCGCGAAGCCGTCGGGGGTGCGGTACTCCGGCGGCATGCCGCCGATGGCCACGTGCGGGCAGTTCCACAGGCGGTGTTCGGCGATCACCCGCTCCGGCTCCTTGACGATGCGCTCGTACGCGATGTGGGTCGCCACGATGCGGATGCCGGTGGCCGCCGCGATGTCGCGGAGTTCTTCGGGGGCGATGGGTCCCAGGCCGGAGACCTGCACGTTCTCGTAGCCGATCTCTCGCACTCGCGCGAAGGTGCGCCGCACGTCGGCGGGGGTTCTGGTGAACGCGCGGACGGTGTACAGCTGGGCACCCACCACCGAACCTGCCATGAACCTGCCTCCGCGGTCTGCGGCGCCGGAAGCACCGCGTGTGCTGCGCCAGCGCGATGCGATCGCGGCGCAAGATAGGCCGATCCCGAGCGAGCGTCAAACGGCGTCTGCACTGCCTCGCCGCGAGCCCCGGAGACCCGGCGCTGCCGCCGGGCAGCCCTGGCGAGAGCGGCCATTCGTGCTTCCATTTGCGGGCGGATCGAGCCGTGCGCCGGCGCGCCGGGCTGCGCCGCCGCCGGGCGCCGTGGTTGCCGCTGGTGCGATTCACGCTGGTGCGATTCACCTTGTCACGCCAATGGCCTTCGGCCAGGGAGCAATGCCATGTCCGCAGAGACGCGCTTGCGCGAGCTGGGTATTTCCCTGCCGCCCCCGCCCGCGCCCGCGGGAGCCTACACACCCGCCGTCCGCACCGGGAACCTGGTGTTCGTCGCTGGCCAGCTGCCCAGTCGGGACGGCCAGGTGCAGTTCGCGGGGCAGCTGGGCCGCGACCTGGACGTGCCGGCCGGCCAGCAGGCCGCGCGGCTGTGCGCGCTCAACGGCCTGAGCGTGCTGGCGGCGGCCTGCGGCAGCCTGGACGCCGTGCGCAGGATCGTGCGGGTGGCCGGCTTCGTCTGCTCGGCCCCCGAGTTCACGGACCAGCCGCGCGTCGTCAACGGCGCGTCGGAGCTGCTGGTGCAGGTCTTCGGCCCGGCGGGGGTGCATGCCCGCGTGGCCGTGGGGTGTGCCTCGCTGCCGCTCGGCGCAGCGGTCGAAGTGGAGATACTGGCGGAAGTCAGCTGAACAGCGACTGCAGGCCGCGTACAGGCCGGCGCGCGGGAGGCACCGGCGCTGGCTGCCGCGCGCTGCCGCTGCCGCAGCGGCGCGCTCCCGAGCAGGGGCGCGCGCCTCAGCTGTCGGCCTGGGTGCCGTCCGGCTGCGGGTCGTCGGCGGGCGCCTCGGCGGGCGCCTCGGCGGACCGGGGCGGGTGCGCGGGGGCAGGCGCTGGTTCCGGCGCCCTCGGCAGAGCGTCTGCGGGCGCATCCGCGGCGGACGAGGAGCCGGCCGTCCCCTCGCGCAGCAGCCGGCGCAGTTCCTCGCCGTCCATCACCTCGCGTTCCGCGAGCACGTCGACGATCCGGTCCAGAGCCTGCCGCCGTTCGCGGAGCGTGGCCAGGGCGCGCTGATACGCCTCGGCGATGATGCGGTCCACCTCCACGTCAATGTCCCGCGCCGTTGCCTCGCTGTACTCGCGCTCGCCAGCGGCCAGACCCAGAAACTGCGGCTGGACGCGGTGGTCCCGGCGAGCGGCCAGCCCCAGCCGCTCGCTCATGCCGTACTCCTTGACCATCCGCTCGACCATCTCGGTCGCCTGCTGCAGATCGTTGGCGGCCCCGGTGGAGACCTCGGCAAAGACCAGCTCCTCCGCAGCCCTGCCGGCCAGCACGCTGCAGAGCGTGTCCAGCAGCTCCGAGCGGGTCATCAGGTACCGATCCTCGGTCGGCATGTGCATCGTGTACCCGAGGGCCGCGACCCCGCGCGAGACGATCGAGATCTTGTGCACCGGGTTCGAGTGCTCCAGGACCTCGCTGACCAGCGCGTGCCCGGCCTCGTGGTAGGCCACGATCCGGCGCTCCCGCTCGCTGAGCACGCGGCTCTTGCGCTCCAGGCCGGCCACGGCGCGCTCGACAGCTTCGTCCAGCTCCCCCATGCCGATGCTGCTCTTGCCCCGCCGGGCGGCCAGCAGGGCCGCCTCGTTGACGACGTTGGCCAGGTCGGCACCGGCGAAGCCCGGGGTCCTGACCGCCAGCTTGCCCAGGTCCACTTCCTGGCTCAGCTTGACCCCTCGGGCGTGGATGCGGAGTATCGCCTCGCGTCCCTTGACGTCGGGCCGATCGACGGTGACCGTGCGGTCGAACCGGCCGGGCCGCAGCAGCGCGGGGTCGAGGATCTCCGGGCGGTTCGTCGCGCCCATGAGGATCACGCCCGCGTTGGTGTCGAAGCCATCGAGCTCGGTGAGCAGCTGATTGAGCGTCTGTTCGCGCTCGTCATGGCCTCCGAACGAGCCGATGCCGCGCGCCTTGCCGAGCGCGTCCAGCTCGTCGATGAAGATGATCGCGGGGGCGTGTTTCTTGGCCTGATCGAACAGATCGCGCACGCGCGCTGCGCCCACGCCGACGAACATCTCGACGAAGTCGGAGCCGCTGATCGAGAAGAAGGGCACCTGGGCCTCGCCGGCCACTGCCTTGGCCAGCAGCGTCTTGCCCGTCCCCGGCGGGCCGACCAGCAGCACGCCGCGGGGGATTCTGCCGCCGAGGGCCTGGAAGCGTCCCGGCGTGCGCAGGAACTCGACGACCTCCTGCAGTTCCTCCTTTGCCTCCTCGATGCCGGCGACATCGGCGAAGGTGATGCCGGTGCCCCGCTCCATGTACACCTTCGCCTTGCTCTTGCCGATCGACATCAGGCCGCTCGAGCCGCCGCCGAGGCGGCGCGCCATGAACATCCAGATGCCGACGAAGATCAGGGCGGGCAGCACCCACGACAGCAGCGTCGTGAACCAGGTCGTCTCCGGCTGCTTGGAGAAGCGCACGCCGCCGTCCTCCAGCAGCGCGACGAGCTCCGGATCCTCGATGGCCGCGGTGCGGAACGCGCGCTGGCTGCCGCCGTGATCGACCACACCGCTGATGTAGTCGCCACGAAAGGTGCACTCCCTGACCCGTCCCTCGCGGACCCACTGGCGGAATTCGCTGTAGGCCACCATGTCCACCTTCCCGCCGAGGTAGCCCTGCGCGACGAGCAGGAGCAACAACGCGAGTATGGCGTACGCGATGGCGAGCTGAGTTCTCTTGTCGATCCGCATGGAGGCCGTGTGCCGTCCGCTCTGTGCGCGGCACGGTCCTGGGGGCTAGCTGCGGGATGGCAAGATAGTAGACGACCACCGCGCGAGGGTCAAGCCGCCGCGCCCGGGGAGCCGCGACAGGCCGCGCTCACTGCTTCGCGGCCACGTAGAAGCGCTCGCCGTCCTCCAGGGCGGCCGGCCGCCAGCGCGACGGTTCGTGCTCGAGCCGCTTGCGCGTGTGGCACCCGAGGACCCGGAAACCCGTTTCCTCGAGCATGCGGACCCAGGACGAGGGCGCCAGGATCTGGATGTAGCGGACCTCCTCGCGCGGGTCGTCGCTGAAGCGCTCGCCCGGTTCGCGGGCGCGCAGCCGCAGGCCCAGGGCTCGCCCCAGCATGACCGTGGCCAGGTTCACCCACCGCGACGGCGCGTGTCGATTGAGCGCGTACAAGGAGTGGGTGCACAGCAGCAGGACGCCTCCCGGACGCAGCACCCGGTGGATCTCCGCCAGACCGAGGCGCTTGCCCGCCCGTCCCGGCAGCAGCTCGATGCCATTGTACGAGAACAGGGCAGCATCGAACGTGGCGTCCGCGAAGCACAGCGCGCCCGCATCCGCAGCACAGACGCGCAGGTACGCGCCCGTGGTGCGCGCCCTTGCCGCTGTCCGGGCCGCCATGGCAGCGCTCAGGTCGATGGCCGTCACCGAGAAGCCGTACAGCGCCAGCGGAATCGATGTCCGCCCTGCCCCGCAGCCGATGTCCAGCACGCGCGCGTTGGGTTGCCAGTGCTCGCGCACCAGGCGCTCCTCTGCTGCCCACAGGCCGAGCACGGTGTACCGGGCCACGATCCGCGGGTCCGCGTAGACGCGCTGCACCAGTTGGCCGATCTCCCGGCGTCGACGCGATTCGGACAAGGCCTCTCTCCACTCGCCGGGCACGCGATCAGCGCCTCCGCGCCGGACCGGTGGCAGGCCGGGCGATCGCCGCTCGCCGGGCGGCCTGCGTCGAGGCCGGCGCCGCGAGGCGGCGAGCCGCCGGCGGCCATGGCGCTACCTGCGGGGACCGTCCTGCCCGAGATTTGCCGCAGCCCGCGCCGCCGGTCAGGGGGAACGGGCACCATCGCGCCGCGGCGGCCGGACCGGCGCCGCGCACCCGCTCCGTGCCGCCGGGCGCGGGCGGCAGTGACACCGACGGAAGGAGAGCCGCATGACCGTGCCCACCCGCCACTTCGCTGCCACGACGTTCGTGGTGTGGGAGCGCCGCACCCTGCTGCTGTGGCACCGCAAGAGCCGGGCATGGCTGCCGCCCGGGGGCCACATCGAGCCTGCCGAGCTGCCCGACTCCGCGGCCGTGCGCGAAGTCGCCGAAGAGACCGGTCTGCGCGTGGAGCTTCTGGGGGCCACCCAGGACTGGGGCTCGGTCAGGGTCCTCAGGCCTCCCGTGTGCGTGCTCCTGGAGACGATCCGCGCCGACCATCAGCACATCGACCTGATCTACTTCGCCCGGGTCATCGGCGGCCAGCTGCGCGTCGATCCCGACGAGGCCGCGGCGGCCCGCTGGTTCGACGCCGAAGCGCTGGCCTCGCCCGCGATCGCTCCGGACATCTGCATCCTGGGACGCCGGGCCATCGCGGCCGCCGAGCCACCGTGACAACGTCGTCGCCGGGGCGGTGCCGTCCGGGGCCTGCCGCGTCGCGCTCGTCCGCCGCCGCGGTTCAGCAGCGGCCCCGGGCCGCTGGCGCTGCGGGCTTGCCGAACGCATGGATGTCGACCGTGTGCTCGCCGCCGCGCCACTGGAGCCGGACGCAGTGGACGGCATGCTCGTAGCCGCGGTCGGTCAGCAGACCGACGAAGCGCTGCGCCGGCGCGCGCCGCGGATCGCTGGTGTAGAACCACCCGGACGGCTCCAGTAGCCGGTGCAGCGCGCGCACCAGCGGGGCGTGGTTGGCCGGGTCGTACAGCACGTCGGAAGCCACCACGTACGGGGCGGTCGCCCCGGTGGGGTGGTTCCAGTCCAGGTACCCGACCGAGAGCCCCATCGAGACCTGATTCAGGTGGGCGTTGTGAGCCGTGAGCACCAGGGCGTCCTCGACGTAGTCGGTAGCCTCCACCTGCCATCCCAGGCGCGCCAGGGCGACACCCACGAGTCCCAGACCGCAGCCGAGCTCGAGCGCGCGGGCAGGCGCAGGCGCGCTGTCGGCCATGGCGAACCACTGGGCCAGCGCCACGGCCGCCGGCCAGACTTCGGCCCAGTAGGGATAGCGTTCGGGCCGCCGCAACTGGCGGGCTTCCTGCTCGACCATGCGGTCGAACAGGGTGTAGGCATCGTCGACGGCGACGACGCGCACGTCGATTCCCGGGGCCACCCGGAACTCCTGCGATGCCAGCACGTACTTCCGCATGGTCCGGCGGATCTGCTTGGCCGAGTACGAGCGGATGCGGGCCATCGGTCTTTCCCCGCCCCTAGCTCGGCGCGCCGCCGGCTTCCTGTTCGTCCCTGGCTCGTTCGGCGGCGGCGCGCGCGGCCGCGATGGTCCGCTCGTTGGCGGCCACGGTGTGGTCGTCGGCGTGCGTGAGCGTGCCGGCCGGGTACCAGCTACGACGGTAGAGCGGATAGGCCTCGGCACGCAGATGCACCACGCCGAGGTGCCCCCGGCGGCGGGCGCGCTCGTGGCGCAGGGCGCCGACATCGATCTGCGAGACGACGACCTTCTCGCCGGGACCGGCGTCGGCCTGGGCCAGGACGCGCCCGTCGAAATCCACGATCATGCTCCCGCCCGGCCACGAGAACGGCGCGTAGCTGCGCATCTCGGCCCCCTGGTTGGCGGCCACCACGTAGGCGACGTTCTCCAGCGCCCGGCAGCGGTTGACCACGGTCCACCAGTCCATCGGCGGCGTGGCCCCCCATGGGTCCATGTACGCCGACACGCGCAGCAGCAGCTCGGCGCCCTTGGCGGCCAACTGCCGCAGCGCTTCGGGGAACAGCCAGTCGTAGCAGATGGCCACGCCGATCCGTCCCAGGGGCGTGCACGCCACCGGGAACAGGTCGCTCGGGCATGGGGCCAGATCGTGGGGGCTGGCGTGCACCTCCCAGGGGATCCACGGGTTCACTTTCCGGTAGACCAGCTCGATGCCAGCCGGCCCGATCAGGCAGGTCGTGTTGAACACCTTGCCGGGCCAGTGCGGGTCTTCCTCGAGGAAGGTGGCGGTCTGAATGTAGACGCCGAGTTCGCGGCACTTGGCCTGGTACCTCTCGGTGTGCTCGTTGGGGATCGGCACGGCAAGCTTGGCCAGCAGTTCGCGCGCTGTCGGGTACACGGGCGCGGCGTGGCCGAACTCGGGGAAGACCAGCAGCCGCACGTCCATGAACGGAGCATATCCCGCCACTGTCTGCTCCACCAGCTCGAGCATGCGGTCTGTATTCCTGGCGATTTCTTTGCGGTGCAAGGGATTATCCAGGCTGACCTGACAGGCTGCCACACCGTATCTGAGCAGGTCACCAGTTGGCTCCATGGCCATGTGCCGCTCCTGTCGTCGATGGTGATGGTCCGCCGGGTATGGCTCGCCCCAGGTGTCGCTCGCCCCAGGACCGTTGCCTGGCTCGCCTGTCCTGCCCGGCCGACGGCGCACGCGCCAGGAAGGCCGCTGGCGCGTTGGTCACGATGCTGCCGCCCGGCCCGCGACCCAGCCGCTGGACCAGGCCCACTGCAGGTTGTAGCCTCCCAGGTCGCCGTGGACGTCCAGCATCTCGCCGGCCAGGTAGAGGCCAGGGACACGATGCGACTCGAGGGTCTCCGGGTGCACCTCGCGCGTCTGGATCCCGCCGATGGTCACCTCGGCCTGCTCCCACGATCGCGGCCCGGTAACCGGTATGCGCCACGCGTGCAGGCCCGCAGCCAGACGCCAGCGCTCCTGCTTGGTGAGGTCGCGGACGGGCGCGCTCGGCGACAGGCCCAGACTGCCGATCCGCGCCGCGGCGACGCGATCCGCGAGCAGCCCCAGGAAGCTGGCGGCCAGGGTCCGGTGCGGGTTGTCCTGCCAGCGCCGCTTCAGCGACTCGCTCAGCTCCTCGCAACTGCTCCCCGGGAACAGGTCGACCACGACCTCGCGAGGGCTGCCGCGCAGCAACGGCACCAGCAGGAGGCTGAGGTTGAGCACGGCCAGACCGGAGATACCGTACGAAGTGAAGAGGAGTTCGCCGGAGTCGGCGACCGGGCAGGCGCCATCCCGCTCGACGCTGACAGTCGCGTGCACCCGCGCGCCCTGCGTGCGCCTGACCCACGGGTCCGGGCTCACCAGCGGCACCAGGCCCGGCAGCAGCTCGGTAACGCGATGCTCGAGCTGGCCCAGCAGGTCGATGCCGCTGCGATCGGCGCCAAGCTGCGGCGCGCTCGGCCCGCCCGTGGCGAAGACCACGCGCCGCCCATGCCAGGTGCCTGCGCTCGAGTCGAGCTCGAAAGCGCCGGCCAGGCTGCGCACCCGGTGCACGCGCGCCTCCAGAACGGTCCGTACGCCGCTGACGGCCAGCCGGTCGGCGAGCACGGCGACGATGGACCGCGCCTGACCCGAGCGCGGGAACAGACGGCCGCGCGACTCCTCCTGGGTCTCCACGCCGAGGCTCCGGAACAGCGCCAGCGTGGCCGCCACCGAGAACTGGCGCAGCACGTGACGGGCCAGCGGCGGCCTGCCCCCGTGGTAGTGCCGGGCCGAGTCGGCGTCGACATTGGTGAGGTTACAGCGTCCGTCTCCCGAGACCAGAATCTTCCTGCCCAGTCGGCTGCCTGCCTCCAGCAGCACGACCTGGCGGCCGCACTGGGCGGCGCTGATCGCCGCCATCATGCCGGCAGCGCCTCCACCTACCACGATCACGTCTGCCGCGGGCGGAGCCATGGCCTCTCGCTGTGAATCTCCTCCAAAAACAGCAACATAGAGGCGACGCCGGGGTCTGTCAATCGGGGCGCCCGTCGCCTTGACAGCCGCAGCGCGACGGCGTAACTTCGAACGCTCCAGCGAGGCCCAAGTCCCTTGCGCCCCGCGCCTTAGCTCTCGGACCGCACAGTGGCCCCCCACGGCTGCGGCGCGCCGACCCACGTGGTGCCCGACGCGAGCACATGAGTCTATGAACGCCTCCACAGCTGCAGCAACGGAACCCGGTCACGTCCCGGCGGCGCAGGCGGCCGCCCCGGCGAGCCGCGTACCGGACCCCGATGCGGTTCCGCGTCTGTCCATGCCACTGCTGGCCGACGAGGAGACGAGCGTGCGCATCGAGAAGGACGGCATCTCCTACATCTTGGAGAGCCGCTCGGTCTCGTCGGTCGTGCGCTTCATCTACACCCCGATCGACGGCACCCTGGCGGATCTGGAGCTGGAGATCAACAGCACGGCGCCATTGCTGCCCGCCGACGGAGGCGGCATCCTCGTGGAGATGGGCGGCACGACGTGGCCGGCGCAGAGCGAGGAGATCGAGCGGCGTCTCGTCTCGTGCGAGCAGGTGGGTGCCTGCGTGGAGGCTCGCTGGCAGTGGAAGCACGGCGACGAGCTGGCGGACTTCCTGTACCGTTTCAGCATCCAGGGCAAGTCGTTGATCCTCGAGCTGGAGGGAGGCGGGGGCAAGGCCACCGGAGTGGACGCGGGCTGGGTAAGCGGCGCCAGCCATGGCCGTCTGGTGGAGATCCCGTACCTGGTGCTCGGTCGAGGCACGCCGCGCGTACTGTGCTCGGGCGGTGTCTTCATCTCCTCGTTCATCGACTGGCGGGCCACCCAGGCCAGCACGCTGCACGCTCCCACCGAGGCCGAGGGCCACGGGCCGGGTTTCCGTCTGAACGGCGGCTGCTCGTACACCGCGCGCACGGACGGGCGTCGCTGCTCCCTGCACGAGCGGCTGCTGATCACCGTCTCGCGGCATGTCGAAGAGGTCATCCCCCAGTGGGCGACCGACCAGCGTCCCATCAGGGACGAGCTTCGCGAGCGCCTGTGGTACAACGTGCCCAGCATCGCTCCCAGCGAGGAGGGGTACGTCTCGCTGTTCGAGCAGTTGCGTGAGTTCCGCTCGTGGGGCCTGGAAAGCGTGCTGGTCAACCACCCCGACGACGTCTGGCACGACGGCGACGGCAACGCCACGTTTCATCTCGACGGGGCCAGCATGAAGGGTGGCGACGACGCGCTGGCCGAGTACCTGGAAGCGATCGGCGAGATGGGGTTCGCGCACTCCCTGCCGGTCAACTTCGTGGGCATGTCGGCCAACCACCCCGCCTGGGATCCCCAGCTGGCCGCCCAGCTTCCCGACGGCACCCCCGCCCCGGCCGGACCGGGACAGTACCGCCTGCGCCTCGATCGGGCTCTGGAGATGGCCAGCAAGCATACGGCAGCGCTGGTGGCCAAGTACAAGCCCACTGCCGTGTACGTGACGCGGCACGCGAGCGAGCCCCCCTGGGAGTTCGTCGACCATGCCAGCGGTCGCCCCGGTGCGGCGCGGCTGACGCATAGCTGGGAGATCCAGCGGCTGATCCTCGCGCAGCAGCTGGCGGCGCACCAGGGCCCGGTGATCGGCGACGGTGGCATGCACTGGCTGTACCCGAATCTGCTGCACGGACATCTGGCCCGGATGAGCGGCTTCGCGCCGAGCCACCAGCCGCTGCTGGTCGACCCGGCTCTCCGCTGGATGCACGTCGGGCAGGTGAACGCCGGGGTCGGCACGCCGGAGCAGTTCTTCGGCGATGCGCTGCGCGACGGCGATCGCGGCAGCCGCACGGCTGCCCTGGACCGGTTCGTTGCGACCACGGTAGCGTACGGGCATGCGGGCCTGCTGCCGGACCCCGCCACCTGGGGCCTGCCGAGCACCATCAAGGTCTACTACATGCTCCGGCAGCTGCAGACCTGCTACCTCGGCGTGCCGGTGCGCTCCGTGCGCTACCACCACGACGGCAACCTGCTGGACGTCACCGAAGCGTTGCTGTCGGGGGGCTACCTGGCCAGCCAGTTGGTGATCACGTACGAAAACGGTCTCACCATCCACGTGAACGGCTCCTGGGACGAGTCGTGGGAAGTCGAGCACGGGCGGGAGAAGCTGGTCCTGCCGCCGGCCTCCTTCCTGGCCGTGATGCCCGACGGGCCGTGCGTGTACTCGGCCGATACGGGCTCCGGGCGGATCGATGTCTCCCGCTGTGCCGAGTACCTGTACTGCGATACGCGCTGGCAGCGCACCCAGATCGGGCCGCTGACGCTGCAGGGCGCGGCGCTGCTCCTGCAGCGCGACTGGGAGATCGACATCCTGCCGGTGGAGTGCGAGGGCGAGATCGCGGTCGACGTGGCACAGCTCTGGCCAGGACGCCGGTTGCCGCCGCTGCGCCTGCTGGCGTTCCGCCCGGAAGAGGAGGAGGCCGAGCCCGTCCGGGCCAGCTCGGCCAAGGGGCGCCTCGTCTTCGAACCTACCGAGGCCTACCGCCGGTACCGCATCACCTTGCCCGAATGGATGGTGGAGCCGGGACGCTGATCGCGGCGGTCGGCGCGAGGCGCCTGGCTGCGGGGCGGCGTGCCGCCGGGCAGACCGCAGCAGGGTCGCGGTAGACCTCCGGGGGCACGGCCCGGTGGGACCAGCGCATGGACGGCGGTGACGCATCGTGCTTCCTGAGGGCCTGTGCGGGAATACCCCAGGCGCGTCCGCCCGTCTGGCTGATGCGGCAGGCCGGGCGGGTCCTTCCCGACTACCGCCGTCTCCGCGCCGCGTCCCCCACCCTCGCGGCCTTGTTCGACACGCCCGAACTCGCCGCGCGCGTGACGATGATGCCCGTCGCGCAGCTGGGCGTGGATGCGGCCATCCTGTTCACCGACCTGGTCACCCCGCTGAAAGCCCTCGGCGTCGAGTACGCCTACGCGCCGGGTCCGGTGCTCGCGCACCCGCCTCAGGCCGAACGCGACCTGGAGCGGCTGCGCCGGCTGCCGGTCGAGGAGGCACTGGGCCATGTCCTGGAGACGGTCCGGCTGGTGCGCGCCCAACTCGATCCGAGCGTGGCGCTGATCGGCTACGTGGGAGCGCCGTTCACGTTGGCGGCCTGGCTGACGGAGGGGCAGGCGCCCCGGGAGTGCGCGCGCCTGCGGTGCCTGCTGCACGCGTCCCCCGCTCGGGCTGCCGCCCTGCTGGAGCGTCTGGCGCAACTGGCCGGCGATTTCGCCTGTGCGCAGGTCGAGGCGGGCGCACAGGCGATCCAGCTGTTCGACACATCGGTGGGGGTGCTGTCCGCCGAGCAGTACGAGCGCTTCGCCCTGCCCGCCGTGCAGCAGGTGTTCGCCCGCCTGGCGCCCCTGGCGGTGCCGCGCATATACTTCGCGCTGGATGCTGCCCATCTGCTGCCCTGGCTGCCGGCCACCGGTGCCAGCGTGCTCGGTCTGGACTGGCGCACGCCGCTGGCCACGGCCTACCGCAGCTTCGGCGCACGCTTCCCGCTGCAGGGGAACCTGGATCCGGCCGTGCTCTTCGCTCCTCCGGCGGCGCTCGAGGCGGCAGTGGCAGACATACTGCGGGTGGCGCATGGCAGACCGCATGTGTTCAACCTGGGGCACGGACTTCTGCCCGAGACACCGCTCGCAGCCGTCCATCGCCTGATAGAGCGGGTCCACGCTGGCGACTGCTGGCAGGAAGAGCAGTCGACGAGCGTCTCCGAGTGAGGCCTGCCATGAGCGAAGTGGAGCAGGGAACGACGCGGCGACACACCTTCTTCTGCGTGAACAAGGCCCGTCACACCGCCAACGATACCGTGATCGAGGCGGTGCCCAAGACCATCAGGATCTTCGACCGGCAGGTGGAGGGCTGGGTGATCACCACCGAGGAGCCGGTGATCGACAAAGTGATTCCCCTGCGCGAGTCGTTGCTGGGAGGGATCATCCGCAACGATCCGGAGTGACTGGGCCGGCCGCCTCCGCGCCAGGCGCAGCGGACGGCGAGCCGCCAAGAGCTTCCGCGAAGCCCTCGACGATGGAGAGGCAGCAGGCGTCGCGGTGCGCTCGATCCACGACCCCCGCACACAGGCACAGGGAGAGGTGTTCGCCGGCACCGGTCGCGGCGCTGATCCGGAGCGGGCGTGCGGGCGAAACGTACGGAGAGACCAGGGCGGCCTCGCGGGCAGCGCGCCAGGCGCGCGCCAGGCCGACCCCCGCCGGCAGCGGCAACAGCACCTCGACGGGCGGGCACGAACCGACCCCGGACACCCGCCGGAGGGCCGACCGGAACGCGCGGGCGTTGGGCACAAGCACGACATCGCCGTTCTCCGTGAGCAGCCGGATGTGCGTCCAGCCAAGCTGGGTCACCTCGCCACCCACACCGTCGATCTCCAGGGTGTCCCCCAGCGCGCACGGCGGCGTCACCGCCCACACGAGCCGCACCAGCACCTGCCGCAAGAGGTCGCGAGCGAGCACCGCCGCTGCCAGCAGGGCGCACGCCGCGAAGATCGCACCCATCATCGCAACAGCCCCTTCGCCTTGACCTGCTCGGAGACGTGGTGGTAGAGGACGTGACTGACGACGTAGCGGGGCACCAGCGGCTCGTCCTGCGCCGTCGCTTCGACCAGGCCAATCCTCTCCAGATGGGCCAGCCGAGCTGTTGCCTCCCCGGTGGAGATGCGCAGGACACGGGCAAAATCGTGGGGCGTCAGACCGCCGTGCTCGATGAGCAGCGCGAGGGCCAGTAGCTCGTCGACGGGCAGCCTCCGCAGCGGCCCCAGCTCCAGCTCCACCAGAGGGGCGACGATGATGGCCTCCTCCTCGACGCCGGCCACGGCGCGCAGCCAGTAGTAGATGGCAGCGAAGACGTTGCCGCCGCTGGCCTGGTGCAGTGCATCGAAGAACCGGCGGCGGAGCACGTCCTGCTCCACGGCAGGTGCAGAGGCGCCGCCGGCGAACCGGAGCTTGTACCCCGTGGCCTGGTGCCGCGCCATGATCGCGCTCTCCAGCTCCGCACGGCTCAACTGCCCCGTGTCGATGCAGAAGGCGAAGTGGCGCGAGAGCCGCCGGGCGCGCTCCAGGTACTCCCACGCGAGCTGCTCGACAGAGACGATCCACATGATCTGCTTGCTGGTCGCGTCGAGGAACTCCAGGAACTCGCCGAGCAGGTCGAGGCCGTGCACCACGCGCAGGTGCATCTGGTGCAGGTCCTCGAGCACGACCACCCGGCGCTGGCGCGAACTGGAGACCTTGGCGAGCAGTTCGTGGAGATCGGCCGCCGGTGCGTCCAGCAGGCGGCTCAGCAGCGCCACCAGGCGGCTCCTGTCGATCAGCGTCTCCGTGAAGCGATAGCGCACCAGCGGCAGCCCCTTCAGCTTCTGCTCCATCGCGCAGTTGATCAGGCTGGTCTTGCCGCTGCCCTGCTCGCCGATGATCGCCACGGACGACGAGCGCCTCTGGCGCCAGTGCCGCAGCGCCACCTCGATGGTGCCCAGCGCCTCCGCGCGGGCCGCCAGGAACTCGCTGACTTCGAGGGGGTTGGTGCGGAACAGCCGCCGGTAGGCGAACGGCACGCGCGCCGCCAGCTCGGTCTCCAGGTCGGCGAGCCCGGGCAGCCCGACCGCGGCAGCAGCCAGGCTCTCGCGTGGTGGCGGTAGGGGCCCGGGTGCTGGCGGGCTGGTGACGGCCTCGGTGGCTGGGGCAGCGGCCGGCGCAGTGGCCCGGGTGCGCGGCCAGAGTCGCGGCAGCAGGCGCCGCCAGGCTGGCTGCTGCTCGCCGACGCGACGCTGCATGTCCTGGACCGTGGCCTCCAGCACCAGCTGGCGCAGCCGCCGCGCCGTGTCGGCCACCACGCGGATCACGCCTTCGTGCGTCTCGCGGTTGCTTTCGCGCAGCCGCTGGAAGTGGCCGCGGAAACCCTCGAGGCCGCGCTGCAGCCGCTCGGCGGCCACCGGCACCACGTCCGCCGGGCTCTTGCCGACTTCGCGCAGCTCGATGGCCGCGCTGCCGAGACTGAAGCCCGCGTTCTGCGTCAGCTCGTCCGTGATGGCGCCCATCTCGCGCACCTGCTGGAGCATGCGGCCGGTGATGTCTCCGAGCCGATGCAGCAGCTCGCCTTCGAGGTAGGCGCGCACCACGGCCCGCACGGGGGCGACGGTCAGCTCCCCGGATGCGGGCACCTCGCCGGGATGCGCCGGCAGCCGCTCCTCCTCGATGATCCGGAAGCTCTCCGGCGTCGCGGCCGCCAGGTGGCGGAAGCGCTCGCGGAGCATGTCGACGAGCTGGTTGATCTCGCCGCTGGCCTGCAGCGAGGCCAGCTCGGCCTGCACCGTGCGGCCCAGGAACCCGAGCAGCTCGCGCCGCTCTTCCTCGAGCGCTGCGCGGGCAGCCTCGTGTGCAGGGTTCTCGGCCCGCAGCCGGCGAAGGACGCCGGCTGCCGCCTCGACCCGGCTGTTCACCCGCTGGAACAGATCCTCCAGGCGGTCCTGGAGCCTGCTGTTCACCTGCAGCACGGTCTCGTCGACGGCCTGCCGCAGCCAGCTGTGAACCTGAACCATGCTCAGGCCCACGGCGTAGGTCCCGCTGAGGCCTGCCTGGCAGCGCCCCCAGTCGTCCAGCCGCTGCAGCACGCGGCGGCGGATGCGGTCGGCCTCGGCGGCGCTCAGCCGGTACTTCCGCGCAGGCAGCGCGGCGGTACCGGCCCGGTGGGCGTCGCGCACGAATGCCGCAGCAGCGGTGGCGACCTCCGCGCGCACCACGGCGCGGAGATCCTCGAAGTAGTGCATCACCTCCGCCCCCACCGCGCGCAGGTTGGCGTCGAGCTCCGCGCCCACTCCCTCGAGTCTGCCAACGAGTTCGCCGGCGTCCGGCTGCACCTTCTCCCTGTCGAGGATCTCCAGCAGCCGCGTGTAGGTGTGGTCGATGTCCTCGTACTGGCCCTTCACCTTGCGGAGGAGCGTGAACTCGGCCTCGCCGAACAACTGGGCCACGTTCAGCATCCCCCGGCACAGCGCTCCCAGGAAGTGGGCCTCGGCCAGCCGCCCCAGGTGGAAGGTGCGCGTGGGCGGCCTGCCCGAGATGGCTTGACGGAGGCGCGCGACCTGCCTGGCCAGGCGCACGCGGACCGGGTCGGCGGTGCCGTTCCCCAGCGACTCGATTGCCAGCCGCAGCCGCAGTGGACGGCGCGGCAGCGCGATGCACAGGTGCTGCAGACCGTTGCAGAACTCCTCGAAGGCGGCCTGCGCCGCCTGACCAGCGGTCATCTGGGTGGAGATGGCTTCCAGCCGGCCGAAGAGCCACTGGCTGAAGTCGGCCCGCCCGCGCCTCACGGACTCCTTGAGGCCTGCGGTCGTGACGTCCGGGGTCTGCACCTGGGCCAGCAGCGACGCAAAGAAGTGGTGGTGCTGCATGCCCATGCTCTGCAGCAGATCCACCGAGATCCACAGCTCCCGGTCGAGCAGGGATTCCTCGAAGGCGGACTGCACCTCCGCGAGCCTCTCGAGAGCTGGTCTGAGCACCGGCAGCAGCTGCTCGTCGGTCGCGTGCTGCAGGGCGGCCAGGGGGCCCCCCGCCGACGCTGCCGTCGGTTCGGTCGGTCTCATGGGGTCCACTCGAGCTTGTTGTCGCGCCAGGTGCCCAGGGCTGTCGGTGGGCTGTCCCAGGCCGTGCCGGGCCCCAGGAACTCGCCGCGGAAGTCGTGCTGCGCGTCGAACCGGGCCCACAACGTCGGGAACTCGGCCTTGAGCAACTCCTCGACCTGCTGCCGGATGCCGTTGGCGTGGTAGGTCAGGATGGCTCTGGCGTCCTTGCTCTGGCCATCCTTGCGCAGGTGTTCCGCCAGGCCGCTGCTGGCGAGGAACTCGAAGGCGATGCGGCGGTCCGGGTCGAGCCTGAGCTGGATGCGGTAGGCCGGAAAGGTGAGCCGCTGCCCCAGGACCTCGAGCTTGAGCTGCAGCCAGTCGCGCTCCGAAAGCGAGCGCGCGACCTCCAGGTCGGCATGGCGGATCTCCGCTGCGCCCATGCACGCCCACGCGAACAGCGTCACCACGCCCGAGAGGGCTCCGAGTCCACATCCACGCTGGCGAACCATGGCTGTTCTCCCCGAACCTCCTGCTGTGAACGCCGCCGAATCGTGCTGCCCGGCCCGCCGGTCGGGCGACTCCTCAGGCGAAGAAAGGATTGTGAGCCCGCTCCTCGGCCACGGTGGTCGCCGGCCCGTGCCCCGGATACAGGCACAGCCCCGGCGGCCGCGAGAGCAGCTGTGCCGCGATGCCTTGCCGCAGACGCGCGTGGCTGGCGGGATCCTTCGTGCTGCCGATGGATCCGGCGAACAGCGCGTCGCCCACGAACGCCGCCTCGTCGTGGAGCAGGCACACCGAACCGGGAGTGTGACCGGGAAGATGGCGCACCACGAGCGCCTGGCTTCCCCACGCAATGCGCATGTCGTCGGCGAGCTCCCCGCAGACGCGGGCCGCCAGCAGGCCGAGCAAGGCACGGTCCGCCGGATGGATGTGGGCCGGCGCGCCCGTGTGGGCGCTCGCCGCGTCCAGCGCCCCGACGTGGTCGCCGTGCCCGTGGGTCAACAGGATCCTCTCCACGCGCGCCGAGCTGGCCGCCAGTCCAGCCACCAGGGTCTCGGCATCCGCTCCGGGGTCGATGAGCAGGCTGGCCCCGGTCCGACGGCACGTGACCAGGTAGGCGTTCGTGGCGTACGGAGCCCCCAGACGCCAGGTGGTCACGGCGATCTGCCGATGCTGCCCGTCGCGAGCGACGGGCCGGTACTGCCGGCGAGCGCTGGCCCACAGTCGATCGGGCGCCAGGCCCAGCGCGGCGGCAAGCCCGCGCACCACTGCCTCGCGAGGGATGTACTCGTACCGCTCCACCCGGGCAAGCTCGTCCGGCCTCAGTCCGGCCATCCGGGCTGCCTCGTCCAGAACGAGTCCCAGACCGCGGCGCGCCTTGGCCACGACGTCGCCGAATTCATCCTCGAGAGACGGAGTCCCGGACATCGCTGCTCTTCTCCGGTGCCCACGCCCGGCGTGGGCGCGGCATCGCCGCCGCCTCACTCGGGCTCCAGGCTGGCCAGGAACAGGTCGAAGGCACCGGCCGACCGCCGGACCACCGGCGCGGATCCCGCCAGCTTGACGTAGAAGACTCCGCCGGGCGCCTCGACGATCGCGCCCAGCATGCTGTGGCCAACCGCTCCCTGCGCGTGCGCCGGTGCGCCCGTGTCCTCCGCTCCCCAGATGGCGACGCGCGTGATCTGGATGCCGCGGGCACGCCACGCGCGCTGCTCCACCCGCGGCGGCACTCCCGTCCCGGCGGCCGCGCACTGGGCTACCCACCGCTCGATGTTCGCCGCCGTGTTCGCTGCTGTTCCGGGGCCGAAGTTGAAGACGGCCACCACTGCTTCGACCGCGCCTGCCGAGTCGGTCACGACCAGTTCGGCGCGGCGCATCGGGCTGCCGGGCTCCGCGGCGATCCAGCCAGGCGGCAGGATGCCCAGCAGGCCACCCAGACGGATCGTGTCGCCAGCCGCCGGGTGCGCCTCCGCGCCCTGGTCGCTCGCTCCGGACACGCCGAACGGACGCAGCTGCCTGGCGGCCAGAGCCTCTTCGGGCGGCGCCGCACTGAAGTTCTGGTCGCATCCCAGCGTGGCCGCTGCGCAGGCGAGCAGCAGGCACCGCAGCCGGACTCGAGCAGGAGACCGTGCGCTCCGGCGGCTCCTCCGCTCGAGGCTCCAGCCGCACTCCGCCCGCGGCCCCGCGCCCCGCTGCGGCGACCAGGCCGCGTCAGCCGCGTGCAGTTCCCTCACGACGTCTCCCCTGCTGGCCCCGGTCCGCCGCCCACACCACATCGCCGGAGCCCGGCCGGTTGCTGGCCCGCGCCAGGACGAAGAGCAGGTCGCCGAGTCGGTTCAGGTACGCGGCTACCTGCGGGTTCGTCCCCTCTCCGCCCACTGCCCACACGCGCCGCTCGGCGCGGCGGCAGACCGTGCGCGCCACGTGCAGCCAGGCGGCGGCCGGCTCGCCTCCGGGCAGGACGAACTGCTCCAGAGGCGGCAGGCGATCGGCGAAGCTGTCGATCCAGCGCTCGAGCTGCTCGACATGGACGGGCTGCACGCGCCACGGGCCGCGCCCGCCTACCGCCCGCGCCACCGGCAAGGACACATCCGCCCCCAGGGCGAACAGGTCCTGCTGGACGGAGCGCAGGATGGCCGCCTGTTCGTCGGCCAGGCCGGTGGCCAGCACCATGCCGAGCATCGCATTCAGCTCGTCCACGGCGCCGCAAGCCTCGATGCGCGGATGCGTCTTGGGTACGGACGTACCGTCGCCGAGCCGCGTGGTCCCGCGGTCCCCGGCACGAGTGTAGATGCGCCTCCGATGGACCATGACCGCTGCGCTCCAGATCTGTCGACTCCGTGCCCCCCGCGCTGCCGCGGACGCGAGGCTCGCGCCGAGGCACCGACACCCGGCCACGCCCGCCGCCGCCCGGGGCCGGGACGACTCCAGCCGACCGAGTGCGGCTGGAGCGGGCCAGAGACGCCCGCTCAGGGCATGCCGAACATCTTCTCCTTGAGGTCGAGGTAGTATAGGTAGTCGTCGGGCTTGACGTCAGGCGGGCAGCGATGGTCGCAGAAGGGGATGTAGCCGCCGCGCTCCACCAGCGGCACCAGGCTCTCCATGTACCGGCGGATCGCCGCCCGTCCCTTGATCATCTCCAGCTTGTCGAAGCCGCCCATGATGCGCAGGTCGGTGCCGTACTCCGCCAGCAGCGTGGCCGGGTGCACGCAGCTGTTCACCTCGTACGGAAACAGGCAGTTGATGCCCGCGGCGAGGAAGCCAGGCAGCAGCGGGCGCACGTCGCCGTCGCAGTCGGTGTACCACAGGTCGATGCCATGCGCGTGCAGCTTGTCGCCGATCCGCCTGTACCGGGGCACGATGACGCGCTGAAAGAAGTCGAGACTGACGATCGGGCCGTTCTTGAAGCAGATGTCCTCCCAGCCGCTGGCGTAATCCGCGTCGAAATGCGGCAGGATCTGGTCGAGGGCGTCTTCGACCAGCCCGCAGCACGTCTCGACCATGTCCTCGACCATGTTCGGGTAGTCGTGGATCGCGTACGCCAGGCCCTCGAACGTGAGCATGTTCCGGATGCGCCCGATCATGGACCCGCAGTCCACGCCCACCGGGTAGGTGCGGTCCGGGGGATGCTGCCGGCAGATCGAGGCGATGTCCACGCGGCGCACCGGGTCGGCGCGCCGGAGCCGCTCCGCCTTGACGCGCCGCCAGTCGTCGGGAGTCACCACGGAAGCGCGGATGTAGTGCGGGATCGTGTCGTGGCCATCCTTGGGCACCTCGGCCATCAGGCCGTCGCCGTTCATCACGATCATCCTGTCGGCCGTCTCCTCGACGACAGCGCTCGGGAACACCGGCTGCAGCCACGTGTGGCCGCCCACGCCCTCGATGCGGTCGAAGCTGAAGAACTCGTCCGCGTCGCGGTTGTTGGTGATGCCGTTGTCGCGGAACAGCGGCCACAGCGTGAAGTTCTCGTTCCAGTAGCCGAACTCCATGTTGAAGCAACGGTCGATCGGGCGGTAGTGCATCTGGTTGTCGAACCGCTCGCGGTCCGTCATCGTTCCCTTCCACTTCGGTCGGCACGGCTGGATCGGCATCGCTGGCATCTCCCGTAGCCAAGGATGAACACCGCGCCGCTGCACGGGCGCGCCGGGGCACCGGGCCGAGGCGCCGCCCGGCGCGTGCGGCCCAGTGCTGCTAGCGTGGCGGCACGGCGGGCGCTGCCGGATGGCCGGCACTGCTGCCGCAGCGGCCCGCTTGGACCCGCGGCGTCTGCCGCGCAGCGCCCAGGCTGGCCAGCAGCGAGCGAGCCCGCCGCAAGGCGTCGTTCGTCGACCTGTAGGCCTCGCTCGCCGATGCGTCCGCATGGATGCGGCACGCCTGTTGCAGCAGATCGATCGCCTTCTGCACGTCCGCCGGCTCGCTGGCCGCGCCGGCGGCCAGGAATACCTCCGCCAGGCCCGCGAGGGCGGTGGCACGGTCCGGCTGCACCGCTGGCGGCTGGCCGGCCGCGTCGAAGTGGCGCAACGCCGCGGTGAAGCTGTCCACCGCCGCCACCAGACGCGCCCCGTCGTCGGTGGTGGCTCCTGCCGCCCACACGCTCCCCAGCAGCACGAGAGCGTGCCCCGCCTCTGCCTGCCGTCCGGCTGCCGCGAGCCTTGTGGCTGCGGCCTCGCAGGCGGCCACCGCCTCGTCCAGGGGGACCCGACCGGCGCGGCAGCGCCGGGCCATGAGATCGGCGATGCCCAGCGAGCAGCGCCAATCGCCCGCGTCGTCGCCCGCGTCGCGATAGCTGTCACGAGCCTGCCGGTAGTGGTCCAGGGCCTGCGTCGCCGCCCCCTCGCCGACGTGCGCTTCGAGGCGCGTCCAGGTGTCTGCCAGACGCTCGTGGACGGCCGCCGCGTCCCGCTCGCGCTCGCAGGTCTGGAACCCGCGCAGGGCCTGCTCGTAGTAGTCGCGGGCCAGCTCCAGATGATCGGCCCCGTGCTCGGGAAGCCCCGCGTAGGCATCGCCGAGCGCCATGCAGACCGAGGCCCGCTGATCGTGCTGGCCGTCGCCACCCATGCCGGCCAGCACGTCTTCCAGCAGAGGTATCGCCTGGGAGTACTCGGCCGGAGAAGTACGCGCCCGTTGCAGGTAGATGAGCGCCAGCTCGCGCCGCGCTTCCGTCACCCAGGGCTGGTCGCCCTCGTTCAGCCCCTCTTGCAGGGCCGTGGCGCACAGGCGTTCTGCCCGGTCGAGGTCGGCATCGCTGCCGCTGTGAGCGGCCAGACGCTGGTACAGGCGAGCCACCAGCCAGAGGTTGGCCGGCACGCAGCTGCGCCCCTGCAGCAGCTCGCTGTCCACCCGGGCGACCAGACGACGCAGGCGCTGCTCGTGACCGGCCTCCAGCAGCGGTCCGAGGCAGCCGACCAGGGCGAGCCCCAGACTGCCCGCATCCAGGCCGCCCTCCAGGCGCGCCAGCTCCGCCGCCGGATCGGTGGCCACCGCTGCCTGGCTCGGGCCCCTGCGCGCGTTCTCTCCCGCCGTGCCGCTGCTCCGACTTCCCCGCCGCAGCCAGCCAAGGCCCCACATCGCCACCTGTGCACCTCACCCCGAATCGGGACACCTGCTGCGGCCAGCCAGGCCGCTCGCCGCCCAGCGCCGCGCGGCCGCCGCGCCGCCTGGCGCAGGCGTGCTCCTGCCCCTGCCGTCCTGGTCCCGGCCCTTCGTGCCTCGCCTCCCTTCACTCCGCCTTGAAGGGAGCCACGCGCATCTCGTCGGCGATCTCCCGCACCAGGATGCCGATCTCCTCCCTGTCCTCCTGGCTGAGGGGTACACCGGGACTCCGCTCCGCCAGGCTGCGGATCACGCCGCGCTGCCGGAGCACATGGCGGACGAAGACATGCGACTCCAGGTTGATCAGCGGCAGGACGCGCCGGTGCAGCTCCCGTGCCCCTGTCTGGTCGCCGTTCCACCAGCGCTCGAAGACCCGCGCCAGCACGTCTCCGAACTCGCACGCAGGCATGCAGCCGTCGCCCCCGCGCCGCAACTCGTCTGGAATGAACTTGCCGCCGGCGCCGCCGAACACGGTCTTCACCCGACCCGCCGTGAGCCGGCGCACCTCGCCCACGTGCTGCGCGCAGGGATGCCGCTCCTCCTTGACGTACTGGATCTGCGGGACGCGCTCCACCAGCTCGGCGATCTGCTCGCCCGTGAGCGGCGAATACCCGTCCGCGTTCTGCACGACGATCGGGCCGGGGAACGCATCGGCGAGGCGCCGGAACATCTCCATGGCGATCGCCTGGTTGGCGCGCGCCGGGGCCATGGCGATGACGGCGTCGGCACCGGCGCGCGCCGCCGCTCTGGCGAAGAGCAGCACTTGCGGCACGGACACGCCCGAACAGCCGAACACCACCGGCAGGCGGCCGTTCACCTCGTCGAGGACGGCGTCCAGGTTGCGGATGCGCTCCTCCTCGCCGAGCAGGTAGAACTCGCCCACCATCACCGGCCAGACGATGCCGTGCTGGCCGCTCTCGCAGCAGAAATTCGCCACCGCGCGCAGGTCGGCAGTGGCGATCCCCAGATCGTCCTCGTACAGGGTCGGCAGCAGGCCGAAAAGGCCCCGGAAGTGATCGAATCTCGCCATCTCTCGTGCTCTCGCTCCCGCGCGAGGCTGACGGGTGCGTGGCGCGCCCGGCGGCTCGCGGCGTCCACGAACGTCAGAGGCGGCGCGCCAGCGCCCGCTGCTTCGGCCAGTTGTCCCAGGCGAAGACGCAACACGGGGACATCGAGGATCCAGCCCGAACGGTGCCGGTCCAGGCGCAGCAGCACGCTCTGCCGGCAGGCCGTGACCGTGTACGGCTCCGGCCGAGCCCACAGGAAGCCCGACTCGCCGAACACCGGCAGGAGGGCCGGCGCAGCGGCCCCCCGGCCCACCGGCTGCACGCTGAAGGCAGCCGCGTCCGCCCCCACCAGCAGGACCGAGCCGTTGCCCAGGTCCAGGGCGGCGCCCGCCTCGACTGTGCATTCGACCGCTTCCTGGGCGATGCGGTTCTGGATGTGCAGGGGCACCTCGGCGCTGAGCAGCGGCACGCGCTGGATGAACTCGCGCAGCCGCCACATGCGCTGCAGGGCGCTCTCGCTGCCGTCCTCCTCGACGTGGAAGAGGCCCAGCAGAGCCGCCAGCTCCCCGAAAAGAAAGCAGGGGATGCGCAGCACGCGCATGTAGCTGTCGGAGCGGATCGTGGCCGTACGCGGAATTTTCAGCAGCACGCCCATGTCGCCGATGAGGTCGCCAGCGTTCACGCTGGCCACCCGCCGCCACTCGTCCGCTTCCGGCAGCCAGACGCTGCCCGTCCCGGCGATCACCAGATCGACGTAGGTGGAGTCGCCGCCCCGCTTCAGGAACGGCGTGTTGGGCTGGATCACCCGGATCTCGCCGTCGGCGAGGATGCGCACGTAGCTCCACACCTGCTCCGGGGTGACCAGCCCGGCCGCGACGCGGCGGTTCGCCAGCGAGAACACGTGGTCCGTGAGGTAGGCGATGGCCCGCTCGCGGTAGCGATCGCGGTGCGCGTGCGCCGGCGGCACGCCGACCTCGCGCGCCGATCCGGCGACCGCCACCTGCCCGACGGTCACCGTCGCCCGCTCGTCGAGCATCTCGGCCCGGATGTGGCCCAGCACGATGTGTTCGGACCGATCCGCCTCGAAGTCCCGCCAGAAACCATGCACGGAGTGCTCCAGCGTCGCCGCGGTGGCGCCCACATCGATCTTCTTCACCGTGGTCGGCTGCAGCACGAAGTCGCGGTAGGCGGCGAAGCGCGACGGCCCGATGATCCCCTTCTCCACCAAGGTCTGGCAGCGGCGGAAGTTCAGGATGTCGCTCATGTGGCCGTAGCTCTGCCACTGGTTGCCGACGATGCCGCGAAGGCGGTACACGGCACAGGGAACCGAATGGATCGACGGATGGGCGAGGATGCGGAGGCCGGCGTAGTCGAGCTCCTCGCCGTAGCGCAGCGGCACATAGTCGAAGAAGCTCGCCAGTTCCTCGCTGGTCATGCCCAGCATGGCCGCTCCCTTGAGCAGGATGGAGCGCCAGACGATGCGCGGGCAGATCACGGTGAGCTTCTTGTGCATGTGCAGCAGCATGCCCAGCTCACCCATGTGGTCATCGTGGTTGTGCGTGAAGAGGACGGCGTCGATCTCGAAGCGCGAGACGCTCACCCGCTCGAGCAGATAGGAGACGTTCATCGGCAGGTCGATGCAGATGATCCGGTCGCGCCACTGGATGAGCGTGTGCATGCAGCTGCGCGGCGAGAAGCCGTCCTCCTCGCCGGTGTCCACGATCTGGAACAGACCGTAGGCGATCTGCTTGCTGTCGAGCCGCATGGGCGGCCGATAGCTCTGTCCCGGCGGCAGATTGCCGTCGATCAGCAGGCGCTGGCCGCGATAGCGCACCCCGAAGACGTTGGGGCTCTCCTTCCAGATGCGGATTCCCGCGACTTCGGTGGCGTGCCGCGGCCCACCGCCTTGCTCCAGCGGCGCCAGCGGCGCCAGGTCCAGCAGGCTGTCCACCGGCTGGATGCCGTCGACCGGGGAGAGCCCCTCGATCTCCCGCATGAGCTGCCGGCACTCGTCCTGGTCCAGATCGCAGCCCGCCATCTCGTCGGCGCTGCAGTAGCCGTACAGGCCCCGGCGAAATGCCTCTCCCGCCAGGGCCAGCTGCGGCGGCGTGCCCAGGAGCTGCGGCCTCTCGCCGCGGGCCAGCATGCCTTCGTTGAAGAGCGCGTACAGGAGGGGGAATTCGACGAGGTTGTAGCTGGTGCCCTTCTCGCCCTGGAAGCGAAGGTCGGGATAGACCACCCCGGTGAGCCCCAGCCCGCGCTGGATGAGGAACTTCACGGCGTCCGGCCAGCAGCCGAAGAGCCACGCCACGTTCTGCTCGGGGACCCGCAGCAGGTGCGCTCCCGGACAGATCGGGATCAGCTCCATACCCCCACGCGCGCGCGGCACGACACTCTCCGGGCAACAGGGACACGTGAAGCCGCCACCGGCGGCCACCGGGCCGGGGCGCGGGCGAGCCGCGCGGCGCGCCGGCCGCGCCAGGTGTGGCGCCCAGCGCGCCCACCGCAGGCAGGGCCGGCTAGGTCCGGTGCGGACACTCGGCCCGGCTCGCGCAGCACAGGCCGGATCGCGGCAGTATTGTAGCGACAAGGCGGGTTG
>CAZPXM010000013.1:0-16642 GCA_964591015.1 uncultured Gemmatimonadaceae bacterium
GGCCCCGCCGCCCTGGTCGACGGCGTCACGGGGTCGAGTTCGTACGCGGACGGGCAGTGGGTGGGCGCCGAAGGGGTGGACCTGGAGGCCACCATCGATCTGGGCCGCCCGACCGGCGTGGCCGCCGTGAGTGTCCGCTCGCTGCACGAGCCGGCCAACTGGGTGCACCACAGTCCACTGGTGGAGGTCTTCGGTTCGGCCGATGGCCGTACCTTCGTGCCGCTGGGCAGGGCGACCCAGGACGCCGCCACCGAGGCCGGGGTGGTGACGCTGCGGGCCGCACTCGCCCCCGGCCCCAGCCGCTATCTCAGAGTGCTGGTTCACAACCAGACCATACCCGCGGGCCATCCCGGTGCGGGCAGCGGAGCCTGGTTGTTCGTCGACGAGATCGTGGTCGAGTGACAGCGACCAGGCGCGGGGCCGCCAGGCAGGCCGGCCGGCGCCGTCCGGCTTGCGCTACATTTGGCCGATGAGCTTCCAGTATCCTGTCGCCAGCCACAGCGCCGGCAGGGTGGCGGCCGCGAACGCCGTGGCCACCCGCAGGCGCTGGCCGCTGGTGTAGGCCTTGCCCTGCGTGATGCCGTCGGTCATGGCCAGCCAGATGTTCTGGTAGCTGAACCAGAACACGTGCAGCGGCAGCAGGATGGCACCGGCCAGCGCCAGCGGCGCGATGCCGCGGGGCGCCGCGAAGCCTACCAGGGAGAGGAAGAACGCGGCGATGGTGATGAAGCCCACCGGGTCCACGAAGCGCATCAGCACCACGCCCACCGCCACAACCGTGACGAAGAGCCAGCCGTGCGCCACGCACGGCTCCACCAGCGGCACCAGCAGGCTGCCGGCCCACTGGTTGATCGCGTACTCGCCGATCACCTTGGTGACGCTCAGCATGCCGCCGATGAACAGGGCCAGGCCCCAGCTGATGCCGGTGCCCAGCTCGCCGGGCGCCAGCACGCCGGTGGCGAACAGCGCCGCCAGCGCCAGCATTCCCACCGCATGGGCTGGCCACCCATGGCACTGCTGCAGCGCCCAGGTGACGATGGCCACGACGACGATCGCGGCCGCGAGCTTCTCGGCGCGGCTGAGCGGCCCCAGCCGGGCCATCTCGGCGCGGATGCCCTCCTGCGTGAGGGTGGCGGCGGGCGGCGGGCGCAGGGCCAGCCAGTTGGCTGCCAGGACCAGGCAGCACCAGACCAGCGTGGGCGGGGCCATCACCCCGGCATACTCCAGCCAGCTCAGCTCGATGCCAGCATCGCGAAACAGGCCCATGGTGAACGGTCCCCACAGGGAGCCGGTCAGCAGGGCGCAGCCGGGCAGCACGGCCATCTCGAACGTGGTCAGGATGATGAGCGCTGCCCCGGGGCCCGGGTGTTCCAGTCCGAGGGTCTGCACCAGCGCCCAGGCGATGGGCATGAGGATGGCCGTGCGCACGGTCATCGAGGGCACGCCCAGCGTCAGCACGAAGCCGATGGCCATGAGCGCGAGCATGATGCCGCCGTACGTCGGGCTGAACAGCAGCAGGATCCGGTAGGCGATGCGGCGCGCCAGCCCGGTCTTGTCCATGGCGTAGCCGAAGAACAGCACGGACACCAGGATCCAGAAGGCCGAGTGGGCGAACCCGCTCAGCGCCACCGAGCTGGGGACGCCCAGGACCATCATCAGCCCCAGAACCAGCACGGCGATGATGCCGGCGTTCATGACCTCGGTGGCCCACAGGACCACTCCCAGCGCGATGACGGCCAGGGCGCGCTGCCCGAGCGGCTGCAGCGCCTCCGGGCGCGGCAGCGCGAGCACCGCGAGGAACGCCGCGATCCCCAGCACCACGCCTGCTCTCTTGCGTGACATGGCTCAGCTCCTGCCGCGAGGATGGACGCCCTCGATCAGGTGAACGGTCTATCTGCGCGCGGCGATCGACGCGCCGTGGCGCCACGCCACGGCCCAGCCGCGGCCGGGGCGCTGGCGAAGGCCACGGGGCCCAACGTTGCGGCTGGCGGCGCCGAGCGTCAACCGCGCCTGGCGGGGGGCGAGTGGCGGGAGTAACTTCGGCGCGATGTCGCGGTCGGCGGCGGAGGGGGCGTGCGGCCGGATCGGCGGCTGTCCGCCGCGACGCGGGCGCTCGATGTCGGCAACGCTGGCAAGGAGACCACCGATGCGGAGCCAGGCGAAGTGCTACGAAGAGCTGCGAGCCTACTGCGAGACCGTGCCCTTGATCGACTGCCACGATCACTCGGGCAGTTGCGGCCCCAAGTACGAGGATCCGATCCAGGTCATCGTCGGGGGTTACTTCCCCAGCGACCTGCACAGTGCCTCCAGCGACGCGCAGATGGCGGTCATCCAGAACCGCGCCCTGCCGCTGGAGCAGCGCTGGGCGGCGCTCGAGCCGGTCTGGCGGCAGACCCGCTTCACCGGCTACGGCCAGGTCACCCAGCGTGTGCTGCGCGAGTTCTACGGCGAGCGGGAGCTGAGCCTGGCGGCGCTGCGGCGGATGCAGGACAAGCTGCTGGACCTGTCGGATCGGGCAGCCTTCGACAAGTTGCTGGCGAAGGCGAACATCGCCGCGCGGCTGCTGGATGTGTGGCCGGACGTGCGCCAGGTGATCGCCGGCACCCTGGAGCTGACGCCGCGCGGGCGGCTGGTCATCTCGCTGCCCGCCCTCCATGCCATCCGGGACTACAACACGGTCCAGAGCCTGGTGGCCCCGCTGGAGCGGACCGTGAGCACGCTGGACGAGTATCTGGAGGCCTGCCGCGGGCTGTTCGCGGCGCACAAGCGCTTCGGCGCCGTGGCGTTCAAGGACCAGTCCGCCTACTCGCGCACCCTGGCGTACGGCAATCCCACGCGCGCCGAGGCAGAGGCCGTGTTCAACTGGTTCATGGAGGACCCGCGGCGCAGTGCCGCCTATCCGGAGGGCGTGCAGCCGCTGGACGACTACCTCTTCCACGCGTTCCTGCGCATGGCGCGGGACCTGGATCTGCCGGTGCAGATCCACACGGGGCACATGGCCGGCATCCGCAACGACATCGCCAAGACGAACGCGGTCGGCCTGACCCGGGTGATCGAGCTGCATCGCGACGTGCGCTTCGACCTCTTCCACGCGAACTGGCCCTACAGCGGCGAGCTGCTCTATCTGGCCAAGAACTACCCGAACGTGCACATCGACTTCTGCTGGGCCAACATCATCGACCCGATCTACTGCCAGCGGCTGTTTCAGCAGGCACTGTCCGCGGTGCCGCACGGCAAGGTCCACGGGTATGGCTCGGACTACGGTGGCTGCCCCGACCGGGCCTGGGCCCATGCGCAGATGGCGCGGGACAACATCGCCATCGCGTTGTCCGAGCTGGTGGAGATGGAGTACCTGGACCTGGACGGGGCGCGCGAGGTGGCGCATGCATGGCTGCTGGGGAACGCCGATGCTTTCTTCCGGCTGGGCGTGGGGTGAGGCGGCCGAGGAACAGAGGCGCCAGCGGCGCCTGGACGCCGCCCAGCCCAGGCGCTCCTGTTCGGCAGGACACGAAGGTGGCCACCGGGTGGCAGGCGACGGTGGCCTCGGGACGGGGGTGCGGCGAGCCGGGGGTGGCGAGGCAGGAGGGCGGTCAAGCATGGAGTCCACACCAGGCCCCGACGGTAGCATCTGGCTGACGGATCTGCGCCCCGCAGCCGGCGGGACGGCTGCCTGTGTTCCCTACCGGATGGGGCGCCGGCGCGGCCATGCGCTGGTGCTCGACGACCAGGACGCGGCCGTGCATCGGCTGCCCAGCCCCGTGTCCGGCTGGTGCGAGGTCCACCTGGGCCTGGTGGGGGCCTGCGGCATCCGGATCCGGCTGGCAGGCGAGGAGAGCTTCCGCTACGTCGAGAGCACGGTGCAGTGGCAGCGGGAAGACGGCCAGGGCGAGGAGGTGTTCTGGAAGATCGGCCGCCTGACGACGGCGGGGCTGGAGCTGGCAGCCCAGCTGCTGCCGCGCCGCGCCGACCCGCGCCGCTCGCAGCTGGCCTACGTGCGCCTGGTGCCTGTGTCGGCCGCCCAGGCCGCGCGGCGCCGGGCGGCCAGCCGCCGGCGGCCGACGCGCACCGCGGGGGCGGTGATCGACGGACACGAGCTGCTGGGTTTCTACCAGCCCCTGTCGCCGGCAGCGATGGCCGCCATGATCGAGCCCTTCGTGGACAGCGACTTCCGGCGCATCCACTTCGGGTGCACCTGCACCACCATGCGCGTGCTGTTCCCATCGCGGGTGGGCTACTACCTGGGCCAGGAGCAGCGCCTGGAGGAGCTGCACTCCGACGCCAACCGGCGGTGCGCCCGCTCGCTGCAGACCGCCGTGCGCGACGGGTGGGATCCCATCGGCGCGCTCATCGAGTTCTGCCGCGCCAACGGCCTCGAGCTGTGGACCGATTTCCGCATCCAGCAGGACTACCCGCTGGACTATCCGGGCGGGTTCGGCCAGGACTTCAACTCGCCGTTCACGGCCCGGCATCAGGAGTGGCGCCACGTGGATCGGCAGGGCCGCGTGTGCAGCCACCTGTTCAGCCACTTCCACCCCGGCTGGGAGCAGTACAAGCTGGATCTGCTGGGCGAGCTGGCGGCGCGCGGCCCGGACGGCATTCACCTGAACCTGATGTGCGAGATGGGCGCCCTGTGGGACTACGCACCGCACGCGGTGGCGCGCTGCCGCGCCGAGCGCGGTGTGGACCCGCTCGCGACCCCCGACCCGCCGCTGGGCTGGTACCAGTTCCGCTGCGACCATCTGACCGAGTTCATGCGCCGGCTGCGGCAGCAGACCGAGCGGCTCGGGCGCCAGCTGGGGCGGCGGATCCGCCTAGCGGTCCAGGTCTCGGGGGAATGGGCGATCCTGCGCAGCGGCGGGCTGGTGCAGGCAGTGCCGCGGAACTTCCTGGCCGGCTTCGATGTGGGGCGCTGGGCGCGCGAGGGGCTCGTCGATGTGGTGTCGCCCTCGTTCCGGCGCACCTATCGGCCCATGTTCCTGGAGCATCTGTGGGAGGAGCTGGGCGAGGCTCGCCAGCGCGTGGAGGTGGTGCCCTGCGTGGGGCAGCACGACGACGCCGTCTTCCCGCGCGGGTACGAGTGGTCGCGGTATTTCACCGATGCCGGCGCCGGGCAGACCGGGCTGGTGCCGTTCGGCGAGCTGGATGCGTGGCGGGTGCTGCGCGAGGCCCACGATCTGTACCAGCAGGGCGCCGACGCGGTGGAGGTCTGGGAGATGGGCAGCGCGCCGGTGCGCCTGGAGCGCTGGAACACGCTGCGCCGGATCGGCGACCGCGCCTGGCTGCGGCGGCAGTTCGGCACGCGCGTGCGGGGCCTGCTGCAACAACCCGAGCGGCCGCTGCGGCTGGTGCTGGGCTAGGCGCCGGCGCGGTCATTGCCGCAGGCGGCGACGCTGCCTGTCCTGGCAGCGGCCGGCCGCCAGCGGCGGGAGGATCGCATGGGACTCAGGATCGGCTTCGGCTCCTATCCGGTGCTGCCGCCGTTGGGCGTGACGATGAGCGGCTACGACAAGCGCCGCGGCGTGGCCATCGGCGTGCACGACCCGCTGTGGGCGCGCGCCATGGTCTTCGACGACGGCGCCAGCGCCGCGGCGCTGGTGGTGGCCGACGTGATCACGGTGCTGCCGGACCAGGACGACCGCGTCTGTCGCCTGGTGGAGCGATGGACGGGAATCCCGCGGGCGCACGTCATCGCCGCTGGCACGCACACGCATTCGGGCCCCACGCCGCAGGGGCGCGGCCGGCGCGCAGCGCCCAACCAGCACTTCGGCGCGCTGCTGCCGGACTGGCTGGCCAGTGCGGTCAAGCTGGCCTGGGACGAGCGCCGGCCGGCCACGATGGCCGCCGCCAGCGCCACTCTCGACGGCTGGACGATCAACCGCCGCCAGCCCGGCGGCGCGGTCGATCCCGAGCTCACCGTCGTGCTCATCCGGCGTGGCCGGGCCGCGGCCGGCGTGCTGCTGAACTTCGCCTGCCACGGCGTGGTGCTGGGCCCCGACAACCTGGAGCTGTCCGCGGACTGGATCGGGCAGGTGCGCGCGACACTGGCCGCCCGGCAGCCGGAGCTGTTCTCGCTGGTGAGCGTGGCGCCCTCCGGCGACGTCAACCCGCTGCCGCCCTCGCTGCAAAGGCGGCTGCGGGCGCACGGATCGACGCTGTTCACGCACGATCCGTTCAGCGGCATCTACGACCGCACGGGCGGCACCTTCGCAGAGGCGGCGGCGGTGGGCCGGGCGCTGGCCGAGGCGGCCCTGACCGCCCTGCCGCGCGCCCGCCGGCTGTCCAGTGCTGGCGGCGTGGTCGCCGCGACCCGGCGGCCAGACATCGGCCAGCGGCCGGCTCGCATGGTGGCGCGGTGCCGCATCGTCCGCGTGGGCGAGCTGGCCTTGGTGGCCATGGCCGGCGAGCAGTTCGCCACGACCGGCCTGCGCGTGAAGGAGGCGGTGCGTTCCTGCGGGCTGGTGCCGCTGGTGGTCAGCCACGCGCCGCATCTGGCTTACGTGCCGACACCAGCGGCCTTCGCGGAGGAGCGCGCGCAGGACTACGAGGTGCAGTGGGCGCGGCGACTCGGCATGGCTGCCGATGCGGCGGACCGCGAGGTGGCGGCCATCGCGCGCGCCGCAAGGGCGCTGACCTCGTGAGTCCGCCGTCGGTCGCCCTGCCGTCGCCGGCCTGGGAGTCGGCCGGCGGCCCGCAGATCGTCTCGGCCAGCCGGCGCACGGACATCGTGGCCTTCTACTTGCCGTGGTTCGTGGCGCGCCTGCGGGCGGGCTACGTGCGCTGTCCGCAGCCGTTCACCGGCCGGATCCAGACAGTCTCGCTGCGCTGCCAGGACGTGCACAGCATCGTGTTCTGGACCAAGAACGGAGCGCCCCTGCTGGCATACCTGGACGAGCTGGAGCGGCTGGGCCATGCCTGCGTGTGCCACTTCACCATCACCGGTCTGCCGCCGGCGCTGGAGCCCGGCGTTCCTCCCTGGCCCGCGGCGGTGCGAGCGTTCGTGGCTCTGGCCCGGCGCTGGGGGCCGCAGCGAGTGTGGTGGCGCTTCGACCCGATCCTGCTGGGGGGCGACCAGACCGCGACGGCCTACCGCCAGCGCTTCGCGACGCTGGCAGCCGCCCTGGAAGGACACACCGAGCGCTGCTATTTCAGCTTCGCCACGCTCTACGCCAAGGTGCGCCGGCGGCTGGCGGCGGCTGGCCTGGCCGTGGCCGAGCCATCCCTGGCCGAGCGGCAGGCGCTGGCACAGGAGCTGGCGGCGCTGGCGGCCGCCCGCGGCATGCAGCTGCTATCGTGTTGCGGCGACGAGCTGGTGGGCGGCCGCATCGGCAAGGCGCGCTGCATCGATGCCGGGCTGCTGGCGTCCCTGTTCCCGGACCGGCCGCTGCGGGCGGCGGTGCGGCCGACGCGCCCGGGATGCGGCTGCAGCGCCAGCCGCGACATCGGCATGTACGACACCTGCCCGCACCGGTGCCTGTACTGCTATGCCAACCAGGACGGCGCGCGCGTGCTGGCTCGGCACCGGCAGCACGACGCCGAGGCCGATATGCTGGTGCCCGCCGCCGCCGATCAGCGAGGGGAGCCAGCCCGTGTGGATCAGCCAGCTCAGATACCAGGACCCGCGCACCAGGACCTACCTCGGTAGTCCCAGCATCGTGCGCACGCCAGACGGGGCGCTGCTGGCCAGCCATGACTACTTCGGCCCCGGCAGTCCGCGCAACATGGAGGGCGAGGAGCATCTGACCAGCCTGTACCGATCGGAGGACGCGGGGCGGACGTGGACGAACATCGGCCATCTGTCCGGGCAGTTCTGGAGCGGCCTGTTCGTCCACGCGGGCCGGACGTGGGTGCTGGGCACCAGCGCCCAGTACGGCCACGTGGTCATCCGGTGCTCGGCCGACAGCGGCTTCACCTGGACCTGTCCGGTGGACGAGCACAGTGGGCTGCTCCGGCGCGGCGGTGCCTATCACGATCCGCCCAACTATCATTGCGCGCCGGTGCCCGTGCTGCGCGCGCACGGGCGCCTGTGGCGGGCCTTCGAGGACGACTGCCGCCGCGACCATCCCCGCGACTTCCTGGCCTGCGTGCTCTCGGTTCCCGAAGACGCCGATCTGCTCTGCGCCGCCGCCTGGACCATGACGAACAAGCTCAAGCTCGACCATGCCGCGCTGCCGCAGTACAGCGCCGATGCCTGCTGGCTGGAGGGCAACATGGTCGCCGATCCGCAGGGGCGCGTCTGGAATCTGCTCCGCTTCAACTCGGCACAGGACGGGCTCAACAAGGCGGCGTGGGTGAGCGTGTCGCCGGACGGCCAGCATGCCCACTTCGCTGCCGCCACCGGCATCGTCCCGTTCCCGGGCGGCGCCAGCAAGTTCACCGTCCGGCGCGACCCGGACGCGGGGCTGTACTGGACGCTGGCCAACGACATGGAGGAGGCCCCGCGGCGCTTCGTGCGCAACCGGCTGTCGCTGTTCTGCTCGGCCGATCTGCGCCACTGGAGCAAGTGCCGGACCCTGCTGGAGGACAACCTCGAGATGGATCCGGCGCGCTCGGCGCAGCAGACGGGGTTCCAGTACGCCGACTGGCAGTTCGACGGCGACGACATGGTCTACGTCGTGCGCACGGCCTACGACGGCGCTCACAACTTCCACGACGCCAACCGGATCACCTTCGGGCGGATCGCCGGCTTCCGGCGGTTGGGCCCCTAGCCGTCCGGCCGACTCCGCGCGGATCCGGTGGCAGCGCGACGCTCCCGCGCCGGCGCCGGGCGGCCGCTCAGCAGTCCTGGGCGCCGGCGAACTCGGGGCCGCCGCCGGCGACGAAGCCGCGGCTTCTGCCGCTGGCGTCGGCGCTCACCCAGAACGCGTAGAGGCGCCCGCCGCGCAGATGGAACCGGAAGCGCACGGGCCTGCCAGCCAGAGGCGCCAGGTCGTCCGTTGCCTGCCAGCCGATGGCCAGCCGGGTGCTGTCGCCGGAAGCGGGCCGACAGGCGGCGGCGGTGTAGGGTGCCAGCGGCTGGCCGTGCTCATCGAGCACCTCGGCACGCAGCTCGCCGGCGGGGGCCTCCAGGTTGACGAACAGGCGGCTGCCGCCGAAGCGCACGAGCCGCGTGGTCAGCTGCCCGCCCGCTGGCGGTGCCTCCATGGAGGCGAAGCCGTCGCGCCGCAGGAAGCTCACCCCGGTGGCGCCGCCGCCGTCGTGGCTGGCGCAGCCTGGGAATCCCTTGCCGCCCCGGCCGCTGTGGTAGAAGAAGAGCCGATCCTCGACCACCAGGAAGCCGCCGCCGGCAGACTGCACGTTGCCCCAGTTCCACGCCCCCCGGAAGCCAGCGACCGGGATGAAGGGGTGGCGGTCTGGCCGGTCCCAGTGGAAGCCGTCCCGGCTGAAGCCGACAAACACCTCGTTGCTCTTGGGGCGGCCCGCTGCGCGCAACTGCTGGGCGGCTGCCGTCCGGGCGTCGGCGCGGTAGTCGCCGCGCCAGACGCTGAACAGCCCGACCAGGAGGCTCTCGTACGCCACGGCGTCCAGGTTGTACAGCTGCGGCGCCACGTGCGCGAACTCCGGCCACCGCGGGTCTGCCACGTCGGCCCCGGTCCACAGCACCACTTCCGTGGCGTCAGGCCAGGCGCCCAGCCTCTTCACCTCGGCCCGCAGCAGCGCGAAGAACTCGGCGCCACCCAGCTCCGCAGGGGCCTGCAGGCCGTAGATGCGGTCGCCGAAGGCGAAGAAATCGTCGGCCTCCCAGTAGCTGCGCACGCGGCCCATGTCTCCGGCCAGCGCGCCGGGCCCGCGGATGCTGAAGACCCATTTCCGGCGGAAGGGGTTGTAGAAGAACGTGGTGCGGTCGCCCGTGCGCGCGCCGGCGCCTGCCTCCTGCCAGCGGATGCCGTCGGCGGAGCGGTACAGACGCGTGCGGCCGCCGACATACAGGCTCATCTTGAAGCGCTCGCCAGGGCGGGTTGCTGTCTGGTCCAGCCAGACAGTCGAGGAGTCTCGCCGCCCGAGGTGGACGATGTTGGTCTCCGCCTGGTCCAGCCAGGGCACCGCCGTGAGCTTCGGCTTCTCCCAGGCCAGGCCGTCAGCGGAGACCGCGTACGCCGTCACGCCGTACGCCCCGCTCGGCGACGGACCCATGCCGCCGTAGTACCACATCTTGTAGAGCCGATCCTCGGGATCGAACCAGACGCCGTCGCTGAAGGGCATCGCGTGCGGCGTGCTGACGCCACGGCTGAACGACATCAGCTCCCACGGCTGGTCGGGGCGCAGCACGGGGTTGCCGGCGAAGGGCTCGGGTCGATGCCAGGTCCGCCGGAGCGTGCTCTGCGCCACGAGGAAGTCGTCGACGAACAACTGGCGGCCCACGTCGATCGGGATGACCGCGGGCGGCGTGCGCAGGTACGGCGGCACCGCGGGTGCGGCGGAGTACGCCACCGCGCGCGGCGGCCAGGGATCGGCCAGCGCGATGCCGTTGTCCAGGATCTCCATGACGACATTCTCCCTTGTGGGTTGGCCAGCGTTGCGGCCTGCGTGACCGTGCTGCCTGCTGCCCGGCGCAGCTTTGACAACCGGTCGGCTCATCTGTTTAATTACCGTCACTCAGCGTCTGCACGCGCTTCCCATGGAGTCATGGCGACACTAGGAGACGATCGAGCTATGGCCCAGTACGATTATCGCTGCCTCAAGTGCAACCATTCCTTCGTGGTCACCGAGAGCATGACCGTGCACGGGACGAAGAAGCATCGCTGCCCGTCCTGCAAGAGCATGCGGGTGCAGCAGGCACTGAGCCCCTTCTTCGCGCAGACCAAGAAGAAGAGCTGACAGCCCGGGCTGGCCCCCGCTGCCCGCGCGCCGGGCTGCTGGGCAGGCGCCGGTCCCTGCCAGCGTCCCGCCACGCCCGGCGCGGTGCTGCGGCTGCGCGGGCCCCGTTCGCTGGCTTCGCGGTCACGAGTCGACCAACAGGCGCACCCGGGCGTATCCCAGGGTCGCCTCCTGCGTGTCGCTCATCCCCACCAGGTCCAGCACGTCGCTGGGTGCCGAGCCGCCCCGCACCGTGTTGGTCATCCAGGTGCCCGGCTGCAGCGGCCGGACGAACGGGATGTCCACCCAGCCGGCATCTTCGTGCAGCGCCATGGCGCGGAAGCGAGCGCGCGGCGTCGCCGAGGCCAGGTTGGGGCCGAACGCGGCCACCACCAGCAGGTGGCCGTCGGGGAGGACGTGGAAGCGACCCCAGTGGGGCCGGGGCGCTTCTTCCCCCTCCGCGGCGCGGGCCAGCGTCCGGCGTGCGGCCGGCGCCCCGTTCTCCAGAGTCAGGTACTCCAGAGAGCGCACCAGTCGCTCGTGGGGGAAGAAGCGCTCGCGCAGACGTTCATCCGCGGTGGTCTCGCACCACAGGAGATGTACGCGGCCGCCGGCATCCACGTGGAGGTCGCCGTTGGCCAGGTGCCCGGCGGTGGCTTCGCGGCTGGCGACCTCGAGCCACGGGCTGAACGGCGCGCGGGTGATGTCCGGGGTCCACGCGTAGAACAGTCGGCGGAACACGTAGTCCCATTCGCGGCGCGTGATGGCCAGCTTGGCCTCGCGCCAGGCGGGGACCGGCTCGACGATATCGCCCACGCCGAAGAAGTGCACGGACCGGTCGCGCAGCACGACGTTGGGGTAGCACAGGCGCAGCGGTCGCGGGGGATCGTAGTCGTCGCCGGCCGGCCACGCCAGCTCGCCCATGCCCTGCCAGCGGCCGCGCCGATCCAGAAGCGACAGGTGGGCCACGTCGTAGCCGACGTTCTGCATGTACAGGACTTCGCTGTGGTCCCGGTCGGCCGCCACGGTGCGGTACGAGTGCTCCGTGAACGCGGGCGCGCCGCGCCACGCCGGCAGCTCGACTGAGGGCGGGGCGGCCGGCGCGTCGGCACGGAAGCGGAACACCGTGGGCCTGGCAGGGCCGCTGTAGGCGCCGGGCTCGGCCAGCGTCGGGTTGGCGGAAACCAGCAGGTCGCCGCAGCCCAGCACGGCCACGGGCGATGGCTCGCGCGTGCGTCCCGTCGTGTCCCGGTACACCAGTTCCCAACCGGTGGCGGCGCGCCGGAACAGCAGCCAGCGGCAGTTGTTCAGCGGCGGCTGGTCCGGCAGCGTCTCCAGGCCGGCGACGAAGACCTGCTCGCCCTGGCGGACCACGATGGTCGAGCCATGACACCACAGCGGTCCGGCGCCGTTGTTGGCTGGCGCAAAGGAGTAGATCTCGTCTTCGGTCTCGACGATGGGTTCGAGTCGCATGCGCCTTTCCTTGGTGGTGAGACCTGCAGCATCGGCGGCCACGCCGCCGGTGCCGAGAGGCAGACGGGCGGCATGGGCGCACAGCGCGCGGCGCTGCACTCGGCCAGGGCAGGGGCCAGGCCCGGCAGCCCTCCCGGCAGCACGACACCGCGCCCGCGCCCGCAGACCCCCGCAGTCGCCTCCGCCGCTCCTGCGGGGGCTCAGCGCACCAGCAGGAGCTTGCGGGTCTCCTGCCGGTCGCCCGCGCGCAGGCGGCACACATAGACGCCGCTGGCCGCGGGTCGGCCTCCGTCTGCCCTGCCGTCCCAGGCCAGCCGGTGGAGGCCAGCGGGCAGGACCCCCTGGAGGAGGTGCCGCACCTGCTGGCCGCCGGCATCGAATACGACCAGCTCGACAGCGGCCGCACGCGGCAGGTGCAGCGGGATCGTCGTAGTCGGGTTGAACGGGTTCGGATACGCCGGCAGCAGGCGGGGCCAGGCCGGCGTGGTGTGGACTGCGCCCGGCTGCAGCACCACCTGGACGCCCTTGTTCAAGGTCGCATCGGTCAGGCGCAGGGGCGTGCCTTCGGCTGCCGCGTCGCCGAGCACATCGAACGCCAGGCGGAACAGCTCGCCGCCGTCCGCCAGCGGGGTGGCCGTGATGAACGCGCAACTCACCTCGCCGGGGATGCGCGTGTTGGCCTGCCAGTAGGAGCCGTTCAGCAGGGGTCTGGGTGTGGCTTCCACGGCGCGCAGCACCTGGGGATCGTAGGCCAGCCGCAGCCCGCAGGCATACAGGCCGCTGGCGTCCGGAATGCTCAACGGCACTTCCACGCGCTCGCCGGGCAGCCCATACGCCTCCCCGACTTCCACCACGTACTCGTCCAGCGGCTGGACTTCCTTGGGCGAGCTGAGCGCCTGGATCGGGAAGTCCTCGATCAGGCGGACCACGTACTGGAGCACGAGCACCGCATCCATCACGGAGATGGTGCCGTCGCTGTCGATGTCTCCGGGGATCTGGCTGCTGGCATAGCCGATCTGGTAACGAGCGCCGTCGAAGCCAGTGTACCAGAGCCGGTAGGTGTTGTCCTGGCGGATCACTGCCGGCCCGCTGATCGCCATGCCATCCCAGCCGCCGGCGGCTCCCTCCTGGAACACGGGATTGGCCAGCGACTTCTCCCAGTGCACACCGTCGGCGCTGGTGGCATATCCCAGCCGCCGGCGGCTGCCGTCGAAGCCGGTGTACCACATCCGGTATTGGCGCCCGTCGTACAGCACCACGGGCTCGCTGACCCCGGCATCGTCCCATGCCTCCGGCGGGCCGATGTCCAGCACGGGCCCGGCAGCATGCTTCTCCCAGGACAGCCCGTCGCTGCTGGTCGCGTAGCCGATGCGCATGCACGTGCCGTCGTACCCGGCGTACCACAGAGCGTAGCCCCCGTCCGTGCGCAGCGGCGCAGGTGCGGTGACGCCGCCGGCATCCCAGGCGCCGGCCGAGCCGGGGGCCAGCACGGCCTCCGGGCCCATCCTGGTCCACGTCACGCCATCGGTGCTGCCGGCGCAGCCGATGCGCAGCAGGGCCCCGTCGTAGCCGGCGTAGTACAGGCGGAATCCCGCCTCCTCCACCAGCACCGCGGGATGATCGACGAACTCCGCGTCGAAGCTGCCGCTGCGCCCGTCGGCGAGCACGGGATTGGCCGGGTACTCGGTCCACAGGATCCCGTCGGCGCTGCGCGCATACCCTATGGCGCCAGCGGCCGCACCCTCTCCGGCGAACCACATGTGATACGTCCCGTCGAGGCGGACGACGGTCGGGTGCCGCCGGTGCTGGGCATCCCACAGCCCATCGCCGCCGCTCACGAAGACGCCCGTGGGCAACCGGAACCAGCCTACCTGCGCGGCAACCGCGGCAGGTATCAGGCTCATGGCCACACCACTCCACCAGGGTCGCATGAGTGGCTCACCTTTCCCGAAGCGCAGATCGCGCGCCCATCCCGGAACGGGGCGCGGGCGCCGCCAGGCCCCGATGCACACGGCTGGTCGGTGACGCCAGTATACGACGCCAATATACGACGAAGGACCCGCGCGCACCCAGGCCGAAGCCGGGTGCGGCTGGCCTCCTGCCTGCCCGGCGCTCGTGCTTCAGCAGCCCGCTGCCGTCCGCTCCTCCCGGGCCTCCGACCCTTCGGCCTCCGCGTCCGCCTCGCGCATGAACACCTCCTGGGCGCTGCGGCGCGGCTCGCCAGGCGCTGGCCGGCGGCGCACGTATTTCCCGTCGGGCTGCATGTCCCAGGCCGAGCAGTTGTCGGCTTCGTACACGTCGAGGATGTGCTGGAGCTGCGCCCGCACGGACTCGTCCTTGATGGGCACGATCGTCTCCATGCGGCTGCTCAGATTGCGCCGCATCCAGTCGGCCGATCCCACGTAGAACTCGGGCTGCCCGCCGTTCTCGAAGCGGTAGATGCGGCCGTGCTCCAAGAACCGGCCCAGCGTGCTGAAGACGCCGATCGTCTCGGAGACGCCGGGGACGCCGGCCTGCAGGCAGCACAGGCCGCGCACGTTGAGGGTGATGGGCACTCCCGCCTGGCTGGCCTTGTACAGCTCGCGGATCACCTGCTGGTCCTGCAGCTGGTTCATCTTGGCACGCACGCCACAGGGCCGCCCGGCGCGGCTGTGGTCCGCCTCGCGGCGGATCAGCTCGATGAAGCGCTCGCGCAGGTTGTGCGGTCCGACCAGCAGCGGTCCGTAGTCGGGCACCTGGACCGCCGCGGTCAGTTCGTTGAACACGGCGGCGACGCCTGCACCCAGCTCCTCGTCGCAGCTCAACACGCCCAGATCCTCGTACAGCCGGGCGGTGCCCGTGTGGTAGTTGCCGGTGGCGAAGTGCACGTAGCGTCGCAGCCGGCCGCCCTCCTCGCGCACCACCATGCCCAGCTTCACGTGCGTCTTCAGCCGTTCCATGCCGTAGACCACGTGCGCCCCGGCGCGCTCCAGCTTCTCGCCCCAGGCGATGTTGGGCGCCTCGTCGAAGCGCGCCGTGATCTCCACCAGCACCGCCACCTGCTTGCCGCGCTGGGCCGCATCCGTCAGCGCCTGGATGATGGGCGAACTCCTGCTGGTGCGGTAGATCGTCAGCTTGATGGCCAGCACGTGCGGGTCGCGCGCGGCGCTCTCCAGGAAGCGCAGCACCGAGGTGTCGAAGTCATGGTACGGATGGTGCAGCAGGATGTCTCCGGAGCGGATCTCGCGGAAAATGGCTTCCGTGTCCTCCGGGTCCAGGCCGGCCAGGCGCGGGTGCGTCACGGGCGCGTGCGGCCTGTCGCGCAGATGGTCGCAGCTTTTGGGCTGGAACTGCAGCAGGTCGGCCGTGGCCAGCAGCCCGCCGGCCACCACCGTGTCTTCGAGGTCGATGCGCAGTTGCTGCGCCAGCCACGTGCGGATCTGGGACGGCATGCCGTCGCTGACCTGCAGGCGCACCACGCCGGCGAAGCGCCGCGCCGTCAGCTCGGCGCTGACCATGGCGATCAGACTGCCCGGTCCCAGCGACACGTGGCCGTCGTCCTGGGGGAGGCGGTCCCACGGGTCATCCTTGGCGCCCCGGGTCACCCGAAAGAAGTAGCAGTCCCAGCCGGAGCCATCCGGCAGCAGGCGGTGGAGGTTGTGCGCGATGACCTGCTCCAGGGGCACGCGGACGTTGCCGGACAGCTCGACCCAGCGGGGGCGGTTGGGCGGCACCTTCAGGCGGACGAAGCGCCATCGTCGCTGGCCGGGCAGCCCCTGGGTGGCGGCCACGTTGAGGCTGAGATTGCTGATGAACGGGAACGGATGGCCGATGTCCACCGACAGCGGCGTCAGGATGGGTTCGACCGACTCGCGATAGTACGCGTCCGCGGCGGCTTGCTGGCTGGCGTCGAGCTCGTCGTAGTCGAGCAGCGGCACGCCGGCGGCCAGCAGGGCCGGCCGCAGCTCGGTGCTGACCAGGCGTCCGAGGATCGCCGTCTGGCGGTTCAGCTCGTCGCGGCACCTCTGCAGCTCCTCTGCCGGTGTCAGGCCGTCGGCAGAGGTGTGCATGCTGCGCTGCTCGATCTGATGGCGCAGGCCGCCGATCCGCTTCATGGCGAATTCGTCGTAGATCATGCCCATGATGCCGGCGAACTTGACGCGCTCGAGCAGCGGCGCCGCCGGATCCTCGGCCAACTCCAGCACCCGCCGGGCGAAGTCGAGCCAGCTCAGCTCGCGGTTGATGTAGGGAAAGGGCCGCTCCGTGCCCCGGGCAGGCTCGCTCATGGTGGACACTCTCGTGGCGCCGTTCTCGACACGCGTCGGGCCGCCGCCGCGCGCGGCGCCCGCTGGCCCCTCGCCGGCGTGCTGCCGACCGCCCTGCAGTGGCGTTGGCC
>CAZPXM010000013.1:16652-44259 GCA_964591015.1 uncultured Gemmatimonadaceae bacterium
TTCTGTGTGCCTCTATCTTAAGCAACCGCCTGGCCGACGTCACCTGGGCGCGGCGGGGCGCCGCCTCGCCGCGCCGGACGGCGCCTGCCGGCGGTGGTGGCCGGCCCGGCCCGGCTGGCCGCCCCATCCTCGCGGGGGAACGCACCGATGAAATACAAGCCTGACTGGCCGGAGGCCAGGGAACGGCTCGGCGCCTTGTGGCACTGCACCATGCTGGACCGTCCGTGCCTGGCGGTCACCGCGCCCAGCGGCGCCGAAGCGGTGGCACCACCGGCGCCAGCGGATGCGGAGGCGCGCTGGCTTGACCCGGAGTACCTGGTGCGCGCCGCGCTGGCGCACCTGCAGAACACCTGGTGGGGCGGCGAAGCGCTCCCGTCGTTCCTGCTCAACGGCGGCTGGGTGGTGTCTCTGGGCGGCCGCCCGCAGTTCAGCGAGGCGACGATCTGGTTCGCGCCGGTCGAGGTCGACTTCGGCCGACCCGCACCGTTCCGGCACGATCCCGACGATGTCTGGGTGCGCAAGCACGCGGCCGCGTACCGCGCCCTGGTGCGCGCCGCCGGTCGCGACGACTTCCTGGTGGGCAGTCCGTGCCTGCTGTCCGCCAACGACTTGCTCGCCCAGCACCTGGGACCAGCGCGCTTCCTGCTGGCTCTGCGCGATCACCCCGACTGGATGGCGGCCGCGATCCGCACCGGCGCGGCGGAGATGTCGCGCGCCCGCCAGGAGCTGGCGGCCCTGGCGCGCGCCACCCACGAGTTCTGGTACGGGACCGCCGGCTGGATGCCGTTCTGGGCTCCGGAGCCGTTCGTGTCCACGCAGTCGGATGTCTCGTGCATGCTGTCGCCGGCCGACTTCGATCGGTTCGTGCTGCCCGAGGTGGAGCTGCACGGCCAGAGCTACGGGGCGCTGTGGTACCACCTGGACGGTGCCGACGCGCGCCAGCATCTGCCCCGCTTGCTGTCGCTGCCGTTCCTGCGCGTGCTCCAGTACACGCCGGCGCCCCACGAACCGCCCAACGGACCGGCGCACCTGGAATTCTACCGGCAGGTGCAGCGGGCCGGCAAGATCCTGCATCTGGACGTGCCGGCGGCGCATGTGGAGGCCCTGGTGCGCCAGCTGGATCCCGCGCGGTTGCTGCTGCAGACCCATTGCCCCAGCGTCGCGGCGGGTGAGCGACTGCTGGCCGCGGCGCGCCGCTGGGTGTAGGCCGGCGCCGGCGCTGCCGGTGCGCGCCGGAGGCGCGGCGGCTGGAGCCCGGGTCGCCCGGATGGCGGGCGCGAGTGTAGGCGGGGCGGCTGCCGGTGCGACCAGGACGCCCCGAGTGGACTCTCAGCTTCGCACCACGGTGGAGACAGAGGAGCGCACGATGCAGCCTTTCGACATCGCTCCCTACGCCTTGCCGGCCGCGCCAGCCGGCGAGTTCTGGTTCGAGGAGCCGCGCGATATCCGCCAGCTCCAGATCCGCTTCGGCGACGAGCCCCCGGCGCGCCTGCAGGTCTTCTACTGGCGCCGCAACTGGCCCCAGGTGCGGCTCGACGGCCGCGAGGACCGCCACAATCCCGGCGGCTTCGGCTGGACGCGCACGGATGACTGGTCCAACGGCGCCTGGCAGCGGGCGCGCATCGTGCAGCAGGTCGGCGCGCGCACGGTCCGGGTCCGCTTTCGGCGGCTCTCCAGCGAGCGCCTGGCGGGCGCGCCTGCCGACTACAGGCCGACCTTCCGGCGCACCATGGGTCTGCGCCTGCAGGTGCCCGCCTCGGCCCGCATGCGCGGGGTGCAGATCCACACCTGCTCGGCTCCCGCCGAGTCCGTCCTGCGGGTGGAACTGCACGCGGGCCGCCGCACGCCGGCCGGGCGGCTGTGGCTGGCTGGCTACAACGCGGTCGTGCGCGACTGGCCCGGGCAGGCAGCCGGCCACTGGGAGCTCGAGGCCAACGGCCCGCGCACCTTCCTCGTGCGAGTGCGCCACATGGAACCGGCGCACCCCTACGCCGGCGACGACGGCCTGGTGGAGTTTCACTGGGAAGAGGACGCCTTCACGATCTCCCTGGCGGCCCTGGCGGCCCAGGGCCCGATCTGGTACGCCGAACGCGGCGTGTACGTCGCCCGCGCGGACGATGCGCGCACCTTCGCCGACTACCGGCGGCAGCACGCCTCCGCGCGGACCGTGCGCGAGTGGATCGCCAGCGGCGCAGAGCACACGCTGGCGGCCGCCATGAACGGCCAGCCGCGCCCCCACCCGGCTGCCTGCAGCTTCGGCTGCAAGCACTCGCCGCAGCGGTTCTGGCTGGAGCCGAACGGCGATCTGCTGCTGCATCGCCGCAATTTGACGGGCCTGGACCAACCGGGCGCGAGCGCGGCGCGGTTCCGCAACGCCGGCAACGCGCGGTTCTTCTTCGGCCTCGAGCGGTGGCTGCCTGTCGGCAGAGGCCCGCAGGACCAGGCGGTGCCCATCTACCACCTGTGCGTGCGCCGCGACGGTCTGCGGCTGGAGCAGGCCGCGCTGTGCGTGCCGCTGACGGGGACACTGGCCGGCGAACTGGCCCATGACGACGTGACCGTCGCGCTGCTGCGCTTCCGCGTGACGAACCTCGGCGCCGAGCCGGCACAGCTGGCGCTGCCCATCCTCTATTCGGAGGACTCGCGGCGACAGCGGCACGGCGTCTGCCCGGCGGCCGACCAGACCGACGAGCTGCTGCCGCGCAGCCCGCTGGTGCCGCTGGCCGTGCGCGGCGACACGCTGTGCAGTCGGCACGGCGGCGAGCTGGTGGTGCGGGCCGTGCTCGCCGGTCAGGTGCAGGTCAGCGCGGGGGCGGCAGGGGCGGCCGCATCGATGGCATCTGGCGGCGCGGCGGTGCATGCGGGCGAGCCGTCGTACCGCACCGGGCCGCTGGCGGCATGGGTGCGCGCCTGGCTCACCCCCGGCTCGACCTGCGAGTTCGTGCTCAAGGTGCCCTACGTGGCGCTGTACGGCGATGACGAGCTGCAGGCCTTGCGCCGGCTCGAGTTCGCGGCGGCGGCGGCGCAGGTGGCGGCCTTCTGGCGCCGTGAGGCCGCCTGCGGCGCTCAGTTGCGGGCTCCGGTGCCGCAGTTGGAGGCGCTTCATGCCAACCACCTGATGCATGTGCAGATCACCGACTTCGTCATGCCGGGCTGTGCCGCCCTGCTCAACACCTCGGTGGGGTCCTCCACCTACGGAAACTTCAGCAACGAGGCGTGCATGATCGTCCAGGAGCTCGACCAGCGCGGGCTCGGCGCGGACGCGCAGCGGCGCCTGGATCTGTGGGTGCGGTACCAGGGCACCAAGCCGCAGCCGGGCAACTTCACCGACTGCGAGGGCATGTTCTTCGGCGCCGGCGGCTTCGAGCAGGGCCACTACAACCAGCACCACGGCTGGGTGCTGTGGGCCCTCGCCGAGCACTATCTGCTCACGGGCGACCGGGCCTGGTTCGCCGCGGTTGCCCCGGCCGTGCTCGCCGGCGCCGAGTGGGTCTTCCGGCAACGGCGGCAGACCCTGGGGCCGCTGCCTCGCTCGCGCGGCTGGGAGCGCGGCTTTCTGCCAGCCGGCAGTCTGGAAGATGTCACCGAGTTCTACTACTGGCTGTCGACCAACTGCCTGACGTGGCGCGGTGCCGATGCGGCTGCCCGGGCGCTGGCTGCCTACGGCCACCCGGAGGCGGCGCGCCTGCAGGCCGAGGCGGACGCCTATGGGCGGGATCTGCGTACGGGCCTGGAGACGATGCGCCAGCACGCGCCGCTGGTGCGGCTGCGCGACGGCCGCTGGGTCCCGCACTACCCCAGCCGGCTGTACTGCCGGGGCCGCGATGTGGGCTGGATCCGCGAGGTGCTGGAGGGCGCCGTGTACCTGCTGCTCTCCGGCCTGTACGCCAGCAGCAGCCGCCAGGCCGAGTGGATCCTGGACGACTACCTGGACAACCTGTACCACCAGCCGCCATTCGGCTACGCGAACCGGGACCCGGAGAACACGCTGCGGGCGCGCGGCGGTTTCTCCATGCAGCCGTGCCTGCTGGCCGGCTTGCTGCCCCACCTGGAGCGCGACGAGCCGGAGGTCTTCCTGTGGATGCTCTTCAACGCCTTCGCCGCGGTCTACCGCGAGGAGATCGGCGGCATGATCGAGCATCCGCTGCCCGAGCTGGGCTTCGACAACGCCGTGAGCTTCAAGACCAGCGACGAGGCGAACGCGGTGATGTGGCTGCGCTACGCCTACGTGTACTGGACCGCGGACCTGCTGCACTTCGGTCGGGCCCTGCCGCGCGCGTGGTTCCTCCAGGAGCGCCCCTTCGGGCTGACCGGCGTGCACACCCACCACGGAGCGACGGGCGTCCGCTACGAACCCTGCCCCCAGGGCAGAGGCATTGCCGCCGAGGTCGATCTGCGTTGCCTGCGGGCGGTCCCGCCCCAGGTCCTCGTGCGTTTCCGGGCGCCCCAGCGGGCCCCCTTGCGCCGAGTCCGCATCGACGGGGCGCCGGCGCTGCTGCCCGCCGGCGAGGACGTGAAGCTGACCGGCAAGCCGGGTGTGGTGCGGGTCGAGGTCGAGTACTGACAGGCTGCAGCCGGGGGTGGCTCACCGACACTGCTGCTGGGCGGCTTCGGACCGGGCGCTTTCGGCAGGCTCCGGCGCCAGCCCGCCGGCGAGCAGGGCGAGCGCCGCGTGGGCCACGGTGAGGCCGAAGATGCCGGTGACCGTCGGCAGGCTGCCGAGGGGCAGGCGCCGCGACGGTGGCCGGCTGCCCGGCGGCGCCCCGGCGGCGTCCGCCGCCGCGGGCGGTGCGGCCGGCGTCCGCGGCGGCGACTGGCAGGGCTCCGTCGAGTACACGCACAGGATCTGTCCCTCGCTGCCCAGGAGCTGACGCAGCCGGCGCCGCACTCGGCGGGCCAGCGGGCAGTGGTGGGTCTGGTCCAGGGGCGCGACCCGGATCGCCTGGGGATCGGTCCGCCGGGCTGCGCCCATGGCCGACACCACCGGGAGGCCATGCCGGCTGGCAGCGGCGAGCAGCTCCACCTTGGCCGCCAGGGTATCGATGGCGTCGATCACCAGATCCGGCCGGTCCGCCAGGACCTGCTCCACCGTGTCGGCGGCCACGACCAGGTTCAAGGCTTCCACGCGGCACTCGGGGTTGATGTCCAGCACCCGGGCCCGCGCCACTTCGTGCTTGGGCCGCCCGCAGGTCGACTCGAGCGCGAAGAGCTGGCGGTTGATGTTGCTCGGTTCGACGACGTCGAAGTCGACGAGGCGCAGGCGGCCCACGCCAGCGCGCGCCAGCCCCTCGACGGCATAGCTGCCCACCGCCCCCAGGCCCACCACGGCCACGTGAGCCTGCTGCAGTCGCTGCAGCCGCCGCGTGCCCAGCAGCAGGGCGGTGCGCGCGAAGCGCGGCGCGACGCTACTCTCCATGGCCGCTGCTCGCTGGCTGCGGGCGCTGGCTCGCCTCGGGTGCGGTGGCAGGCGACGGCCGTGGCGGCGCGGCTGCCACCAGCGCGCCGCACAGGCGGCGGGCGTTGGCCATCACCGCCTCCGCCAGCTCCGCGGCCGGCATGCCGCGCAGCGCCGCAATGCCCGCCAGCACGGGGGCGGCGAAGGCTGGCTCGGTGCGGCGGCGGCCGTCCGGCAGCAGCGGGCCGGCCAGCCCCAGCTCCGCCGGCGGCGGGATGTCCGGCGCGTCGGTCTCCACCAGCAGGCGGTCCAGCGGCACCGCGGCCGCAGCGGCACGCGCGCGCCGGCTGCGCGGCCGCAGCACGTTGCACGCGAACGAGAAGTACGCGCCGCGCGCGGCCAGCGGCGCGAGGAGCTCCACCGGTCCGCCATAGGCGTGGACGATCATGCCGGCCGGCAGTCGCTCCTCGGTGCGCAGCACCTGCTCCAGCCATCCCCACGCCCGCAGGCAGTGCACCGTTGCCGGTCGTCCGTGCCGCCTTGCCAGCGCCAGCTGGGCGCGGAAGACCGCTTCCTGAAGCGCGCCATCGCGCTCTTCGGCGTCGCGATCCAGGCCGATCTCGCCGACGCCGGCCGGCATCGCCGCCAGCAATGCGTCCAGGCGCTCGCGCCAGTCTGGCGTCCGGTAGCCCAGGTACCAAGGATGCAGGCCGAACCAGGGGATCACGAGCGGGGCTGCGCCGCTGCCGTCGTGCCGGCTGGCCAGCGCCGCCACCGCCTGCCAGTCCTGCGGGCCGGTGCCATTGCAGCAGACCCAGCGCACGCCCGCGCCGGCCGCCCGGCCCATGACCGCGGCGAGGTCGGCCGCGAAGCAGGGGTTCTGCAGATGGGCGTGCGCGTCGATCAGGTCCATGGTCGCCCTGTGCCGGCGCCGGGGGGCGGCGCGGATCGCCTCCGTACGAACCCCGTGCCGCCGGTCGCTGTCAAGGCATCGGGGCTGCCAGGCGCCCGCGCCACGGGGTGCGGCGGGCGGGTCGTCGGCAGGCGGGCCCCGGCACTCCCGGGAAACAGGCCAGGTCGTACATTCATCGTTCCGTGCGGTCGAGGGATGCGGGTGGCTGGCAGCGCCATCGGCCGGCTCGCGGCCGCGCCAGCAGGGCTGCGGCGACAGGCCCGATGCACCGGATGCACGCCGGCGCCCTGCGGCAGCGCCAGGACTGCGGTGCCAGCCGCAGCACGTATGACGCCCAACAGACCCGGAAGAGGAAGCGACGATGAAGAAGGTAGCGCTGACAGGCGCGAACGGCACGGTGGCGCAGGCGCTGACCCGCCAGCTCGCCGGCAAGTACGCGGTCTCCGGTGTGAGCATCGTGCGCATGGACGAGGTCATGCGCGACGTGTCGGCATGCACCTGGAAGGAACTGCTGGAGGCCTACCGCAGCCGTGTGCTGGGCCAGTTGCGGCAGGCGTTCAGCGGCCAGTACGCGGTCGCCCACCTGGGCTGGAACACGCGGGACGAGCACTGCAACGGCGGGCTCGATCCGCTCAACATCCTGGTGGTCGACTGCGTGTACCGGGCAGCCATCGCCGAGAACGTTCCCCGCATCTACCTGGCCAGCTCGGTGCACGCCTACGACTTCACCAGGGACTACCGCCGGGATGTGCAGCCCATCGCCCCGTTCCCCGATGTCCGCGAGGATCCCTTCGGCGTCCCCCCTACCAGCCTGTACGGGGTGAGCAAGCGCTGGATGGAGATCGCCGGGCAGTACTACGCCAGGCAGCTCCACCCCGGCCAGAAGATCCTGGTCGTGCGCCTGGGGGGTGTCGGCGACTCGGGTCTGCCCCACCGTCCGGGCAGCCGGCTGTGGGACAGCCACCGCGATCTGGCCGGGCTGTTCACGGCCTTCGTCGAGTGCGACGCGGCGCCGAATTACTGGGTCGCCTTCGGGGTGTCCGACAACCACGGCGGGGAGTTCCCGCGCCCGCTGTTCGACACGGTGAACCCGTACGGCTTCCGCCCCGCGGACAACTCGTTCGCGCTGGAGTGAGCGGCGGCGCCGGTGTGCGCCGCGGCGGCAACTAGCCGGGCACCTGCGGCAGGCGCCCGGCCGCCAGGCGCGGATTCGGGCGGCTGTAGCTGCCGGATACGTACGGGAAGCGCCGCTCCACGTCCTCGCTCAGTTCGACCCCGAAACCAGGCTTGTCGGGCAGCTCGAGGTACCCGTCCCGCACGACCAGCGGCTCCGCGAAGAGGGCGTCCCGGAGCGGGTTGCGGGTCATGTTCAGCTCGCAGTACTCGCCGTTGGGGATGCCGGCCGCGAAGTGGGCGTTGGCGATCAGCGTGCCCCCGCCGTGCCAGTTGTGGGGGATGCTGCGACAGCCGCGCAGCCAGGCCATCCGGGCGATGCACCAGTTCTCGGTGATGCCGGCGACGTTGCAGTCGCTCTGCACGATGTCCAGCGCCCGGCAGTCGAGCCACTCCTGCGCGTCGAAGCGCTGGCAGAAGCGCTCGCCGCCGGCGATCATGACGCCAGGCATGGCGGCCCGCAGCCGCAGGTGCAGCGGCAGGAACTCGGGCCGCGTGTCGCCGAAGGGTTCCTCGAACCAGTAGAACCCCAGCTCCTGCAGGGCCGGCGCGAAGTCGGTGATGATGCGCTCCAGCACGCCGCCGCTGGTGCCCACGGCTTCGTGCATGAGCCGGAAGTGGGGTCCCACTGCAGCGCGCAGGCGGCGCAGGATGGGCACGTACCGCGCGAAGTCCATGCCTGCCGCGCGCCAGTCGGTGCCGCAGCGGAACTTGAACGCACCGAACCCTTGCGCCTGGTAGCGCAGGGCCTCCTCGATGAGCTGGCGCTCGCCGTGCTCGTACCAGGCGTGCTCCACCCCGCCGCTGGCATAGACCCTGACCCGCGGGCACGGCTCGTGGTCGGTGGCGAGCAACCGGTACACCGGCAGCCCCTTGGCCTTGCCGATGAGATCCCAGCAGGCGTTGTCCACCCCTGCCCAGGGAGCCCGGGCCCGCCGGCTGCCGCCGCCGCGGTTGGTCAGCAACTCCACGTCGAAGGGGTTCCGGCCGATCAGCACGGGCTGGATGACCTGCTCGGTGTACTCCTTGATGTATGCCGGCCCCTCGTACGGCGACCCTTCGCCGATGCCCACCAGGCCCTCGTCCGTGAAGATCCGCGTGATGGCACCGTCGGTCTTCCAGACCTGGTACGAACCGGTGCGCCACAGATCGCCGGCCGGGTCGACGTAGGACAGCGGGAGCACGTCGATGCGGGTGATCCGGAGCTTCTCGCGGGCGATACCGTCCAGCGGATGATGGCGCATGACGACCTCCTCGAGGATCGCCCCCCGCGCTGCCGACGCGCCGAGGGCGGCCTGAACCGCCGCGCTGGCGGCAGCCGGCGCCGGCTGCTGTGGGGGCGCAGCGGAGCGCGCGCTCGCCGCCCTGCCGCCGGGTGGCCCAGCGTGCCTGGTGTGCGGCTAAGCACGGCAGCGCGGCCGGGCGCGGCAACCGCCGGCATTCGCTATCTTTGCCGGCGCGCCGCTGGCGCGCCGCCGGCGGCCCAGGGTCGAGCGCGCGGCGGGCCGCGTCGCGACCGGACCGGGCCAGTGCGGCGGTCGCGCCCCACCGACCAGAATCGGGGAAGTGCCGTGGACGAGGCGGTCCTGTCCGCACCGGAGTCCGACGTGCAGGTGCACCGCAACGTCATGGTGCCGATGCGCGATGGGGTATCCCTGTGCACGGACGTGTACCTGCCGGCGTGCGCCGGTCGGGCGCTGCCGGGACCGTTCCCGACACTGCTGTGCCGGACGCCCTACGGCAAGGAGGAGGCGGAAGCCGACTCCGGGTACGGGCGCTGGTTCGCGGCGCGCGGTTACGCCAGCATCATCCAGGACTGCCGGGGCTGCTACGGGTCCGAGGGCCAGGTGGGCTTTCTGGCTCCGGAGGCCGAGGACGGCTTCGACACGCTGGCCTGGATCGAGCAGCAGCCGTGGAGCAACGGGCGGGTGGGCACCTGGGGAACATCGTGGTGCGGCTGGACGCAGACTGGGCCGGCGGCACTGGGGGCGCCCCAGATCGCCGCGATGATCCCCAACATGAGCGGGGCGATCGCTCACGAGAGCTCCGTGCGGCACAACGGCGCGCTGGAGCTGCGCTTTCTGGCCTGGGCCTTCTGGCACTCGGCCACCAACCCGCAACGCGCGCTCAAGGCCGACCCGGCAGTGGACGCGGCGCTGAACCTCGACAGCCCGACGTTCGGCGAGTGGCTCACGCGCCTGCCCCTGCGCCGGGGACAGACCCAGCTGGCCCTGGTGCCGCCCTACGAGGAGTGGGTCCTGCGCCTGCAGACGGAGGGCGACCTGACGGACTGGTGGCGGCAGCCGGGTCTGGCGCCGGCGTTGTACCATCGGCGCTGGCCGGACGTGCCCATCCTGCTGATCGGCGGCTGGTACGACTCGTACACCCGCTCGACCTTCCGCAACTACGTCGGGCTGCGGGCCCTGGGGCGCACCAAAGTCAAGTTGTTGGTGGGACCGTGGACGCATGGCTCCCGCACCACCGAGCAGGCCTTCGCCGGCGACGTGCAGTTCGGGCAGGACGCCGCGCTGGACAGCTTCCGCGAGCTGCATCTGCGCTGGTTCGATGCGGCCCTGAAAGGCAGGCGATCCGGAGTGGAGCGGATGCCGCCCGTGCGGCTGTATGTCATGGGCGGCGGCGGTGGGCACCGGGCGGCCTCCGGCCGCCTGTTCCATGGCGGCCGCTGGCGCGACGAAGACGAATGGCCGCTGGCGCGCACGCAGTACGTGCCGCTCTACCTCCATGGCGACGGGCGGCTGGCAGTCGACGCGCCCGCGGCGGATGGCGGCGGCACCACCTTCCGCTTCGACCCCGGCAACCCGGTGCCTTCCATCGGCGGCAACGTCTCCTCGCTGAACGAACTGGGGCCCATGCCGCGCGGGATCGCTGATCCGGCCCTGGCGCCGCGTGGCTCCCGCCTGCGCGACATCATGGTGCCGGGGGGGTTCAACCAGGCCGAGGCTGCCTCGTTCTACGGCTGCCGGCCGCCGTACCTGCCGCTGGCTTCGCGGCCCGATGTGCTGGTGTTCCAGACCGCGCCGCTGGCGGGCGACGTGGAGGTCACCGGTCCGCTCGAGGTGCGTCTGTGGGTCGCGTCCTCGGCGCCGGACACGGACTTCACCGCCAAGCTGATCGACGTGTACCCGCCCAGCCGCTGGTACCCGTCAGGCTATGCGCTGAACATCACGGACAGCATCCTGCGGCTGCGGTACCGGGATGGCAGCGGCACTGCCGTGCCCTACCGGCCGCACGAGGTGATCGAGATCGTCATCCCGCTGTACCCGACCAGCAATCTGTTCAGCGCGGGGCACCGCATCCGGCTGGACGTCTCCAGTTCGAACTTCCCCCGGTTCGACGTCAACCCGAACACCGGCGGGCCCCTGGGCGTGGAGCGCTGGCGAGTGAGTGCCGACAACACCGTGTTTCATGCGGCCCAGCGGCCATCCCACGTGCTGTTGCCGATCATCGGCCCGTTGCCGCGCTGGGGGTAGCGACCGGCCGGCGAGCCGTGCCGGACAGGCCAGCGGCAGGACAGCAGCGCAACGCCGCGCCGGCGCGCGCGGCCCGGCGCTGGCAGCGTGCCGGCGGGGGCGCGCCGCCAGCGCGACAGCAGGGGGCAGCGGCAGGCGTTGCCCAGGCAGCCATGGTGGCTTTCGAGGCAGCGTATCTCGAGCTCTGGCGTTCCGGGGCGCTGGCCCAGCGGGCGCAGGCCGCGCGCGCCGCTCTATCGGCCTGCGCGCTGTGTGGCCACGCCTGCGGCGTGAACCGGCTGCGGGGCGAGCAGGGCCGGTGTCGCACCGGCGCGGTGGCGCGCGTGCACGGGGCGGCGCCGCACTTCGGCGAGGAACGCCCCCTGGTCGGTACTGGAGGTTCGGGCACGATCTTCTTCAGCCGCTGCAACCTGGCCTGCCAGTTCTGCCAGAACTACGAGCTGAGCCATCTGGATGCCGGCGAAGACTGCCACCCGAGCCGACTGGCGCGGCTCATGCTCGGCCTGCAGGCGGCCGGCTGCCACAACCTCAACCTGGTGTCGCCGACGCACGTGCTGCCCATGATCCTGGACGCGCTGGTGCTGGCGGCCGGCGCGGGGTTGCGGCTGCCGATCGTGTACAACACCGGCGGGTACGACTCCCAGGAGGCGCTGCGGCTGCTGGCCGGCGTGGTGGACATCTACCTGCCGGACATGAAATTCGCGGACGCGGAAGTGGCCCACCGGCTGTGTGGGGCCAGGCACTACCCGCAGACGAACCAGGCGGCGGTGCGCCTGATGCACCAGCAGGTCGGCGATCTGGCAGTGGATGCGGACGGACTGGCGCGCCGAGGTCTGCTGGTGCGGCACCTGATCCTGCCTGCGGGCCTGGGCGGTACGGCCGCGGTGGCGCAGTTTCTGGCTGACGAGGTCTCGGCGGAGACCTGGATCAACGTGATGGATCAGTACCGGCCCCCGCTCGGCGTGCACCTGGAGGGGCCGCTGCGGCGGCGCGTGCTGCCGGAAGAGGCAGCCGCCGCGGTCGCGGCCGTACGCGCTGCCGGCCTGCGCCATGTTCTCGGGGCCTGACGGCGGCGCGTGGGCGGCGGGAAGCCCGGCGCCGTGACGCCAGCGCGGCGGCTGCCCATCGGTGCACGAGGAGCCCACAGGGCGGGGCCACCTTCAGCGCGGAGCAGACGAGCATGTGGTCGACGATCTCCAGGTTCCGGCAGCGGCTGCAGACGGGCGAGCTGCTGATCGGTGCGGGCGTGGCGCTGGCCGACGCCCAGGTCAGCGAGGCCCTGGCCGGCTGTGTCGATTTCCTCTGGCTGGACATGGAGCACAGCCCCATGAGCCCGGAGGCGCTGCGCAGCCACCTGATGGCGGCGCGGGGCAGGGGCGTGCCGGCGCTCGTGCGGGTGGCGGGCAGCGCCACGGAGTGGATCAAGCCGGTGCTGGATGCCGGGGCTCCGGGAGTGGTGGTGCCCCAGGTGAAGACCTGCGCCGAGGTCCAGCAGGTGGTGGCAGACTGCCGCTACGCGCCGCAGGGGCAGCGGGGTGTGGGGCCGCTGATCCCCACCGACTACGGCCGGGCAGACTGGGACGAGTACGTCCGGCAGGCCAACGGACTGCTGTTCGTGGCCGTGATGATCGAGACCGCGGCTGCCGTGGCCGCGATCGACGCGATCGTCGCCATCCCAGGACTGGATGCGGTCGTGCTGGGGCCGTGGGACCTGTCCGGTTCGCTGGGACTGCTCGGCCAAGTGGAACACCCGCGCGTGGTGGCAGCCATGGAGCAGGTGATCGCCAGCGCCCGCCGAGCCGGGGTGTTCGTGGGTTCGGGGATGGGTGCCGATGCGGAGTTCGCCTGTGCCCAGGCGCGGCGCGGTGCCCAGTTCCTCCAGGTGGGCGGTGACTGCGCGTACATGATCCGCGCTGCCGACCAGTTGACGGGGGCGATCCGCGCGCGACGGCGCGGCTGAGGAGGAACGCAGCGATGGCTGAGGACCTGCGCGTGTTTCCCGCGGACCAGCTCCGGCGCCTCGGCGAGGAGCTGTTCGCCGCCTGCGGGGCGCCGCCCGCGGAGGCCGCCATCGTTGCGGCCGAGCTGGTCGAGGCCAGCCTGATGGGGCTCGAATCGCACGGCGTGACCCGGTACATCATGTATGTCGACGAGGTGCTCGCCGGCCGTATCAGACCGGGCGCGCCGATCCGCGTCGTGCGCGAGACGCCGACACAGGCGGTGGTCGACTGCGGCCTCAACTTCGGCGCGGTGGCTGCCACGCGCATGGTGGCGATCGCCTGCGCCAAGGCGCGCAGCGCGGGCATGGCGTACGTGGTCAGCCAGCGCTGCCACCATGTGGGCCGGCTGGGTGGCTGGGCGCAGAAGGTGGCCGGCGAGGGGCTGTTCTGCCTGGCGGCGGCCAACAGCGCCAGGCAGGGGCACTTCGTCGTGCCCTGGGGCGGCCGCGAGGGCCGCCTGGCCACCAATCCCCTGGCCTTCGCCGCGCCCACCACTGGCCTGCCCGTGGTCCTCGACATGTCCACTTCGATGATCGCCGAGGGCAAGATCAGGGTCCTGCTGCACGCGGGCCAGACAGTGCCGCCGGGCTGCATCCAGGACGCCGAGGGGCGCCCCACCACCGACCCGCAGCGCTTCTACGGGCCGCCGCGCGGCACGATCCTTCCCCTCGGGGGCCGGCTCGGCTACAAGGGGTTCGGGCTGGCGTTGCTGGTGGAGATCCTCGGCAGCGTGCTGGCGGGGGAGCCGCTGACGGACGAGTTCCGCTACGTCAACGGGCTGGGGCTTGTGGCCATCGACCCCGAGCCGCTGTGCGGCTTGCCCCGCTTCGTCGAACTGATGGAGCAGCTGCGGGCCTACATCACCAGTTGCCCGCCTGCCCCCGGACATCGGGAAGTGACGATGCCCGGCGAACTCGATTTCCGCACCAGCGAGCAGCGACAGCGCACGGGCATCCCGCTGCCGGAAACCACCTGTCGCCAGCTCGAGGCCGCGGCAGCCAGGGTGGGCGTGCGGGTGCGGCTGTAGCGGGCGGTGCGCGCCTGGGCTGGCGGTGCGCCGACGGGCGCCCCACCCAGGTGCAGATGGGGAGAATGAGACGCGATGGACAGGATACTGATCGGCCGGGGCGAACAGCCGGTGTACCTGCTCGCCAGGTACGCCAATCGCCACGGGCTGGTCGCCGGCGCTACCGGCACCGGCAAGACGGTGTCGCTGATGGTGCTGGCGGAAGGCTTCTCGCGCCTCGGCGTGCCGGTGGTGTTGGCGGATGTGAAGGGCGACGTGGCCGGTCTGGCGGTGCCGGCGACCGCCAGCGAGAAGCTCGCGCAGCGGGCCCTGCAGAGCGGCATCGAGGGGTACGCGCCGGCGGCCAACCCCGTGCTGTTCTGGGACCTTTTCGGCGTGGCCGGGCATCCGCTCCGGACCACGATCAGCGAGATGGGGCCGGCCCTGCTCGGCCGCATCTTGCAGTTGAGCGAGGTGCAGACAGGAGTGCTGGAGGTCGTGTTCCGGCTGGCGGACGACCAGGGGTTGCTGCTGCTGGACCTGGACGACCTGCGGGCGCTGCTGAGCCTGGTGGCCGCGCACCGGGCGGCGGTATCGGCTCAGTACGGCCTGGTCGCGGCGCAGAGCATCGCTGCCATCCAGCGCGCCCTGCTGTCCGTGGAGTCCGCTGGGGGCGGGGGATTCTTCGGGGAGCCGGCGCTGGCGCTGAGCGATCTGCTGCGGACCGATCCGAGCGGCCGCGGCATGATCAGCGTGCTCGTCGCGGATCGGCTCGTCCTTCAGCCGCGCCTCTACTCCAGCTTCCTGCTGTGGCTGCTGTCGGAGCTGTACGAGCAGTTGCCCGAGGTGGGCGATCTGGAGCGGCCCCGGCTGGTGTTCGTCCTGGACGAAGCGCATCTGCTGTTCGCCGATGCGCCGCCGGTGCTGCAGCAGCGCGTCGAGCAGGTCGTGCGCCTCATCCGCTCCAAGGGGGTCGGGGTGTACTTCTGCTCGCAGTACCCGGACGACGTGCCCGCCAAGGTGCTCGGGCAACTCGGCAATCGCCTCCAGCACGCCCTGCGCGCGTACACGCCGCGCGACCAGCAGGCCGTGCGCACGGCTGCGGCGACCCTGCCCGCCAATCCGCGCCTGGACGTGGCTACGGCGATCGCGCAGCTGGCCGTCGGCGAGGCGCTGGTGTCGACGCTGCAGGAGGATGGGGTGCCGCTGCCGGTGGAGCGCACGCTGATCTGTCCGCCGCGGTGCCGCATCGGCGGACTTGCCGCAGAGGAACGGGCTGCCGTCCGCAGCCGCAGCCCGCTCGGCAGCCAGTACGACACGCGCGTGAACCGCGAGTCCGCCTACGAGCTGCTCCAGGCGCGGGCGCGCGAGCGCGGCACGGACGGCGATTCTGCCCGGGGCGGCGCGCGCCCCGGGCAGGCACCAGCGGAGGTGCCGGGCAGCAGGCTGAGCGAGTTGCTGTGGGGCAGCGGACGGCGACAGGGCATGGTGGAGGCCCTGGCCAAGCAGGCGGCGCGCACGGTGGGCGGTCACCTGGGCCGCCAGGTGCTGCGCGGCTTGCTGGGCAGCCTGACCGGCCCGTCGCGCCGCCGGTGAGGCCCGGCATCCGGCCAGATCGCGCCTGCTGCGGGGCCACGGCCAGCCAGCCTGTCGGTGTGGCAGCGCGAAGCCTCGATGGCTTCGGGGAGGAACCTGCATGGGGCCGAAGGAGCGAGTGCTCACGGCATTTGCCTGCCAGCAGCCGGACCGGGTGCCAGTCAACTACCTGGCCAACGAGGGCATCGACCGGCGCCTCAAGCGCCACTTCGGCCTCAGGCCGGACGACGGCGAGGGGCTGCTGCGGGCGCTCGGGGTGGATTTCCGGGGCGTGGGCGTGCCCTATCGCGGCCCGCGCCGGCACGAGGATGCGTCGCCGCGCGGCGTGCACGTGGACGAGTGGGGCATCCATCGCCGCTGGGTGGAGCACGGCAGCGGCGGGTACTGGGACTACTGCGACTTCCCGCTGCGGGATGCCGACGAGGACGCCGTGTCCCGCTGGCCCATGCCCGTGCCGGACGACTACGACTACAGCGGCGTGGCTGCCGCCTGCCAGCGGCACCGGGAGTACGCGGTGCACGTCGGCGGTGCGGGGTTGGGATGCATCATCAACACCGCCGGCTTCTTCCGCGGCATGGAGCAGGTGTTGATCGATCTGGCCACGGACGACCCGGCAGGCCTGCTGCTGGTCGATCGGTTCCTGAGCGTCCAGCTCGAAGTCACGCGCCGGACCCTGGAGGCGGCGCCGCGCGGCAGCTTCGACTTCATGTGGATGGGCGAGGACCTCGGGACGCAACTCGGCCCGCTGATCAGCATGGAGCTGTTCCGGAAGCATATCCTGCCCCGGCATCGCCCGTTCTTCGCGCTGGCGGCAGCCTACGAACTGCCGGTCATGCTGCACACCTGCGGCTCCAGCAGCTGGGCGTACGAGGAGTACCTGCCGCTCGGGCTGAGAGTCGCCGACACCCTGCAGCCCGAGGCCGCGGCCATGGCTCCCGAGTACCTGAAGGCCCGGTTCGGCGGCCGGCTGGCGTTCCACGGCTGCATCAGCACCGCCGGCCCGGTGGCCAGCGGGACGGTGGCGGAGACCATCGCCTACTGCCGCCGGACGCTGGACATCATGATGCCCGGCGGCGGGTACTGCTTCGCGCCCACGCACTGCCTGCAGGACGACTCGCCCACCGAGAACGTGCTGGCCATGTACGAGACCGCTCGGGAATACGGCCGGTACTGAGCCGGCCGGTCCCGCAGCTGGCCGGCGTCCGGCGCAGGCTGCGTCGGTAAGCGCCGGCGCGGGCGCGGCGAGGAAGAGGGGCCAGATGGCGCCCAGCGATCATGTGTGGCGGTTCGGCCGCGCGGGCGGGCTGGAATCAGGCGATGATCGAGTCCGTCGCGGATCTGGCGCACCTGGACGAACTGGATGCCAAGCTCTGGGTCGCCTTGAGCTGCCCGGTGGAGGGGCTGGAGTTCGACCGGCGGACGCTGGCGTGGATCGACGCGGACGGCGACGGGCGCATCCGCGTGCCGGAGATCGAGGCGGCGGTGCGCTTCGCGCTGGCTCGACTCCAGCAGCCCGAGGGCCTGCTGGACGGCAGCGACGGACTGCCGCTGGCCGCGCTCCGGGCGGACACCGAGGCAGGACGACTGCTGTTGGCCTCGGCGCACAGGAGTCTGGCGGAGATCGGCGCGGCCGCCAGCGAGCAGATCACCGTCGCCCAGGTCAGCGAGGCGCTCGCGCGGGTGCCCGCGTGGCAGTTCAACGGCGACGGAGTCGTCCCCGCCGAGTGCGCGGCAGACGAGGTCACCGGGGCCATGATCCGGGATATGGTCGCCACCGTCGGCGGCGCTCCCGACCTGAATGGATGCCCCGGGGCCTCGGCGGCGCGGCTGGCCGTGTTCATGGCGGCGCTGCGGGACTAGGCGGAGTGGTGGGAGCAGGGCCGCCGGCTGACGTCTGGCGACCAGGAGCATCTGTTCGCCGGGGCCAACGTCGAGAGCGCCTACGCGGCGCTGGCGGCCGTGCGCAGGCCCGGGCCGGGAGCAGCCTTGCTACGCGGCAGGCCCTGGGGCGCGGCTGAAGGCCCGGAAGAAGCAGGCGGTCGCGGCGACCAGAATGTCCAGGAGGCGCTCGCCCAGCGCGGCGCTGGCCGCTGCCGGGCAGTCCGTGTGGCCGGGGCCCTGCGCCCAGGTGCCGTACGTCTGCACGACGGCGCCGGTCAGGTCCATGTCCAGGCCAGTGCTCTCGCGGGTCATGTCCCGCGCCTGGAGGCGCGCCCGTTCGTCGACCCATTCGGGCCGCAGGGCCATCACCAGGGAAGTCTCGAAGTGCGCGGCATGGCCGGGGATTCGCGCCGCAGGCAGCAGGTCCGCGGCTGCCAGCGCGGGCCTGGCCAGATCCCAGTAGTTGCCCGAGGCGACGGTGGCGCGCTCGCCCAGGCGGTGCACCAGGTCCTGACAGACCATGCCGACCAGATCCTTGTTGCCGCCGTGCCCGTTGAGCACGACGAGCTTGCGGAAGCCGGCCCGCACCAGTCCCGTCAGCACGTCGCGCACCGCGCCGGCAAAGACCTCGCTGGTCAACGACAGCGTGCCGCCGAACGCATAGTGATGATGGGAGCTGCCGAACGGCAGCGGCGGCGCGACGACTACTGGCACGGTGTCGGCGGCGGCCTGGGCCGCCCGCGTGGCCACTGTGGTGACCAGCAGGGTATCCGTGCCCACGGCCAGGTGCGGGCCGTGCTGCTCGGTGGCAGCGGTCGGCAGGACGCCGATGGCGCGCGGCGCCACTGCCTCGATCTGCTCGCGGTTCAGCTGCTCGAACAGGACGCTCATGCAACCTCTGGATGGGATGGGCGCGGCACCCGCTCTGGCCTCTGCGGCCAGACCCGGGCTCCCTGACGGATGCGGCCGACCCACCCGCCGCTGGGTGGGCCGGCCGCGCGAACCAGGCGCCCGGAGTGCTGCCGGGCTGCCGGTGCTCTAGCGATCCACAGCGCGCGCGTTCGCCTTCACCCTCGCCCAGCTCTGGCTCTCGACCGCCGTGTCTTCGACCTGGGCGATGATCTCCAGTTCGTACAGCTCGGCGCGGCCCACGGTCTTCAGCTCCAGATTGTCGGCCAGCGTGCCGGCCGGCAGGTCGAAGACTATCCAGGCGTTGGCCGCGGCAGACTGGTCGAGGACCGTGGCCGTGCGCTCGCCCACGGGGTCGCGCGTGGCGCCGTCGTCGGTGAGGCGGCCACCCACGTAGGTGCGGATCTCGAAGTCGCTGTCCGCCTCGCCGACGCACAGGCGCACCTGGGTCAAGGCCAGGACCTTGTCCCATTCGAAGGCCAGCATGCCCTTGCTGGACCAGACGAACGGCGCGGCGCCGGCCACCGGCGGCACCAGGCCGTCGGTGAGCCAGGCCACCTCGCCCTGGTGTTCGTTCCACGTCGAGGCGCGCGAGACCGCGTCCATGGCCACGTTCCGCGACAGCGCCCCCAGACCCGAGAAGGCGGCTGCCAGCAGCGCCACCGCGGCCACCGCGCCGATCGCTTTCCTTCGCATCATCCCCTCCTCGACGATGGCGCTCCGGCTGCTAGCGCAGCAGCACCATCTTGCGGGTTTCCTGGAAGCCCGGGGCCAGCAAGCGATAGTAATAGGTGCCGGAAGCGCGGCCCCGCGCGTCCCACTGCAGCGCATGCACGCCGGCGGCGCGCCAGGCGTCCACCAGGACCTCGACCAGCTGGCCGGAGCCGTTGTAAATCTCGACCCGCACCTGGGAGTCGCGCGGCAGGCTGAACTGGATCGTGGTGGTCGGATTGAACGGGTTCGGGTAGTTCTGGCCCAGCGCCTGGATGTGCGGCTGCGTGCCCAGGTCGTCGGCCACCGCCGACACCGGGCCGTAGTCGAACGGCTCGTCGAGCAGGTGCCACTTCGTCTCGGTCTGACCGGCGTAGTTCCGCTGGAGGTAATAGGTCACCAGCGGCGTCCGTTCGAGGCTGTCCAGCGACACCAGTTGCGGCGCGCCGTTCTCCCACAGGTACACCGGTATGGCGCGCGGGTTCAGGCGATCGGTGAGGCCGCGATCGATGGCGCCATGGAGCAGGCCCACGTTGCCAGGCTCGTGGCCGGACAGCCAGTAGCCGATCACCTCCACCTTGAAGGCGTTCAGGCCGAAGATGACCAGGTTGGTCAGAAAGTCCTTGGACGTCCGGCTGTAGGGGCCGTAGGGAGTGTGGGGGCCGTCCATCCAGTTGCCGTCGCGGCCGTAGATCCCCTCGACGATGTGCAGCCCGGGCGTGGACGCGGCGTGGTTGTCCAGCGTCTTCTGGCACCAGGTCTCCATGCCGGGGCCGCTGTTCCAGTTGTCGATGTTGCCGGGGCGGTCCCAGCGGGGTACGCCCGCCTCCAGGTGCTGCTGGTACAGCGTCTGCACGTCCGTCCGGTAGTTCGGGTTCACGTCGGCCATGGGCAGGCCGTCGTTGATCTGCTGGGACACCGTGCTGCAGTAGTGGAGGTAGGGGTTGATGTTCGTTCCCTGCCAGTTCTTCGCGCACAACGTCATGCCCATGCCGTGCGCCTTGAACTTGGCCAGATTGACGTTGAAGGCGTCCGGAGCATTGATCGGGGCCACGTAGCCGATGCGCCGGAACACGACCCCGTCGGGCAGCTCGCGCCAGATGACCTCGCTGCCCTCCACCATGTTGGCGCGGGCGAGGCCCGTCTGATTCATCATGCGGCCGCTGTCCAGGTCGAGAAAGTGCACGCCCGTCCGTGTCGCGATCGGGCTGTACCAGACCTGGGCCGGGTCGTTGCGGCAGTATGCGTCCCGCAGGTGGTTGCCCTCGCGCAGGTACATCTGGCTGCCCTGAAAGCCCAGCGACTTCATGCCATCGATGAAACCCTCGACGAAGTCGGGATCCGTGACCACCCCGAGGCGATCCTCGACCGCGTCGCCGCCCAGACAGGTCAGATTGGGCTTCATGGCGATCTTGGTGCTCGCCAGCGGCATGCCGCCGGTGTCCGACAGCACGAAGAGCTGCTGCCCCAGGGCGCGCCCGGCAGCGTACTTGGCCGGCGTGTCGACGATGCTGGTGGCGGCCGTGCGCATGATGAACACCGCGCCGGGATGCGCGGCGAGGAAGGGATGGAGCGCAAAGAACTGGCCGCTCTGCGCGACCCGCCCGAAGACGACCTGCGGAGCGAGGGCGGACGCAGCGCCCAGGGCACTAGCCGAGGCGAGGAAGTCGCGGCGTTTCACTGCTACCTCCTTTCGTGTTCCACCGGCTCGGGAACGAGCGTGCAGAGTCGATGGCGCGTCCGAACATCACCGTTCAGGGGAACCGTGTCAACCGGGAGAGGACGATCTTCCGGCGAGAGCGGGACCAGGGCGCAGCCATGCCGGTGGGCCGGTCTGCGCGCGTCGCCCGGCAGGCGAGCGGAGACCGAGCCGGGGGGCCGCGGGCAGGACCCCGGCGCCGGCCCTACTGGCGCCGGCCGGCCACCAGGTACCGATCCTCTTCGTCCAGCGCGCAGGTGACTGCGAAGCCGGCCCGCCGCAGGGCCGCGGCCACCTCGACAGCCGGCGGCAGCAGGTGCCTCGCCACCGGATAGCCCATGCCGCTGTGGAGCTGGTTGAGCCGCTGCCGGCCGATCAGATGCATGAAGGCGAGCTGCCCTTGCGGAGCGAGGACTGCGGCGATCTGCGCCAGGGCCGCGTCGCGATCGGCCAGATGAGGATACAGGCCCATGCCGATGACCGTGTCCCACGTGCCGGGACGCAGGGGCAGAGCCTCGGCCACGGCGCAGCAGCGCAGGGCACCTGCCGCCGTGGCCGGCGCTGCTGCGTGGCGCAGCATGCAAGGAGACAGATCGACCAGGGCGATCCGGCCGGCGGCACCGACACGACGGCGCAGGGCGGCAACCAGGTGACCGGTGCCGCCTCCCAGGTCGAGCACGCGCTGGCCGGAAGCCCAGTCGAGGCGATCGAGCAGCCACTCCAGCAGGCCGTAGTCGACCTGGCGGGCGGCCCACCCTGGAGCGGCCTGGTCGAAGAAGGCGCGCAGGCTAGCAGCGGGGTTGGCCATGGCTGGTCAGCAGCGAGGGGGGCAGATGCGCGACGAGAAGCGGGACGCCGCCGATCAGGAGCGCCACCCCCGGCAGCCCCTGGAGGACCAGGCCGAGGGCGCTCCAGCGTGCCGGCAGCCCGAACAGGGGCGCCAGTGCCATCGTCGCCAGCACGAGCACAAGGCGCGCGGCCAGCACCGCCACGCCGGCCACGACATGGGCGTTCCAGCGCCTGCAGCGGCGCAGCACAGCGGTCAGCCCGCCCAGGACCAGGCCCTCTGCGGCCATCACCAGCGCCACGGGAGGCATCAGCGGCGGCATGCCGGTCAGCAAGGCCGACAAGGGGGGCGTGAGCGCGCCGGTGAGGCCGGCCGGCACGGGGCGCAGCAGGAACCCGGCGGCCAGGATGGGCAGGAACATGGGCAGGAAGGTGGAACCCAGCCCGACAGCATGGAACGCGATCGGGGCGGCCAGACCCAGACCGATGCATACGGCGCTCCAGGTCACTTCGCGGAGCGTCAGGCGGTGCCCTGCTGGCGCGGTCGGCATGTTCCCCTCGTGTCGCCCCTCGGCCAGCGGCTGCGGCGTGCACTCGGCGCTGGCGCTCACGCCGCACTCTGTCCGGCCGGTCTCACAACTCGACGTGGATGCCGGCGGTGAACGTCCGGCCCGGCATCGGGTACCCCACCCGGAACTCGTACTCCTCGTCCAGCGCATTCTCCAGGCTGGCGAATACCTCGGCGACCCAGGGGTGCCGCGCCACCAGGTAGCCCGCTCGCAGGTTGGCCAGCGAATAGGCCTCCACGCGCGCGGCCGCGGCAGGGCTGCGGGTGCCCTGGACGTAGCGCCTGCCCACGTGCTCGGCATCCACATGCAGCCGCAGGCGCTGGCGCCAGGTGTAGGACGACCCGGCGCTCAAGGCCAGCTCCGGGGCGTTGGGAGTCGAAGCAGGGTCTGTACTGGCGGCGGTGCCGCCGACGAACAGGCGCCACTCCGGCACGGGCGCCGCGGCAACGGCCCACTCGACTCCCTTGACAGCGTACTCGCCGACGTTCTGGAAGCTGGGGGGCGGCGGGGGCGGAGGGACGACCCGCAGCGCGTCGGTCACCTTGTCCCTGAAGCAGGTGGCTTCCACGGAGAGGCGGCTGCCGAACGCATGTGCAGCGCCGAACTCCAGGTGGTCCAGCCATTCGGGCTCGAGCGTGCGCCATTCGTCGCCCTCGTAGAACCGGCTCCAGTACTGCCCGTAGAATACCGCCGCGTAGATGCCCGGCAAGTTGAACGCCCGCGCCCAGCCGGCATGCAGCCGCGCCCGGCCGCGTTCGGTCACCAGGCCAGCCTGCGCGCCCACCTGCGTGCCGAACTCGGAGCTGTGGTTGAGCCGGATTCCCACTGACGGGGTCATCCGGGTCTGCTGCCCGAAAGTGCGGCTCAACAGCGCGTACGGAGCCACGTTGGCCAGCCGCTCGTCGATCCTGGTTCCGGCGGCCGTGGTGCGGTTGCTCACGAAACTACCGCCATACGAGTCCGCATCCAGTCCCAGCGCCAGTTCGGTGTCGGCGCGTCCGCGGAGGACGGCGCGGCCCCTGACGCCGCAGTTCGCGTAGTCCGAGATGCCGTTCTCCTGCTCGGGGGGCTGGTTGTTCTCCAGCCACTGCCGCCAGTCGGTGTACCCATCGTCGTAGTACGCCTTCACGGACGCCTCGTTCGCGGCTCCCTTCCACGTCAGCGCCGCGATGTACAGCTCGCTGTCCACCTCGTAGCGGTCGGTGACGGGGCCCTGCGTGGCGCCCAGCGGCAGGGGATCGTTGGCCCATCCCCTGGTCTTGTCGACCAGCACGGACACATCCCACTGCTCGCCGAGACGGCAACCCAGCCGGCCATAGTACGCCTCGGTCTGCCCGTCCGCGTTGTCTCGATGTCCGTCGCTGCGTCGGTTGCCCGCCCCCAACAGGTAGTCCACTGATCCGGTGCGGCCCCCGTGGCTGATCTGGCCGATCAGCGTGCCGTACGAGCCGCCCGCAGCAGAGAACCGCGTGACCGTGCCGGCGGTCTGGATGCGCCGCGTCTGCACGTCCACGGCGCCGAACGACATGTTGCCGTTGAGCACGGGCCGCGGGCTCTTCTGCACCTCGATCCGCTCGGCGATGTCCAGGCTCATCAGGTCCATCAGCGGGTGCGTCCAGAACCCGTTGAAGCGGGGCACGCCGTCCACCATGGTGCTCAGCTCGCTGCCGGGCCGCCCCGAACCGTGCCCGCGCACGAACACGGCGCCGCCATCCCCGCCCCCATAGCTACCGACCACGTTGTACCTGGAGATCGTGACCCCGGGAACCCGGCGGAGCGAGGCCGGCAGATCCTGGGCGCCTAGGTCCAGAATCTGCCGGTCGGTGACGATGGCCGAGCTCTCGGCGTAACGACTGACTAGCGAACCCTCGATGATCGGCGCGGCAGTGATGACGGTTTCCTCCATCTGGTACACGCGGTCCAGTTCGGGCTCCTCCTCGGCGCTGGCGCTGGCAGCGGCGCGCATGCCCAGCAGCACTACCAGCGCTGTCGTCCTCTTTAATGTTCTCACTTCACGACCTCCCCTGTTGCAGGCTCCCGCTGCCCGAGATCCCCTCGGTGTTCCGGCCCATATGGCCGGGGTGGCGGGTGTGTGCCGACTCTGGGCCAGGCACACGGCAAGTGCCACCAATACCATACAGAATGGCATTGACGCCAATATGGTGGCACAAAGAAATGGCGAACGATTCCCCATGTCAAGAGAAGTTTGCGGCTGGTGGGTTCCCTGTGGCCGGTGTCCCAGTGCTACGGCCGTGCGCCTGCCAGGCGCCGGTGCAGCGCCGGCTGCGCGGCCTCGCTACCCGCGGGCACCGCCGGGCGCGGCGTGGCGCGGCCGCCGACCCACGTGAGGCCGCGCCGGCACAGTCAGGCGTTGACAGGTGAGTAAATCGGACTAATTTAGTCCGGCAAACGACGCACGACCGGCTGACGGTGTGGATCGGGTGTGCCGGTGTCAGCTTGTGCCTTGGCTGTTTCGCATGGCTGGAGCCCTGCCGGCGTCGCCCGGAAGACGACGATGGAAGTCATCAGGCGCAACACGGACTATGCGCTGCGGATGCTGGTGGCCCTGGCTCGCGCTGGCGAGCGGGAGCCGCAGTCCGCGCGACGCCTGGCCGCCACCGAGCAGGTAGCTGAACAGGCGGCTGCCAAGCTTCTGCAGCGACTGACCAGGGCTGGTCTGGTCGCCAGCCGCGCGGGCAGGAACGGCGGCTTCTGCCTGGCGCGGCAGCCCGCCGAGATCAGCCTGGCCCAGGTCGTCGCAGCGATCCAGGGTCCCATCGTGCTGAACCGCTGTCTGGCAGCCCGTGGACACTGCCCGCGGCAGACGCACTGCGCGGTGCGGGGCAGACTGCACGACCTGCAGGAGCACATCGCGAACGTGCTCGAGCGGATCACGCTCGCGGCACTCGCCGTGGATGCCGGCGCCGGGGCTCCTCCGGCTGTAACTCGGCCCGCGGACACCTGAGCCCGCCCGCCGGACAGCTGGCGCCGGTGCCGAGGCAGGCACGACGACGGCTGCGGGCGGGTCAGTCGCCACTGCGAGGAGGAGGCCATGTTCTGCTACCAGTGCCAGGAGACGCTGAAGAACCAAGGGTGCGTGCTGAACGGCATCTGCGGCAAGAAAGGCCCGACCGCGGACCTGCAGGATGTGTTGCTGTACGTGGTCAAGGGCGTCGCCCGCCTCGCCAGCGCCACGGACCCCGTGGAGCCGCGCGCCGCCGAGTTCGTGACCAGAGCGCTCTTCACCACGGTTACCAACGTCAATTTCGACGATGGCCGCGTGGAGGAGCTCGTCCGCTGCGGATTGGCCCTGCGGGACCAGCTGCGCCTCAAGGCCCCGCAGGACGATCACGACGCGGTGGTCTGGCGCGGGCAGACGCGCGACGACTTCCTGAGCAAGGCGCGGACCATCGGCGTACGGGCCAGCGACGAGGAGGAGGACGTGCGCTCGCTGCGCGAGCTGCTCACCTATGGCGCCAAGGGCATCGCGGCGTATGCGGACCATGCGGCTGCACTCGGGTACCGCGACGCGACCGTCGATTCATTCCTCGTGCACGCCATGGACGCCACGACGCGCACGTTGGGCGTGGCCGAGCTGCTCCAGGAGGTGAGGAAGGGCGGTGCGGCAGCGGTCCAGGTGATGGCGCTGCTGGATCGAGCCAACACCAGCACGTACGGCACCCCGCAGATCACCGCGGTCCGGCTGGGCGTGCGCCAGCGGCCCGGCATCCTCATCTCCGGCCACGATCTGAAGGACATGGAAGAGCTGCTGGCGCAGACTGCGGGAACCGGCGTGGATGTGTACACGCACGGTGAGATGCTCCCTGCTCACTACTACCCGGCCTTCCGCCGGTACGAGCATCTGGTCGGAAACTACGGCAACTCCTGGTGGCGACAGGATGTCGAGTTCGCCCGGTTCAACGGCCCGATCGTCATGACCACCAACTGCCTGGTGCCTCCCAAGCCGAGCTACCGCGATCGGGTGTTCACCACCGGCAACGTCGGCTTCCCCGGGGTGAAGCACATCCCCGACCGCGCGCCGGGCGGGCAGAAGGACTTCGCACCGGTGATCGCCCTGGCGCGGCAGTGCGCGCCCCCCGAGGCGCTGGAGGATGGCCAGCTCGTCGGCGGCTTCGCGCACGACCAGGTGCTGGCGCTGGCCGACAAGATCCTGGCCGCGGTGCGGGCAGGCGCCATCCGCAAGTTCGTCGTGATGGCCGGCTGCGACGGCCGTCACAAGGAGCGCGAGTACTACACCGAGTTCGCCCGTAGGCTGCCGCGCGACACCGTCATCCTCACGGCGGGCTGCGCCAAGTACCGATACAACAAGCTGGACCTGGGCGAGATCGACGGCATTCCGCGCGTCCTGGATGCCGGCCAGTGCAACGACAGCTACTCGCTGGCGCTGGTCGCCCTCAAGCTCAAGGAGATCCTCGGCCTGCAGGACATCAACGACCTGCCGATCGCCTACAATGTCGCCTGGTACGAGCAGAAGGCGGTGGCGGTCCTCCTGGCTCTGCTGCACCTGGGCGTGAAGAACATCCACCTCGGTCCCACGCTGCCCGCCTTCGTCTCGCCCGGCGTCGCCAAGGTCCTGACGGAGGCCTACGCGCTCAGCCGCATCACCGAGGTGGAGCAGGACATGGCCAGGCTGCTCGCCTGACATCCCACCGGCCAGGCGGCGCGCACCTGTGCTTGCCGGCGCGCGCCGCATGGCGCCCAAGGGGACGTGCTCGCCAGGCCCGCGAGGCAGCCCGACGCCTACTCCGTCTTGCGCTGCAGCAGTTCGCCGAAACGGTTGGCCACGGCCAGGGCCGGGTCGAGGGGGACCGCCACCGGCTTGACATCCGGCGGGATCGAGATCGTCGGCGTCGGGCGGATGCACTGGTCCTTGAACTGCGGCAACCAGGCGCGCTCGGCCTCGAGCATCTCCGCGCACATGTCGCGGATCTGCTTGAGCGTGAGCACCGCGCCGGTGAGCGGGTCCATGGCCACGGCCTGCACCAGGTACTCCGGATCGCCCTCCAGCGCTGCCAGCGCCGCCAGTTCCTGGACGTTGATGTTCGTGCGGCAGGCCGCGGCGCACTGGGGCGGCAGGTCGCCGACGCTGGTCGGGTGGAGCCCGGTGTCGTCCGCGAACGTGGGTACTTCGACGCAGCAGCCATCGGGCAGGTTGGTGATGTACCCGTCATTGCGCACGTTGCCCATGAAGCGGAAGGGCCGGCCGGTGACCACGGCCTCCATGATGTAGGAGCAGTACTCGACGCTGCGGCCGGCGATCCGGGCGGATTCGAACTCCAGCGGATCGTGCTCGCCGTACTTGGCAGCCAGCGCCTGGCAGTACTTGTAGTAGGCGCCACTCTCGCCCCCGAACGCGGGCTCGTCGCAGTACAGCGCCAGGGCCTGCCGGTTCTTGCGGAACCAGGGCAGGTACTCGCTCAGGTGGCCGGTGGACTCGGTCATGAAGTAGCCGAAGTG
>CAZPXM010000014.1:0-34817 GCA_964591015.1 uncultured Gemmatimonadaceae bacterium
CGGCGGGTCGCCGGCGGTGGCGCCTAGTGTCCGGGCGCGTAGGGCGGCGACACGCCGGGGATCAGGCCGGCGTCGTTGCGGACCGCCGACACGAAGGGGTGGCAGTCGAGGCGCCTGGCCCCCGGTACGGACTGCGGTCCGCAGCCGCAGACATAGTTGGTCGCCGTCATGCCCAGCTCGCTGGCCAGCGCGGCCCACAGGCCCCAGCTCTCGGTGGACAGGGACACGGGCAGCGCCGGATCGCGACGGCGGATCTCGGCCAGGTAGTGCCGGTAGATCGCCGCCCGGACGTCGTCCGGGAAGGGCTCCGTCCTGGGGTTCCTGCTCTGGCCGCGCTGCTCTTCGGCCTGGCGCAGGAACTGCGCGTCCAGCAGCTCGACCCGCGGGCCCAGCCGGCGCTTCATCTCGTCGACGTCCATCCACATGAAACAGCAGAGGCTGATCACGTCGGGGTGGGTGGCCGACAGCGCCAGCTCGATGGCCTCGGCCGCCTCGCGCCGCCAGTCCCGCACGGGCAGGATGGGCTTGAACTTGTAGCGGATCGGGTAGCCGGCCTCCTCGGCCACGCGTGCTGCCTGGATGCGCTGTTCGGTCGTGCCGGCCTTGGGCTCGATCGCACGGCTCTGGGTCCGGCCGCTGAGGCTCCACACGAAGATCGTGTGGCCGTTGTGCCGCAGCCCGCGCAGCCACGCGGTGTTCCAGGTCTTGGTGTGCACGACGAGGTAGCGGTCCGTCAGCATGCCGAAGAACTCGATGAGCTCGCCCAGGCAGCCCAGCTCGGGCTCCAGCGCGGGCGGATCCGCATCGTCGTCCAGCAGGTAGGTCTTCTGCCAGGGGTGCCGCTCGATCAGCTCGTGCAGATGGCGACAGTACTCGTCGACGTTGACCATGCTCACCAGCAGGCCGCCCAGCGAGCAGTAGGCGCAGCGGTGCACGCAGCCCGCCTCCAGGTGGATCCGCCAGCAGGGCCGGCACACCTTGTGGGCCCGGTCGGGATCGCCCGGCAGGTTGTAGTTGGCCCAGTGGAAGGCCCCCAGGCCCAGCAGGTCCGGGCCGACGCGGACTCCGTCGGACGCCCACCGCTGCTGCCGGACACGAACCTCCTGCTCGTCGGCGAAGCGGAAGGTGTTGAACAACAGGATCGGATCCTCGACTTCGGGCAGGGCGCCCATCGGCACGCGGCGCGCCAGCAGGCCGCGCTGGCCGATCAGCTCCGGCAGATCCGCGTCCGCGTAGGTCTCGATCGGCCGCGGCGCCGCCAGGGCGCCGGCGACGCGCTCCACGCGGGCGCGGTAGGGTGGGTGCTGCATGACGCTCTCGTGGGCAAAGACCGCCGGCGGGTGAAGCTCGTACATCGGCACCCTCACGGGCGAAGACGCGAACCGCGCGTCGGCGAGCGTGGGCCCGCGCTGCGGTGGCAGCGCGGCGCCCTCGTGGCACCCTCGCGGCGGCGCCGCGACGCGGCCGCGGGCTGGCCAGCAAGTCGCGGCTGGCGCGATGGAGCCGCGGCACGGCCAAGCAAGCGGCAAAGTGAGATGGCGGCAAGGGGTGGGCCGAGGCCCCGACGGCCGCTGGCCGCCGGGGCCTCTGGCGTCTGGACGGTCACCGCCGTGGCGCCGCAGGCGGCACGGCGGGCGGCGGGACCGGCGGCGGGCGCGCCACGGCTGGCGCGCGGCGTGCCCGCCACGCGCCGCTAGAGCAACTGCACTCCGGCCGGGACCTTCAGCACCTGCGTACCGACGATCTTGTCGTGCCAGGCCTGGCGGCGCTGATCCCAGGCGATCCACCAGAAACCCAGGCCGAGCGGCACCAGCGAGAGCAGCAGCGCGCACGTCCGCAGGACGGCCACGCCGGCGGTGAGTCGGGAGCCGTCCACGCGCTGCACGCGCAGATGGAACACCGTGTTGCCGATGGTGGTCTGCTTCCAGGCCCACATGACCGCCAGGTACACGAGCAGCAGCAGCACGTCGAGGCGCCGCGGCTCTTCGGCGCCGTGACGGAGGAACAGGGACAGCACGGGTCGAACCGTCACGCTGGCCAGCAGGGTGACCACCAGGAAATCGATCAGCCCCGCGCCGAGCCGCTCCCACATGCCGGCGCACGCACCCGCGGCCGGCGCCGGTTCGCCCGGCGGGGACGCCGGTCCGGCCGGCGCCGCGGGTCCGGCCGCCATGGCCAGCCCTGGGCCGGCGCCGATCCCGGCCAGCGGCCCGGGCGCCGCGTTCGGCTCCGGCCCGGGCGCCTCGCCGCTTGCCGCCGCGACCGCTGCGGGCGGGGGCGGCGGCGCTGCCACGGCACCGTGGCGCCCCGCGCGCGCCAGGGCGATCAGGGCCGCCACGCCCGCGCCGGCGCCCATGAGCTTGGCGATCAGGACGACGAACAACCCGAGCCACGGGACCATGGCCGCGGCCAGGAACAGCACCGCGCCGACCAGACCGCCGACCAGGGGCGAGACGTTCTCTCGGTGAATCAGCCCGCTCACGATCGGGAGTCCGATCTGCGACAGCACCGCGAACAGACCGACCAGGAGCAGAACGCTCAGCAGCAGGTGCAGCACGGGCACCAGGGCGATGCCCACCACGGTGGCGATCAGCGCAATCGTGAGCGGGCCGATCGCGGCGCCGCACAGCAGCCCGGAAAGGGCCACCATGCCTGGGCGTTGGGCGGTGAGCCGCCTCGCCTGGTCGTACAGCGAGCGGAAGAGCGCGGCCAGGGCCAGGGCGACGGCCAGCGCGGCCGCGGCCAGGGCGACGGTCCACGGCAGCTCCGGCGCGATGAGCCGGCCGCGGAACAGGCAGACGGCCAGCCACGAGGCCACGCCCGAGACCAGGCCGCCCAGCACTCGCCCCACCTGCACCCGCTCGCCGGCGACGCAGGAGCCCGGCGCCACGCGCAGGGGTCCGGCGATGGTCACCGTGCCCTTGCGGATCACGGCGGTTGGCGCCACTTCCAGCGGGCCGCCGATGGCCACGGCCTGGCCATGCACCGTGCCGTTGACCGTGAGCGTGCCGCCGATGGCCACCGCGTCGCCGTGCACTTCGCCATCGATCCAGGCATTGCCGAGGACGACCACCGCATCCTCGCAGTGCTCTCCGGCCGGCAGCACCAGATCCTCGCGGATGCGCACCAGGTCCTCGCGCCCGTCCTGGCCGCCGCGCGCCGGCGCGCCGGCCACCACCCCCGAGTCGGTCTCGACCGCGGCCGTGTCCGCCGCGAAGGCCGTGTCCACGGTTGCGGGCTCGGCCTGGGACGGCGCGCGGACGGCGGCGACAAGTGTGTCGGCATCCGCTGCCCCTGTGCGGCCCCCCGCGCCGGCGGCGCCTGCTGCGTCGCCGCCGAGCCCTGGCGCCAACAACAGACCCGTCGCCAGCGCCAGCACGATCCACGAGCAGCGGCGCCCTATCTTCCTGTCATGGGCGTTCATGTTCTCCTCCGATCCGTTCGAGATGCACGAGGTAGCCGAAGCCTGCCGCGGTGATCGCCGACAGCGCGACCGCCGCCAGTCCTGCGGCCGTCAGGACCAGCAGCACCCGCGGTTCGGCGAGCACCGCGGCCAGCGCGGTGACCACGACGCGCGCGACCGCGACCACGGCCGCCCCGCAGGCGACGGCCCGGTGCAGGACCTGGACGCGGGGAGCCAGCGCTTGCTGGACAGCCGGCACCCGCGCCAGCCACGGGGCCGCCAGCACCGTGACGGCGGTGGCCACCAGCGCCAGACGCGCGGCCGGCGGCCACACCGGCGCCGGCGCCAGCGCTGCCCGACGCTCGGCGGCAGCCACCGCCGCCAGCACCCGGGGCAGCAGGGTAGGGGGCGCCTGCCACTCAGGCGCCGGACGATGCCGTCGCTCCATCGGTCTCCTCCAGGCGGTCGACGAGCTGCCGCAGGCGGCGCCGGCCGCGCATGATGTCCGTCTTCACCTTGGCCAGCGACACTCCCAGCGCCGCCGCGATCCGGGCGTAGTCCATGTCCTCGTAGTAGTAGAGCACCAGCGGCAAGCGGAACTTGCGCGGCAGCTCCAGCAAGGCCTGCTTGACCCGCGCCACGCGGTCGTACAGCCACTCCGCCTCGTCGTCTGCGCTGGCGGCCAGATCCCGCTCGCCCGCACCGGAGCCGAAGGAGAGAAACGAGAACCGGCGCCGGTACCGGGTGACGTGGTTCAGGGCCAGGTTGCGGGCGGTAGTGCGCAGCCAACCCGCCGCCTGCTCGCCGCCGACCAGCGCGGCGAAGGCGCTGTACGCGCGCACGAACGTCTCCTGGGCGATGTCTTCGGCCTCATCGCGATCGCCGGTGATCCGGAGCGCCGTGGAGTACACCATGTCCTGATGCTGGCGCACGAAGCCGGCGAACTCGCTCATCGGCGTCCGTCCACTCCCACCCTTCTAACACGGAGCGGGCGGGAAAGTCGCAAGCGCGGGGTGAGCTGCCTGGCCCGGCGGGGTGCCGGGGGTCTACCTGGCGGAGCCGGCAGCCCGCAGCGCCCGGAGGCGCAGCGCGTCCAGCGACTCGCCTGCTTCGTACGCCGCCAGGATCGCCTGCAACTCGGCTGCCGCGCCTCGTGCGCGCAGGAGGGTGAGGAGGCAGTAGTCCTCCCAGCCCTGCCGCACGGCTTCGGACTGGCGCGTGGGGACCGGTCCGCGCGGCCCGGGGTAGACCATCAGGTAGTCGGGCCGGTCCTCGCCGGTGTACCAGTCGGCATCGAAGTCCGACCACGGGTTGCCGCGCGGCGCGTAGTACGAGTAGAAACCCCACCCGTTCCAGCCGCGCTGAAAGGCGTCCCACGCCTGCCGTCGGTACAGCTCCACCTGGGGGGCCCGTTCGCTCTTGGCGGACTGCGTGCTCACGGTGTAGCAGGCGCGCACGAAGCGCGGTGCGGCGAACAGCGCCAAGCTCTGCGGCCGCTCGCGCAGCAGCAGGTAGATGGGCGCGGAGACGTCCACCATCTGCCCGTACCAGGGCGACAGGGCGGCGAACACGTCGGCGTCGGCCAGGACGCCGTTGCCCACCCAGAAGCTGGGGTTGCAGTAGATGCGCACGCGCGGGTCCGCGCGCCGGACGAGGGCGGCCAGAGCTCCGAACGCGGCCGCATTGCCCGCCCCCGGCTCGTCGGTCAGCTCCACGTACCAGTCCGCGTAGTCCAGGCCCAGGGCGCGCGCCTGCGCCACGTGGTCGCCGACCATCCCGGCGATGCGGGCGGCGTCGTCCGCGGTCAGCGCGGCGGGGTCGATGCGGCCGTTGTAGAGCCGGTGGCCGTAGTCGCCGATGCCCCAGATCTGATGGATCGTCCGGCCGCGGCTCCGCGCCAGGCCGGAGGGGCTGTTCTCGGTCGGCCAGCCGTGCCATACCGTCACGCCGAGCGACTGCTTGTACTCCACCTCGCGCTCATCGCGGTCGGCGTGGGCGCAGGGGAACATGGAGGTCACGCCGCTCCAGGTCTGCAGCCAGACGAAGGGCTGCGGCAGCGTGACATCGAGCACCTCGATCCGCACGTCGAGGGCTGCGCGGCCCGCTCCGGCCGGATCAGCGGCCACGAGTCGCGCCACGTACCGGCCGGGCGCGGCGTCCGCGGTCGTCACCGTCAGCCACAGCACCGCGGCGCCCGCCGGCGACAGCGTCAGGCGGGGGAAGGGGGCGATCCCGGCGCCGTTGGTCAGATACCGCTGCATGAGTCCGGGAGCCAGCATGTTGTCCGCGGCGAACAACGGCCCCAGGTTGACCCCGTAGTGGCGCGAGCCGATGGCTCCGGCGACGCGCACGCTCGCCTGCGGCGGGCGCCACGCTCGGCGGTCCGGGGAACCGTTCCGGCCGGCATCGCTGCCCGTGGCCGCGTCCGCCGCTCGCGTTGCCGCCTCCGGTTCTCCTGCAGCGCGCTCGCACTCGCTCAAGGTCACGACCAGCTCTCTGGGCGCCTCCCAGGTCGTGCTGGTCAGGGCCAGGGCCGCATGCTCGGTCTCGTTGCGCGCCATGACCAGGCCGACCTCGCCGAGGATCTGCTCCGGCGCCGGCAGCAGCGGCCGGTGCGTGATGCTGTCCCAGGTGGGCACCTGCGACCAGACCGCTGGCTGGCGAACGCGGTCGCCGATGGCGCGCTGCCAGTCCCAGTACTCCGCGTCCGAGAACGCGGTCTTGTCGATGCCCGGGATGGAGGCGAAGGCGATCTCGGTGGCCAGCGGCGGCGGCACGATGGGCCGGTAGGCCTCGGGCAGCGCGGCCGAGACCTCGGCATCCCCCCAGACCACCACCTCGTCGAGTCGGGTGGTGTCCTGGGCCTCCACGGTGAGTCGCAAGAAGCGCGCGGCCGGGCCTGCGGGCAGCGGCAGACGGTGAAATACCGCGTCCGGACAACTGGCCCGGTCGCGCGCGCGTACGGCCTCCCAGGCGGCATCTGCGTCGAGCCGCGCCTCGATCCTGACGGCGACGCGCCGGCTGCGCGTGCACAGATCCACCTCGGTCAGCCGGCACGGACGCCGGAAGTCGAACACGACCACCAGCGGCCCTGCCGAGACGCCGACCGGCACCCACCAGTTGCCGGCGGCGCGCCCGTCGAGCAGCCGCCGCCCGAACCGATGCGGGTCGTCCCGCCACACGTCGGGCGGGCTGTCCGGCGCGGTCTCGTACGTGTACTCGACGCCGGTCAGGATCCCGGCGCCCCAGTATCCCTCGTTGTCGGACAGGAGTTTTCCCGGCGGTTCGGCGGCCTCGTCGCGGCTGCCGTCCCACCAGATCAGCGCGGCCGGCGCCGGGGTGGCCCCCCAGGCGCACCAGAGTGCCGCGGCCGCGGCGATCGCCCGGGCCAGCGCGCGGCCCGCCGGACCATTGACCAGCGCGAGGATGTGCTCCGCGTCCATCGGGACCTCCGTGCGAGGCGAGGCGTTGGCGAAGGAGTGGAGAGCGTCCAGAAGATGGCTGCCGCCCTGCCGCAGGTCTATATTGATGACCATGGCCACGGAACTGGACAAGCTGGCAGCCGGCTGGCGCCAGCGACTGGTGCGGCGACAGGAGAGCCGCCGGCTGTGCGCCGAGGCCGTCCGGACGGCCGCATGCAGGGCCGCCGAGATGCTGCGCCGGGACTACGGCGTGGCCGAGGTCTGGCTGTTCGGGTCGCTGGGCCGCGGACCGCGGCACGACGAGTTCGACGTGGATCTGGCGGTGCGCGGTCTGGCTCCGGAGCGTCACTTCGCGGCCATGGCGCGCGTGGCGGAGCCGGTGGGGCGGCCCGTCGACCTGGTGGCCCTGGAGAGCTGCGGCGAACGTCTCCGGCACGCGGTCGCGACGGCCAGGGAGCGGATCGATGCCTGAGGCGTGTCTGCGGCAGGTGGTGGCGGACCTGGAGGCGGATCGCGACGACCTGGACCGCATCCTGGAGGAGGGAGCGCGGTGTCTGGAGACGCTATCCGGCCGCTCGCCCACCTCGCTGGAGCTACGCGGCGCCGGTGGCATCGTGCACGACTTCTACAATGCCCTGGAGCACTTCTGGGCGCGGGTCGCGGTGGAACTCGACGGCGGGCTCCCGGTGGGTCCGGACTCGCGCGCCCAGCTCCTGCGGCGGATGAGCCGACCCATCGAGGGGTCGCGGCCGGCGGTACTGGAGCAGGCGCTCTACGAAGACCTCCAGGAGTACCTGCAGTTCCGGCACCTGTTCCGGCACGGGTACGGCTACGCCCTGGCGTGGCCACGCCTGCGGCCGCTGCTGGCGAAGATGCAGGAGCTGGCGCCCGCGCTGCGGCGCCAGCTCAACGCGTTCATCGCTGCCTTGAAGGCACTGGCCGAGCGGCTGGAGCAGACCTGACCGGCACGCGGTTGCGACCCGGCTGCCTAGGGCCCCGCCGGCGCCGCGGCGCGGGCCGCCTGCAGGCGGGCGGCGATCGCCCCTGCCGCCGTCGCGTCGGCCGCGGCTACCTCCAGCACCACGCGCGCGTCCGGGCCGAACTGCGCCGGCCACGTCTCCGGGCTCCCCGCGGGGACCCACCCGATAGGGAACTGGGCCACCTGGCGGCCATAGTGGCGGACCGCCGCCAGCAGATACTCCTTGGGATCCCCGACCGGCGGTGCATGGTGGTTGATGACCTTGAGCCCTGGCAACTGGCGGAAGTTCTCCCACTGGTGCCGGGCAGCGGCACAGCAATGCACGCCGAGCCCGCCGAAGTGGGCGGCCAGCGCTGCCAGCTCCGGCCGGAAGAACTGGCGGAACATCCCCGGGTCGACGGCGCCCACCTCGTCCACGGACACCGTGATGCCCCCGTGCATGACGTAGTCCGGATAGTGGGCCACGAACGTCGTCCCGTACCTGGCGAACCACTCGTCGAAGAAGGCGGTCAGGAGCGCCTGCACCTTGCCCGCCAGCGCGAGGACCGGCTCGGGAGAGTCCAGCAGCGCGCAGTACAGGTCCTGCTTGTCCCACATCAGCGCCACGATGTCCATCGGGCTCTGGACGTCCACGGGCTTCATCACCGCACCGGGGCCGCCGCGCCGGTAGAGCTCGTCGGCGATGTCGAACAGATAGGCCAGCGACGAGGTGCTCAGTGCCGGCGTCCGGACGCGGTCCGCGGCAGCGGCGGAGTGGATGAAGGGCAGGGCGAACGGCATCCCTTCGTCCGGGCGATGAACCTTGCACCCGAACGCCTCGGCGAAGATCTCGGTGCCGGTGACATTGCTGAGGTACGGCACGCGATCGTCATCGACCAGGGCTGCCTTCCGCACCATGACCTCGTACTCGGCCCACCGGCGCTCGATGCGCTCGGCCGCCCACTCGGGCCACAGCGGCGGCGCGGGCGGCAGGGCGGCTTCGAGCGCGGGCAGTGGGAAGTTGACCTGGAACATGAAGGGCCCGGCATGGCCCTCGACGAACGCATGCCAGCGGGCGAGCCTGTCCTCGATCGAGTGCATGTGGCCTGCCATGGGTCATCCGTGAGGCTGCCGCCAGCGCGGGCCGCCAGCGCGCCGGGCGGCGGGTCGGGTGTCGCCGCGCCCCGATTCCGTCTAGGAGAAGCGGAAGAGGACGGGGAGCACGAAGCACACTACGATCGCCCACGCCCCGTACGCCGGCAGGAAGTCAACCGCCGCGCCGCGTAGTTGCTCGACACCGGCGGTGCCCCGCACGAAGCGCAGCTGGGCGCGCGCGATCCGCATCAGGTGGACCAGAATGACGCCATTCGCCCCGAGCACGACCACTCGATTCGGCGTGCAGCCGTACGTGGCCAGCCGGAAGACGATGGCGGCCAGCGCCAGCACGTCGATCAGCACGGTCAGCGCGAGCAGGCCGAGGTCGGCGCGGTCCGCCCACCCCGCTGTGCCGTGCTCGCCGCGCGCCGCGATGGACAGCACCAGGATGCCGAGCACGGTCAGCAGCAGGGCGTTCACCGTGATCAGGACCGCGCGGTCGACGAACGGATTCCGGCCGGTGGCCAGCGCCGCGAACAGGTACGTGCCGGTCATGGCCAGGAAGAGCGGCGAGAAGACGCGCGCCAGGACCGCCGCGATGGCCGTCCTTTCCTGGAAGACGGTCTGGTGCAGGAAAGTCGCGGCCACGGGAATGGCCGCCGCGCCGAGCACGCCGACGTTCGGGAAGTACCACTGCGGAGCGTGCGGCGCGATCAGCTTGAACAACGCCACGGTGATCGCGCTGAAGACCAGGCCGCCCAGCCCCACCAGGCTGCCCAGGATCAGCAGCTCGCCGTTGTAGCGCAGGAAGCGGCTCCGCGCCTCCGTCTGCCGCCAGCAGGCGCCGGCGAAGACCACTCCGAGGAACAGCCAGTAGAGGATCGGCAGGTGGATCAGCGCCATCCTCACCGAGTCGGTGAGGCGGGGCAGCAGGCTGACGAAGGCAGCGGCGAACACGGCCAGCGCGGCGCCGGCCGCCAGCAGCCGCCGGTCGCGGCGCCCCAGCCACACGTAGAACGCCAGCGCGAAGCCGACCCAGAGGGGGGCGAAGCGCGGGTAGTACCAGGCCGGGCCCAGCCAGATCGCCGGCACCCGCACCAGCAGGCCGCAGCCCAGCGCCACGGCGATCGCCGCGGCCAGCGGGCGGCCCGCCAGGACGCGTCTTTGCGGGACCTCCTCCTGGTCGGCCGCGAGCCGCGCGTGCCAGACGCGCAGCACCGGCTCGTCGGGATGGCGCTGGTACGCCGCCATCAAGGCCGGCGCGAACTCGTCCGGCGCGCGCCGATAGAGGGCCTCCAGGGCCGCCGGATCGCCGACGAGGGCGAGGATGTGCTCTGCGTCCATGGGGGCCTCGCGGGGAAGCGCTGCGCTGCGGGGCAGGCCCGTGGGCGTGGGCGCCAGCCCCTCCTAGATCTCCATCCGTCCAGACGCGCCAGCGCGCCGGCGGTTCTGCGCGCCTGGCCAGGCCGCAGCCAGGCCGCAGCCACCCGGCCCGGGCGCGTGTCCAGGCCCAGGGCCGCAGGTCAGCCTCATGGGACGCTGCCCGCCGAGCCGTCCGGCGCCGCGCCCGACAGCACCGCGCAGCTTCGCGGCGCGAGCGTGATCGTGGCCGCGCCCGCGCGGACGGGCACCGTGGCGCACACGTCCTCGGCCGCGTACGCCGCGAGCGTGGCCTGTCGGCCCAGGCGGGGGTCGCGGATGGCGATCTGCTGGGCCTGGCCGGTCCAGTTCGCCAGCGCCAGCCCGTGCCGTCCGTCCGGCGCCTGCCAGCAGCAGTGCGCCACGGCCGGGACCGCGTGGTGCCGCCCTTCCCAGTCCCACTCTCGCAGGGGGCTGGCTACCTGGGCGGGCCGCTGCATGCGCCCGTACACCAGGAAGTCGCGGCCGGCGCCACGCCGCAGCGCGGTGGCCACCCGCATCATCTCCAGGGCCTCGCTGTTGCTGCCCACTCTGGGCTCCCACTCGGCCCAGTTCCACGTCTCCCGGTTGAGCAGCGTGCCGTCGCCGGTCATCACCGCGCCGACGATCTCGCCCCACACGCACTCCCAGGCGGTCCGCGCCTCGATGGCCACGGGCTCGGGCCCCAGGCTCATCATGCCGTGCATGAGCATGCATTCGTGGAAGAGGTAGTGGTACACCGGGACGAACGCGGGATCGCCGCTGCTGGGAACGCTGATGCGCACGTCGCTCTGCTGGAACAGGGGCAGGCAGTACTCGTTCGTCGGCCACTCCGTCGAGTGGATGACCTCGGGCTCGCCCGCCTGGGCGGCCGCGGCGCGAAAGTCGGCCATGAGCTCGGCCATGGCCCGCGCCATCCACTTGCCCGGTCCGCGCGGGTGGCCGTGGTCGGTCGCAAAGCACGGGAAGGTGGACGCGTTGCAGTTCTGATCGAAGAACTGGATGCTCTCCATGCCCCAGCCGATCAGCCGGCGCACGAAGTCGCTGGCGAGCTGGCGCGTCTGGCGCTGGGCCATACAGGCGATGACACTGGGTCGCCAGGACTGGTCCCAGCTCTCGTGCCACCACGCCCCGTTCGGCTGCCGGCACAGGCCCTGTTCGCCGCCGTGATCCCGGAAGTACTGGCGGCCGTCGTAGCCGCTGAACAGGTGCTGGAGCACCCAGCGCGTCCCGTTGCAGAACGAGCCCACATGCCAGCCGCGCGCCCGGGCCAGGCTGCAGAAGCGCGTCATGGACGCCTCGCCGCCGACCGGGGGGAAGCAGTCGGGGTAGACCCAGGGCCCGCCCCGCTCCCAGGACATCAGCACGGCCACCAGGGGCGCGCGCACGTGGTCGGCCACCCGCTGCAACAGCGGGATGCACTTCTCGTACGGCAGAAACTGCTCGATCGGGGGCGCGGGTCCCGCGTCCACGTAGCCCTGGAGGCGGATGGCGATGTGCGGCGGGGACGCGAGCAGCCAGGGGGGAATGTCCTGGCGGCGATGCAGCGGCACGGCCCAGTGCTGGCGCAGAGTCCAGGCCCGGTACAGCTCGGCCGCGTCGTACCAGTCGCCCGTGAAGCTGCCCAGCAGGATCCTGTACCCGAGCTTCCGGGTGCCCAGCGCTGGCCAGTCGCCCACGTGCGCGAAGCCCAGCCGCAGCCCTTCCGGGCGCCGGAGCGCCCTGAGCAGCTTGACGTGGCCCTCGGTGTCGTCGCAGGCGGTGTACAGGCCGCACCGGGGCGTGTACCACGCCAGAAACTGCGCGAAGGAGCGGCCCGGGTAGTGCTGGGAGTTGCCGTTCTCGGGCCAGAACTGCCAGCGGCGCGGCTCGTCGCGGGGCCGCTCCGCCAGTCGTGCGCCGCTCTCCAGGATCCCCTGCATCTCGGGCAGGAGCAGGTGCGCTGCCGGGTCGTGCGGCACGACCACGAAGGGGAACTGGAGATCGGTCAGCAGCACGCCCGACCCGTTGCGCACCGCAGCCGACCAGTAGCTGAAGCGGTCGTCCGGCGCGCTCTCGACGGTGAGCGTCACGTCCAGGTCGAGGCCGCCCACGCCCGTGAAGGCGAAGGTGGCGGATCCGGCGGTGTGGGTTGCGGTCAGCACCGCCTGTCGCGAGTCCAGCACCCTGTACTCGCCGCCCTCGAGGCACTGAACCACGAAGGCGGGCGCGTCGGCGGCGCTGGCGACGAGGTTGGTGCCGAGATCGCCGCGCGGGCACAGCGCCACGAGGCGTCCCGTGTCCAGGTCCAGCGTGAGCCGGTCCCGTTGCGTCGCCAGGCTGATCGTGCGCATGCGCGTTCTCCGCCGCGGATTCGCGGGGCGCGGCGTGCGGCTCGCCGCTGTCCGCCGTGCGTCCCCGGGGAAGGCTGCCTACTCGCCCCGCCGGGCCCGCGCCGGCCGAGCGTCGCGCCGGGCGACCGCCTCCAGCACGCGCTCGACAGGCACCACCGGCAGGGGGCCGCCCGGCAGGCCCGGCGTCTCGAGCTGGCGCGGGGCGGGCATGCCGCGGGCTTCGGCCCGGAGTCTGTCCAGCTTCGCCGCCAGCGCTCGCGCTTTCTGCTCGCCCCGGTAGCCCACCAGGGACAGATCGGCGCCGACGACGCGGTGGCACGGCACGAGCGGGTAGAGGGGATTGGTGGCCATGGCCTGGCCGACCGCCCGCGCCTGCGAGCCCGCTGCCCGGGCGATGGCGCCATACGTGGTCACGAAGCCGACGGGCACCAGCGCCGCCGCCGACAGGATGCGCCAGCGCGCCGGCGAACGGTGCCGCGGCGACAGCGAGAACCGTTTGTTCGTCTCGTCGCCGCACTCGAGCTCGCCCAGCATGCGCACCGCGTCGCGCAGAAAGGGCGACGCGTGCGGCGCCGCCGTGGACGCCACATGGCGCGGCAGGCAGGCGGCCACCCGCGCCAGCGCCGCTGCACGCGACTCGGCGATCGCGGTGGCGACGAAGGACTCGTCTTCCCAGGCAACGCCGAACCACCAGGGCCCGAACCGGCCCGCGCCAAGGTACACCATCGGCTCTCCTCCTGCGAGTCGGCCCCCGCGCACGGCCGCAGCCGGCCCTCCGGGCGCAGCCCTCGGCCCGCGCCTGCGCGTCCGCGCTACTGCAGCACCACCCCCGCGACGTGCGGCCCGATCTGCACGCCGGCCTCGGCCAGGGTCCTCACCCGACGGCCGTTGAACGACAGATCCTCGAGGCGCACGCCGCTGACGTCGTGGGCGCGGTCGAAGCCGACCAGATGCGATGCCGGCCGGGGCACACCGCGGACGCGAATGGCCCGGAAGACCACCTCGCGGACCCTGCCGCGTTCGGTTCCCTGAGTCCAGCCGGTCGGACGGATCTCGATCACCAGCAGGCGCGGGCAGAAACCCGGGTCGGGTTCGAACTGGTGGTCGGGCCCCTGCTGGATGAGCGGCCTGAGGTTCACCTCGTCGACCTCGAAGTCGATGTCCTCGAAGGTGACGTCGTGCACGGTGGCGTTGTCGCCGTGCTGGATGTCCATGGCGATCCAGCTGGTGCGTACGATGTCAATGTCGCGGAAGACCACCGAGGCGATCTCGGGCGCGCAGGTCTCGGCGCCGATCTCGAGGGCCCGCCCCCAATCATTCCAGATCACGCAGCGCTCTACCACGACGTTGCGCACCGGTCGGTCGGCGTGTCCCGGCATGCCCTTGAGTGCGATGCTGTCGTCGAAGGAGCGGATGAACGAGTCGCGCACGACCACGTCCTGGCTGTTGCAGATGTCGATCCCATCCGCGTTGTAGCGCCACAGGCCGATCAGCTTCACATTGGCGATGCGCACTCCGGTGCCGCCGAACAGCGACAGGCACCAGGCCGGGGGGTCGCGCAGAGTCACCCCGTCGATCGTCACGTTCTGGCATTCGGTCAGGCGGATCGAGCCTGACCCGCGGCTGCGCGGCTGCTTGCTGGAGTCCAGCACGCCGCGCCCGACGATGCGCAGGTCGGTCGCGCCGTGCGCGTGCACGGACCCGTACACGACGGCCCCTCCGGCCAGGTACAGAGTCTCGCCGCTCCCGAGGGTCAGCTGCCCCACATCGTGCACACCCGGGCCGAAGAAGCGCACGCCCGGACCGTCGGGCCCGGGCGGGTCGGGCGCGGGGGGAGCGGCGAACAGGTGGAGGGCGTGATGCCAGCCGTTCACCTCCACGACCACCGGTCCCGGTCCGGGCAGGCGGAAACGGATCCGCTGCCCATCGACGAGCGGCACGATGCCGCGCGACGCCGGACGCACGGCCACTGACTGGACCGGCCGGTGCCAGAGTACCTGGACGTCCGCCTGCCCGCTCGCGTCCCAGGACGCGTACGCGGCCAGCTCGGTCTGCTCCAGCGGGCGCTGGTACCCCGGCCACACCTGGTTGAAGGGGATTGCCGAGACGCGGCAGGCATGGACCGGCACGCGGCGACCCGCCACGGTCAGCTCGCAGGCCTCCGACAGTACCTCCCCTGCTGGCGATGGGTAGACCGTGACCACCCCGCTGTCATCGACCATGGACGCCGTGCCTTTCTCCGGGCGTGCCTCGCCTTGCTGCGGGCGCGCCAGGGCGTTCATCGACGCCTGCTGGGGCCGGGGTCCAGCAGCTCGCGGACGCCCGGGTCCGCGCCCGGCCCGGCCTCCAGCCGCCGGTACTCGATCAGCGCCGCTCCGGGCCGCGCCGCGATCGTCAACCGCAGCCCGCTCTCGCCCAGCTCGCGGCCCGTGGCCTGCCAGGTCTGCCCGCTGTCGGCGTCGGTGAGCACGTAGGCGGCGTCCGGCTCCAGGCCGCGCAGGCGGTACTCGGCGGTCAGGCAGGGACTGGCCGCGCGGCGGAAGGCCTGGACCACGCCCCTTCCCAGATCCGGGCGGTCGAACTGCCAGGCCAGCCACACCCCGTCGGCGGCGCTGTAGTCGCCGAGCGGGTGGAAGTCGCCGGCGTAGTACTCGGCCACGCGCTGCCACTCCTGCAGCAGCGCGCGGGCGCGTTCGCCGTCGAAATCGGCCTGGCGCACGTCCCAGTTGCGCTGCAGGAAGGGCGCCAGGCTGCTGCGGAAGCGATAGAGGTCGGGGGACCAGTTGTGCACGGCGTCGTAGTAGGGCAGCCACAGGGCGAAGCCGTACGTGTGGCACTGATTGCCCTCGGGGTTGGCCTCGAAGTCGCTGCGCAGCAGGGGAACGGCGCGGCGCATGGTCTCCAGGTCGTCGCGCCGGCCGCCGGTGGCGCACGAGTCGATCAGCATCCCCGGGTGGCGGCGGCGCAACTCGTCGAGGTACCCCAGGAACCCCTCGATGTAGCGGATCTCCGTGATCCCCTGGCGATCCGGCGCATCGTTGGCGCGCCAGTACTCCAGCGGGTCGATGTTGAAGTCCGAGCGGTAGATGTCGATCCCCTCGGTGGTCAGGAGCCGATCCACGTGCTCGGTGAGCCAGGCGACGGCCGCCGGCTCGTCCATGCGGAACAGCCCGCCGGCCGCGCCCCCGTGGATCCATTCCGGGTGATGGCGGGCCAGCCACGTGCCCGCCACCACGCGCTCGACCTCGAACCAGACCAGCAGCTCGATGCCGTGCGCGTGGCACCGGTCGGCGATGGCCCGTAGTCCCCCAGGAAACCGCTGGCGATCGACTTCCCAGGTTCCCACCTTGGGCCAGCCCTCCCCGTCGGTCGGGTACCAGCCGGCATCCATCCACCAGCAGTCCAGCGGGATCTGCCTGGCGAGGAAGGCGTCGATGAACTCCAGGTCGCCGGCCTGGGTGCAGGCGAACTGGCAGAACTGGACGCTGGCCGCGCCCAGCCTGGGCGCCGGCGGCCGACCGTGGTCGTCCGGCAGGTTGTGGTCGAGCATCCAGCGCCGCCACAGGTTCTGCGCCCGCAGCCAGTCGCCCCGGTAGAACTGCAGCACGATCAGCGGCGTGCGCACCTGCTCGCCGGGCCGCAGCCGGAAGTGAGTCAGCTCCTGCCCGGCCTGCACGCGCAGGCCCGCCTTCGCGTCCCGGCTGAAGCCGCAGGTCCACTGCCCGGGCCAGCCGACGACGATGATCACCCCGGTGCCATCGCCCGGGCACTCCAGGCTGAAGTAGGGCCACCCCTCGCTGGTGGGCCGGCCGCGCGCCGCCGCGAAGCGCGCCGCCGCCTGCGGCCCGAGGACGGTCGTCCGCGGGGCAAAGCTGTGGATGGTGCAGTCGTCGCCCAGGTGGTGGTGCAGGACGAACTGGCCTTCCGGGCCGGCCCCCAGGCCCGTGTCCAGCGCCTGGAGGGACTCGATCAGCGGCGTGTCGGTGCTGCCGTCGTTGCGCAGGTACACGGTCCACTCGACCGTGGGATAGGCCTTCCAGGACACCCCGACACAGCGCACCTCCAGGCCGGTCCTGGCGTCCCGCCACGTGCGGGTGTGCTCCACCCGGTGGGCATCCAGGTCGCGGGTGGCGCGCGCCGTCTGCCAGTCGGGCAGCAGCGCGGAGGATGGGCGGCCGCCGTACAGGAACGAGAAGCAGGGCGCGGTGTCCTGCGGCGCCGTGCCTCCCGCGGCGGAGGGTGCGACGTCTTCCCACTTGGCCGCCACCCAGGCCCGGGCGTCGGCCAGCTCCGCGGGCGATGGGACGACGGCGCTGGGCGCCCGGCCGGAGACGTGCGCGCCGGTGGCAGGGCCGGCGGGCGGTGCGGATGATGCGTTCACAGGCGACTCCCCTGGCTCGGTGGCTTCCGCGTGCCCTGTGGGTGCCCCCGGGGCGCCCAGAAGCGTGCCGATACTACCGGCCCTCCGGCCGGCGCGCGGCAGCGCGGTGGACTACGCCAATCGCGCGCGCCGTGTCAATGGCCGCGCCCGTCGCCGCGCCCGTCGCCGCGCCCGTCGCCGGGCGCGTCGCCGGGGATCGCCGGGCCGGACGCGCGCTTGCCCGCGGGCCGCCGCGCAGGCTACCCTTGTGGCTCGGTCCGTCCCCAACCACCACGGAGGCGCCTCCATGACCTCGCGCGAGCGTATGCTGGCGGCGGTGCGCGGCGAGCCAGTCGATCGCGTTCCCTGCTGCGTCATCTTCAACCCGCTGGCCGAGGTCGTCCGGCGCGGGCATCCCTGGAATTTCCCCTGGGCCCCCGACACCCCGGCGGCGACACAGCGGCGCTACCAGGTGGAGGAACTGGGACTGGACCAGGCGGTGTACTTCGAAGCCGATCTGTGCGCTCCCGTAGAGGGAGTCGAGGCCCGCGTATGGTCCGAGGGCGATGTCCTGCACAAGGCCTACACCACGCCCTGCGGCCCCCTGCACGCGGCGATCCGGCACCGCCAGCTGTGGCCGCACGGGGAGGACATCCCCTTCCACAGCGACTTCAACGTGGGCCACTATGTCGAGCCATGGCTGCAGACCGAGGCGGACCTGGCGGCGTTCCAGTGCGTGCGGCGGCTGCAGACCAGCCCAGCTGCCATCGCCCGGGTCCGGCAGCAGGCCGCCGAGGCGCGCCGGGCGGCGGACGAGTACGGGCTGGCGACCATCGCCGCGGTGGGCGCCGGGCTCACCAGCGCGCAGCAGTTGTTCGGCGTGCGCGAGCTGTGCCTGCTGACGATCGAGAATCCAGGACTGGTGGACGCCTACCTGGAGTACGAGCACCAGATCAACCTGGCGACCCTGCAGGCGCTGGCCGGCAGCGGCTGCGACCTGGTACGGCGCAACGGCTTCTACGAGACGGCCGACTTCTACAGCCCGGCGATGCTGGAGCGCTTCCTCGGCGACCGACTGCGCGCGGAAGCCCGGGCGGCCCGCGCCGCCGGCATGCCCATGACCTACACGGTCCACACCGGGGTCATGCCGATCCTCGACTACCTGGCAGGCCTCCGGCTCGACTCGCTGTTCGGCATCGATCTGGCCTTCGCCGGAGTGGATCCAGTGCGAATCCGCGACCGGCTGGCCGGGATCAGCAGCTTCTGGACCGGCCCGAGCAGCACCTACCATCTGTGGCAGGGCCCGGAGGCCACGCGCGCGGCGGTGCGCACGGTGTTCGCCCTGTTCGGGAAGAGGGGGCTGATCCTGGCGCCCTGCGTCTCGGTGCACAGCACCATGCCCTGGGCCAGCACGCTGGCAATGATCGACGAGTGGCGCCGGCTGCGCTGAACCGGGCCGTGCGGGCGGCCGCGCGCTCCGGCGCCGGCGAGTGCACGCTGGAGGCCTCGGCGGCGCGCCCCCGCGCCCGACCTGGGGGCCTGCGAGCGCTGGGTAGGCCTGGACTAGGCGGGGCGGCGGCTGCTACTCGATGAGCACGAGCCTGGCCCTTATGGGCGGCAGGTCGATCTGCAGGCAGTTGCCCGCCAGGGCGAGCGGCTCGTGGCTGAGCGCGTCCCGGCAGGCGAGCGGCTTGCCAGGAACGCCCGACGGCAGCGCCTGCCGGTCCACGGCGAGCTGCGCCCTGGTCTGCTGCCGGGTGGAGAGGTTGGCGGCCACCAGGAGCACTCGCTCGACGCCGGCGGCGTCGCCGCGCCTGAGATAGAGGCTGGCCTTGACGGTGTCCGGCTTCACCCGGAGCAAGTGCTGGTTGCGCCAGTAGGGCTGCCATTCCGCCGCGCCGACACCGAACCGGCTCAGCGCCTCCCAGATCGGCGCCATCACCTCCAGATCCCTGTCCGCCGTGCCCGGCCGCGGGAGCACGTCGTGCAGCAGCGTGAGGTAGAGAAGGTCCTCGATCCGCCAGCCGGCGCCGAGCCCCAGGAAGTCGAGCGGCAGGCCGAGGTTCTTGCCCATGAACTCCGCGCGGAACGCGGCCAGCGGCAGAGAGTCGAGAGGATCGCTCGCCCGGTCGACGCCGAGCTGCTCGCCGTCGAAATAGGAGTCGCAGAAGGCCAGCGTCGGCGCCAGCAGGCAACTGCTCTGGTGCGCGTCGATGAGGCCGCCCCGGGGGTGGATGGCCGCATGCAGCCGCTGGATGAGCCGGCGCACCGCGAAGATGGGGTAGGTCGGGTGCAGGCCGCCGTCTGACGAGCGGTACCCGCAGCCGTGCTGTTCGTTCGCGCAGGCCACCGGCACGGTGGTGCCGTCCAGATACACGCCATCGACCCCGTATCGCTCGATGGCCGCGGCGATTCCCGCAGCCAGGCGGTCCGCCCAACGGCTGTTGTAGCACACCTTGTTGGCCCGCTGCGCCGGTGTCCGGCACCAGCCGCCCGCGACCTGGCCGTCGGCATTCTTCACCAGGACCTCGTCGGCCAGGTCGACATAGCCCGGCGCCAGCGAGGACAGCTCGTAGCCGAAGTACAGCAGCAGCTTGATGCCGCGCCGGTGGCAGGCAGCGACGAGTTGCTTCAGCTCCGCCTCCCGGTCGGTGCGCCAGTAGTTCTGCACCGGCGTCCACCCCTCGTGGAAGACCACCGCCCGCGCCCCCAGCCGGGCGATGCGCTCGAGCTCGGTCTCGGCGCCAGCGCCTCCCTGCCCGGCCGGCCGATGCTCGCAGCCGTAGTCGATGTGGTGGCACAGCCGGCGCTCGCAGAAGTCCCTCGGCATGGGCTTGACGGGGGTGGCCTGCAAGCCAAAGGTGTATTTCAGCGGCAGGCGCGGCGGCTGGGCGTAGTCGGTGTCGCGCCGGTACAGCGAGTCCACCAGGTGCAGCCTGAGCACGGTGGCCTCGCCCGGAATCACCTCGATGGCGCCGGGGCCATCGCCGAGGTTCAGCCAGTCCCGGTCGGATTCGCAGAACCAGTTGAGCCCGCCTTCTTCCCAGCCCAGCCACACGGACGGCCGGAAGGGCAGCGACAGCCCCGCAGCGGGGAGCGCGCCGCTGTTGCCGGGCCGTCCGGGCAGGGCCGGCCAGTAGGTGAACAGCGTGGCCCGCTCCGGCCTCAGCGGCACCTCCAGCCACAGCTCCTCGAGGCGCGGCTGGGTGCGCCGTTGCGGCAGGACCACCAGATCCACCCGCATCATGCCGTCGAACTCCACCCGCACGTGCGTGTCGACGATCAGCGTCGCCGCGGCCTGCCAGCCCACCACCGCGGCCGCCGCATCGTCCTGCTCGAGCAGCAGGGAGCCGCGCTGGCGCCACTCGGCAACCTCGCCGCCCGACGACTTGAAGGGCACGCGGCGGTCCCAGTCGATGGGGCTGCCGTCCACCTGGCCCACGAGCCGGATCGGCGCGGCCAGCAACTCCGCGCCGGCGGTGCTGAGGCTCAGCGGCAGGGCGCTGGCGCCGAACCGGTAGACTCGCCCCCAGACCTCGACGTCCACGCCGTCGTCCCGCCGATTCGCCTGCAGCGCCGTCCATGGAGGCAGTATCTGGCTCATGATCGTCACCTCGTCCCTGCCCCGCCGTGCGTGGCTATCCCGCGGATGCCAGGGAAAGACGGGTCGACCTGGGCAGGCAGCAAGTGGCTGCACCGCGCCTCGGCGCCTGCTCGAGCGCGAGGGTCAGGGCAGCTGGCCCCGGAAGATGGCGTTGACGCGCTGCAGGCGCTCGGGGTACTCCCACCAGACCGGGTCTTCGGGGCCGGAGTTGGTGCGCGCCACGCAGCCCAGCAGGCCCTTGTCGCGGGCGCTGCGCACCGCCTGCTCCACCAACTCCCAGTACAGGTCGGAGCGCTCCTCCCACCGCAGCCGGTTGTCGGCGCAGTAGCTCATGCCCTCCCCCATCACCAGCGGGATTCCGGGGAAGTGGCGGTCGCGGAAGGCCAGGGCCTGGTTCAGGCCGTCCTCGGCCTGCCGCGCGTACGCGGCGGCGTGACGTTCCAGGTTGGCCTGCAGGAGCTGCTCGATCTCCGGCAGGGCTGCCGGGTTCAGGTTGCCATACAGCCAGATCCGCCGGTACCAGTCGGCTGCCATGGGGGGCCGGTCGGCACGGCTGTCGACGATCGTCCGGAAGGGCACCACCTGCGGGCGCAGGAACCGGCGCACCGGCGCATACGCCTTCGGGTCGTCCAGGTCGGCACCGCCCCACAGACACTCCTCCAGGACGCCGTACACGCCCCACAGGAAGTAGCTGTGGAAGTTCCACACCTGGGCATTCCTCGGGGCCAGGTCCGCCTGGGTGTGCGGCGTGTAGGTGTCCAGCGCAAAGCGGGTGCCGGGATGCCGATCGGCCAGGAAGGCCAGGGCCTCCTCGTGCCAGGCGCGGAACCGCTGGAGCGTCGGCTGCGGGTCCGTCTTTTCCCCGAAGCCGCCCACGAAACTCAGGCCGTCCGCTTCGTTGAAGATCTCCGCGAACGCGATCACGTCCGCCAGGCCGCGCTGCTCCAGGTCCTGGAGGAGCCAGTCCAGCCCCTCGGCAAAGCGCCGGTGGCATCTCTCCGGCGGCAGACCCAGCAGTTCCGCCGTCACTTGCGGGTCGGTGAACCAGAAGGTGTGCAGGAAGTACCAGCTGGAGAGGATGAGCTTGACCTGATAGCGTTGCGCGAGCGCGCACAGCTCGAACAGGCGCTGGCGCAGGTCGCAGCGCCCGGCGCGCATGCGCTCCATCTGGCGGACGTGGGCGCCGTGTCCGGGGACGGCCTCCAGGAATGCCAGCTCACCGCGCGGGCAACCGTGTTCGTCGTGCGTCAGGCAGGCGCCGCCCTCCAGGCGGATGCAGTTGAACCCCCGCTCGACCAGCTCGGCCATGCGGGCCTCCAGGTCGCGGAAGAACCCGTCGCGGGCCGTGTCCCACAGCGCCCAGATCCAGAAGGAGATGGCCAGGCGGTCCGTGCTGGCAGCGCTGCGGGTACCGGTGCTGCGGGTGGTGTCCATGGGCATGCCTCCGGACTGGGTGGCTCACTGGCCCGCGCCTCGCCGGTCGCGGCGGCGCGCGCCAGCGGCGCGCGGGCATGGCGCGCTGGCCGCCGTTGGCCGGCGCTGCCCGCCGCTGCCCGAAGCTGCCGGGACGGTGTCTGCCGAACGGCGCGAACTCACTCGTCCTCCAGCCGCGGCAGGTCCACGAACCGCCCGCTGTCGATGGACAGGCGCGTGGCGATGCCGATCTGGGCGCTCTCGTATCCTGCCCGCAGGCCCGACAGCGGCTCGCGCCCCGCGCGCACCGCGCCGGCGAAATCGGCCAGCAGCTGCGGGTCCGCGCCGCCGTGGCCCGTGTCCTCTGACGGGCGCTCCCGGCGCACCGCGTGCGTGTGGCGCTGCGTGACCTGCACCCAGCACTCGTTCGTGTCGTGGTTGGCCTCCACGTCCAGCTGCGCCTTCGACCCATACAGCGTGAAGTGCGTGCCATAGTGCGGCGCGAAGTGCACCTCGTGGTACGAGCCCAGCGTGCCGTCGTCGTACTCCAGCGTCACGAAGCTGACGTCCTCCAGGTCGCAGGCGGCCGACCAGACGCAGTGGTCGTCGCCGTGGTCAACGCTGATGCCGGGGGGATTCAGCTCGTACGTGTGGCCGTGGAAATACGGGCAGGTGTCCTTGCTCTGGCAGTCCCGGCAGCGCTTGTCCGCCGGCTCGTCGCCGCCGAAGTGGGCCAGCTTGCCGACGGCCGCCAGGCGGCGGGGCGAGGAGCCTACGAACCAGTTCATCAGGTCCAGGCAGTGCACGCCCTTCTGCAGCACCAGGCTGACCATCATGTCCCGCGAGCGGCCGCGCCGGCGCCCGAAGAACTGGGCGCGATCGCGGCCGACCAGGTCCACCAGCGACACGGCGTGGACCCGGCCGATCTCGCCGGCGTCCAGGATCGCCTTGACCCGCTGCCACAGGACGCTGTGGCGCAGCTCCAGGAACGTGCCCACGATGAGGCCGGATTGCCGCTGCAGCCGCGCGATCCGCCCCAGATCCGCGAAGCTCTGGGCCAGCGGCTTCTCCACCAGCACGTGCTTGCCGTGGCGCAACGCCTCCTCGACGTTGCCGGCGTGGAAGCGGTCGCCGGTGACCACCACCACCGCCTCGATGTCCGCCTCGCGGGCCATCTCCTCGCCGCTGGCGTAGGCCTGCACGCCCGGGAAGGTGCGCCGGGCCAGGTCCAGCATCTGCTTGTCCAGGTCCGCCACCGCCACCAGCCGCGTCACCGCGCCTGTGCGGGCCAGGTGCGCCAGCCAGTGGCCGCGCACGCCCATGCCGACCACCCCCACTCGCACTGGTTCCATGCTCATCGTCGGGCTCGTCTCCGTGGAATGCGCCGGCGACACTGACGCCGGCCCGTTGCGCGCCGGCCCGGAGCGCCGCCCTGCTGCGGCGACCCCTACGAGGCGCCTACAGGAAGAACGCCTGCTCCACCACCTTGACCTTCAGCGAATGGAGATTGCGGCGCCGCTGCACGCCGTCCGCATCCGCTACGGTCACCCCCTGATAGTAGGTGGCCACGGCGCGATCGCCGCAGAAGCAGAGGCTGTAGTAGCAGTAGTTGACGCTGTCGTCCGGTTCCAGCGGGACGTGCGCGTGCCAGGTGGCGCCCTCGTCATCCGAGACGGCCACGGACAGCGGCGTGCGCCACTGGAACTCGGGCGCGCCGAACGGCACCCCGCGGCGATCGTTGTACAGCATGATCAGCCGCTGGCGGCCGGGCAGGCGCCAGATGCTCTGGGGCCCGCACGGCATGGTGAACTCGCTCAGGGCCTCGAAGGGCGTCCAGGTGTCGCCCCCGTCGGCGGACCAGCAGCGGTAGGCGAAGCCGCCGTTCGTGCGCACCCACATCATGACGCGCCCGTCGCGCAGCTCGATCACGCCCGGCTCCTGCGCGACGATGGTGCGCGCGGCGAGGAACGCTTCCGTCTGGAGGTCGTCCTGGCGGACCAGGGGCGGGCGCCGGACGTGTTCCGGCAGGATGCGCTGCTCCTGGCGACCCAGCCGCCAGGTGCGGCCGGCGTCGTCGGACAGCAGGCAGCCGCAGGGCGAGCCCTGCGGGGTGCGGTGCACGAGCTCGCCAGGCGCGTAGTACGCGTACGGGGCCAGCAGGCGACCGCTGCCGAGCTGGACCAGGCGATCGTTGTTCACCACGTAGTACCCGGGCCGCTCGACCATCAGCTCCGGGGCGGACCACGTCGCACCCTCGTCCGCCGACGCGCAGAAGCGGGGGCGGCAGTCGTCCGTGGAGCGCTTGTCCAGGTACACGCAGCCGATGCGGCCGTCGGCCAGCCGCAGCAGGCTCACGCTCATGACGTTGAGGCCGCCTTCCGGGGTCTCGCGCACCACCTGGGGCGGGGACCAGGTGAGGCCGCCGTCGGCGGAGGTGCGGGCCACCAGGGTGGCGCGGTCGTGGTCGCTCGGGCCGCGGAAGTCGCCGTACAGCAGGTAGATCGAACCGTCCCGGCAGGCCACGGCGCAGCCCTCGCCGGAGCGAAGGCCATCCGTGCGGTGGTCTTCGAGGAGCTGCTCGTGAAGGACGTGGGCGGGCATGGTCTGCCTCTGTGTAGAGTGAGCGAGAGTGAGCGGCAGGGGCGCGGCACGAGACTGCCCGGGGCAAAGACGAGGGGTGCGCGCGCTGCCTGCCAAGATAGGACGTCTCGCTCGCCTGCTCCACGGCACGGGCGGTTCGGCGAACTCCCCGACACCTGGCCCCACCGCGGAGGTCTCTCGCGGGGGGCGGTCCCACCCGCGGCCCTGCGCCGCTGTGCCGCCGCCCAGGGCCCACCGTTCACCAGTAGAGGACCCTCACCGCGTGGTGAAAGGCGGTCGGCTCCTTGCCGAAGTTGGCGGCGTAGCAGTGCAGGTACAGCGGTGCGCCGCACGGGACCAGGAAGTACGTGCCGGCGGGGAAGGTCTCGTACGCCATCACGTCCTGGATGCCGCTGGCCTCGCTGTAGTAATCGCGGCCGCAGTACCCGAAATACCCCTCCTCGCCGGTCGGCTCCATGCCCGTGCCCGCCTCGCGCCAGGCCTCCCACGGATTGCGGTCCCGCAGCGACAGGATGTGCCCGTTGTCGCTCCAGCGGCCTTGCTGCACGCCGGTGAAATGCTCGAGGGCCACCACGTGCATGTCCCGCGCCGCGATGATCTTTTCGCTGCGGGTATCGACCGCTCGGGCTCCTATCCGGTAGGCCTGCGTGTTGAGCGTCACCGCACTCAGCTCTCGCCAGTCGCAGGCTCCCATGTCGTTTCTCCTCGGCTGGAGTGAAGGTCCGCGTCTGCCGTCTGGCAGACGCCGAACCCGAGAGAGCTCCTCGACAGAGGCAAGGATAGCGGATCCACGCGCGCATCTCCAGCCGCCGGATGCCGCGGACTCGCGTTCCTTGACCGGCTGGCGGGTGCGCCCTATTCCCTGGGGGTCAGCGCCCGCGCGCGCCGCCGCGCACGGCGGTCCGGCACGCCCACTCCTGGCGGCCGCGCCGGCGCGCGACCCGGGCGCGGCCCACATCCTCGCAGGAGTCCGGCATGCGTCCCGCTCTCGCGATCCTTCCTCTCTTGTTCGTGGCCATGGTGGCCGCCTGCGCGCTGCCCGCGCCGGGCGCGGCCGCCGACGAGCCGCCGCCGGTGACGGCGCTCCGGCTGGAGGCGCCGCTGGTGCTGGACGGCCGGCTGGACGAACCCGCCTGGCAGGCCGGCGAGTGGTCCACGGGCTTCCACGTGCTCGATCGTCCCGGCGAGCTGGCCGCGGCGCAGACGCGCTTCAAGGTCCGCTTCGACGAGAAGCGCCTGTACCTGGGCGCCGTCGCGGACGAGCCCCGCACGGAGCTGCTCCGCGCGGAAGTCCAGCAGCGCGACGGTCCGGTGGCCCGCGACGACTGCCTGGAGTTCATGGTCGACGCCACCGGCGAGCGGGTGGAGTACTACCACTTCGTGGTCAATCCGCGCGGGGCGCTGTACGACGCCCAGATGCGCCAGGGCGGCCACGTGCGCACGGCCGAGTGGGACAGCCGCGCCACGGCCGCGGCCCGCGTCGATGGGGGGCAGTGGAGCGTCGAGCTGGCCGTGCCGCTGGTGGAGCTCGGGATCACGCCGGCCTCCACCGGCGACTGGGCCATCGGCGCGGCGCGCGAGCGGCGCGCCGGGACCACCGAGCTGTCCACGTACGCGCCCCTCACCGGCGACTTCCATCAGGCCCGCCGGTACGCGCGGCTGCGGCTGGCGGGGGCCGAGCTGACGCGGTACCTGTGGCAGGTCGACTACCCCCAGGCGCCGCGGCTGGAGCCCGGCGCGGCCGCGCAACTCGTCTTCGTCGGTCGGGCGCGGGTCGCCAACCACACCGGCCGGCAGCGAGCGTTCCAGTACCGCGCAGTGCTCGGCGCAGTCGCCGGGCCGTGGCGCGCGGACACGCTGGCTGCGGGCAGCGGCCGCGACCTGGACTTCGTCGTGCCCGGCACGTCGCCGGGCACCTGGATGCTCCATCTGCAGCTCGCCGATGCGGCCGACTCGACGGACCTGCTGGCCGTGCGCCAGCTCGAGGTCACCGTCGACTACCGTCCCCTCCGCGTGGTCGTGGTGCGGCCGTTCTACCGCAACTCCATCTATGCCACCGAGTCCATCGACGAGATCGTCTTCGACGTCGCTTCGGACCTGCCGGCTGCGCAGCGTGACGAGCTGGTGGTGAGCGCGGCGCTGCTGCCGCCGGCCGCCGACACCGCCCTGGTGGCCTGCAGCGGGCCCGCCCGCACGCTCCCCACCACGCTCCGCCTGCCGGCCCGCGGCCTGGCGGCCGGCGACTACCGTCTCCAGGTCGTTCTCCAGGAGCGCGGCACCGGGATCATCCGCCATCGCGCGGCGGAGTCCCTGCGCAGGCTGCCTGCCGTGGCGCACGAGTGGCGGCTCGACGAGCAGCTCGTGCTGCGGCACAACGGCACGCCCGTACTGCCCTTCGGCTGGTTCGGCATGCCGCCGGCAGCCATCGCCGATACCGGGCACGCGTACAACCTCGTCCAGGCTTACGGCTCGCACTGGCAGTCGGTCGAGCGGGTGCGCGCCCTGCTGGACGAGGCGGCGGCCGCCGGCACTGCGGTCGCCATCTATCCCTACCCCTATCCGGAGTTCGTGGAGCCGGCCTCGGTCTGGGGCAGACCCCTGAATGCCCAGGAGGAGCTCGATCTGCGCGCGCGGGTCCGCGCCCTGAAGGACCACCCTGGCCTGTTCGCCTGGTACATGGCCGACGAGCCCGAGCTGCGGCCCGCCTTGCCGGAGCGCTGTGTCCGGATCTACGAGATCGTCCGCGACGAGGACCCCTACCACCCGTGCATCATGCTCAACGACACCGAGGCGGGGATCGTGCGGTATCGCGGCGGCGGCGATGTGCTCATGCCCGACCCCTACCCCCTGTTCATCCGCGGCGGGCTGGCAGCGCAGCCGCTGGAGAAGGTGAGCCGCTTCGTGCGCACGGCCCGCCAGGCAAGCGGCGGGCGCCAGGCTGTCTGGGTCACGCCTCAGGCCTTCAACTATGGCGATTACGGGCGGGAGAACAACCGCAGTCCGCGCCTCGTCGAGCTGCGCAACATGCTCTACCAGGCCGCCGCGGCCGGTGCCCGGGGCTTCCTGTGGTACACCTACTCGCAGGTGACCAACTACCCGGACCTCGATATCGGCATGCGCTGGCTTTCGCGCGAGGTCGCCGACCTGCAACCCTACCTGCTGGCTCCGGACGCGGACGACGTGCGGCTGGAAGTGGCGGCCTCCCAGCCGGACCACCTGCACGCGGCAGTGCGGCGCCACGGTCCCCACCTGCTGCTCATCGCGGTCAGCACGGCCACCGAACCGCAGGAGGCGCGCTTCGCGCTGCAGCCGGCGCCGGCTGTGCCGCTTCTCCACGTGGTCTCGGAGCGCCGCCAGGTGCCGGTGGCCGACGGCGCCTGGGCCGACCGCTTCGAGGTGTACGATACCCATCTGTACACGACGGACCCCGCCCTGGCGGGGCGCGCGGACCTGGCAACGCCCGTGGCGGCCATCGCGCAGGCCGACGCCGCGCGCCGCAAGCCCGGCAACCTGGCCTTCGAGGACAGCGGCGTGCGGGTGACCGTGTCCTCCCAGGCCCGGTACGGCTCCACGCCAGGCCGCGTCGTCGACGGCATCGCCGGCGGCATGCGCTGGCGCGACGGCACGCCGGGCCAGTTCCCCGACTGGCTCGCCCTCGCCTGGCCGGCACCGGTGACCGTGGGGCGCGTGGTGGTGTACACAGGCACGATCGCGGAGGCCCAGGTGCAGGCACAGGACGCCGGCGGCACGTGGCGAACCGTGGGCCAGGGGCGCGGCGGCACGGGCGACTCGCTGGTCATCCCTGTGTCCCCGCCGGCCACGGCCAGCGCCCTGCGGCTGCTGATCATGGCCGGCCGCCCCGACCAGCGCGACTCCGAGGTGACGGAGATCGAGGTGTACGCTCCGTAGCGTTCCGCCCCCCGTGGCGGCTGCGGCGTGCGGGCGAGCGCTCCTCGCGGGGGCGCTTGGCGGAGGCGCCCGCCCTGCGCCCGGGCTGGCCATGTCGGGCGGCCCGGCAGGTTCACCGCTGCAGCTCGCCTGCATGCACACGCAATAGAACGGCGGCCCGCGGCGACTACAGGGTGGAGGCCGCGCCATGATCGACTCTGAGCCAGGGTTCGTCGAGCGCCTGCTCGGCCAGCATCGGGATTCCCTGCTGGCGCGCGCGCGCTGGATCCTCCGTTCCGAGGCAGACGCCGAGGACGTGGTCCAGGAAGCGATGCTGGCCGTGCTGCAGGGCCCGCATCTGCTGGCTGGCGTCGAGAGCGCGCTGGGCTGGCTGCTGACCCTGGTGCAGCGCCGCGCCGTGGACCTGCTGCGCCGCGACTCCCGGCGCCGGCGCGCCGAGGCCGATGACGAGGTGGCCGCGCTGCTGTACCCCGGCGACGCCGAGGATCCCGAGAGGAGCGAGGCCGCGGCGCAGGCCATCGCCGCCGCCCTGGCCGAGCTGCCGCCCGAGCAGGCCGCCGCTTTCGCCGGCAGCGCGCTGGAGGGCCGGACCTTCCGCGAGCTGGCCGCGCGCAGCGGCACGCCGCCGGGCACGCTCATGGCGCGCAAGAAACGAGCGGTGGACCACATACGCGCGCGCCTGCGCGAGCAGGGCTTTCGCCTCTCGCCGCAGGCGCGCGGAGGGGGAGCGACATGAGAGGGGAGCGCATCCTGAAGATCGCCGGGTGGGTCGCCGTGGGGCTGGCGGCAGCCGCCGCGATGGCCCTGGTCCTGGGGCTGGTCGTGCAGGCCCTCTGGAACTGGCTGATGCCGGAGCTGTTCGGCCTGCCGCGGCTCACCTACCTGCAGGCCGTGGCCTTGCTGATGTTGTGCCACCTGTTGTTCAAGAGCCACGGCGGCCACCAAGGCGCGTCGGGCGCCGGCCATGTCGGCGTGCCGTTGCGCGAGCGCGTGCGGCGCGCGGTGCGCAGCCAGTGCGAGGGCGGCGACCGGGTTGCGGCCGCGGGCGAACCGACCGTTGCGCCGGTGCGGCAGCCCCCAGCAGAGGCGCGTGGCTGAGATGGTCCTGTGGAATCTGGTCTTCGAGCTGTGGTACCGGTACGGTCGCCCCGACTGGGTGATCGATGCGCCCCAGCCCGAGCTGGTGGCCGCGGCCGAAGAGGGCGTCGTGCGGGGTCCGACCGTGCTGGACGTGGGCTGCGGCACGGGCGACAACGCCATCTACCTGGCCCGGCGCGGCCTGGACGTCACCGGCGTGGACCTCTCGTCCGCCGCCATCGCCCGCGCTCGGGACCGGGCCCGGTCGGCTGGCGCCGACGTTCGGTTCCGCGTCCTGGACGCCCTGCGCCTGCCCGCGCTGGGCGAGCGCTTCGCCACGATCCTGGACTTCGGGCTCTTCCATGACCGCCGCTTCAGCGAGGGGCAGCTCCGCGAGTACGTCAGCGGCCTCGGGCAGGTGTGCGTCCCGGGCGGGCAGGTCCTGCTGCTGTGCTTCCGCGACTTCCAGGCCAACGCCGAGCGCCTGGGACCGCGCCAGGTGCGCCAGGACGAGCTCCGCCGCGCCTTCGCGGATGGCTGGAGCGTCGAGTGGATCCGGCCGGCCGCCTACCACAACAACCGGAGCGGGCCGGCGCCGGCGTGGCTGGCCCTGATGCGCCGCACCGCCGGCTGACGATTTGGGTCGCGCCGGCGGCCGGCGCGGCGCGCGCCGCGGGTGATGGGGCCGCTGGCGCCGGTGGGCTCTACTCTCGGCGGTGCCTGTCGTCAGGCGGACTGCCCGGCCCGGGAGAGGGCGGGATTGGCGCCGGGAGTCACCGGCCGCATCGACCAGCTTTCGAGCGCGCGGACCGCCATCGGCCCGCCCTCGCTGAACAGGCAGACGCCCGTCTCCTCGGGGGCGTAGACGTGGTGGCCCACCAGCGCCTGGCGGTCGTTGGCGAACACCTCCACGATGCCGCGGTCGACGAACGCGCGGAGATGGATGTCTTCGTGCGGGGCCAGCTCGAGCGGCGCCGTGGTCGGTCCCAGGCTGATGGTCCGGCGCGCCGGCTCGACCACGACGTCCATGCCCCGGCCATTGCCCTGGTCGCACAGAAGCCGCATGCCATAGCGGCGTGCCGTTCCCTGCCGGATGGCCACGCCGATCTCCAGCAGATCGCCGGCGACTCGCTCCAGACGCAGAGGGGCAGCGCCGGCCACGACGAAGCTTCCCAGCCGCACGGGGTCGTGGCGGAGCTGCGCCAGCTCCCGCAGGGGCTTCAGGCGCAGGACGCCGTCGGCAGGCAGGCTCAGCTCGCGCGGCAGGCTCTGGACGCCGAGCCGTCCGGCGCCGCTGCCGATGCACCAGGCCCACATCACTCGGCGTCCGTCCGGAGTCAGCAGGCTCTCGGCAGCGAACACCTCCGCTCCACGCCAGTTCATGCGGCCGTGGAAGGTGGGCGTGAACTTCTCGTCCTGCCAGGTGCCGAGATAGTACCGGCAGCCGCGGTTGTGGCTGAGGCACAGGAGCATGTGCTGGTTGCCCAGCGCGAAGAAGTTCGGGCAGGACAGATCCTCGTCCCGGGCCACGTCGGCCATCTCGGCGCCGAAGAACTCCCCGACGTATTCCCAGGTCTCCAGATCCGACGACCTCATCAGCGTCGGCCGCTTCCCGTGTCGCTCGGCGCCGGGATGGACGCCGAACAGCGCATAGTACGTGTCGCCCTCGAGCCAGAGATCCGGATCCCAGCGCGCGATCGGACCCGGGTCCTGACCGGGCGCGAGTCCGGGCTCCACGGGGCGAGCGCCGGGCTCCCATTCTTCCAGGTCGGCATCCCGGGCGTAGCCCAGGCAGTTCTGCCCCACACCCTCCTCGTGGCGGCAGATCGCCGGATCGCAGCCGTGGTAGATGATCGTCGGCACGCCCGCCTTGTTGACGATGCCCGTGCCGCTGGCCAGCCATCTGCCCATCCGCCGGTGCGTCAGGGTCAGGGGGTGTCGGCGCCAGTGGACCATGTCAGGGCTCGAGACGTGCGCGTAGGAGAGCCCGCCGCGCTCCCAGACGATGTAGTGCAGGTGATAGCGGCCGTTCCAGTAGAAGGCGGCGTTCGGATCGAACGGCCCGCCCGAGGTGCCGTCGTGAAAGAGGTGATAGGCCGGCTGGGGCCGGGCGCAGGCGACCAGCGTCGCTTCCTCCGTGGCGAGCACCAGGCGACCGCCGGCGATCCTGGCGCCGTGATACAGATGGTTGTAGCGGAAACGCCCCATCCGGTCCGTTTCCTGCCCCGGCGCGAAGGTCCACCACGCGTACGGTTCGATATCTCCGGGTCGGTCCGGACGCAGCGCGCGAATCTCCGCGGCCGTCAGCGCCCGGTCGTAGATGCGCGCGTCCTCGATCGCGCCCTGCAAGGAGCCGCCCGCAGTGTCCTGGTGGCGCAGGCCGAACACCGCCACGCTGTCGTTGCCGCCGAGCAGCGGCACGTTCTCGGCAGCATGGCAGGCGTAGAGCTCGCCGTTGCGGTAGATGGAGATCCGGTCGCCGCGATAGACGATCGCCATCTGGATGAGCGTCTTGTCGTCAGCCTGTTCCAGGGGGCTGGCGCGCTGATCCGCCGGGGTGCGCCGGTGGCCGTCGCTGCCGGCCATCCACCGGCCGGGAAGCACTTCCCCGAAGACGATGCCGTCGAAGCGGCCGTCACGCTGGAGGGTCAGCGCGCTGCCGCCTCGCTGGGTGGTACTGGCCAAGTAGACCCAGGAGACCAGGGTCTTGTCGGTGCTGATGTCGGTCATCGCGTGGGCGGGTCTCTGGCGCATGCGCGGACGGACGCCGCCGCTCAACCCGAGAAAGGTCTGCCATGGAGGCTGCCCCCGGGCGAGAAGGGTCGAAGGTGGGGAAGGCGCGCATGCACGCTCTGGCGCGAGCGGTGCCAACATACGAAGCCGAGTGTAGATTGCCAATCAGGAGCGCGGCAGGTTGGTCTGGCCTGCGGACCTGGCCGCCCGCGCACCCGTCCGGCCGCCCGCCGGGTGCGGCGACTCGGCGGCTGGCCCGGCTGGACGCGCCGAGCGGTGCCGCGCTGACCGGTGGGAGGTGCGCCAGTGAACGGCGGGGACATGGGGCGCGTATGGTTCGCCACCGAGGAGCGGGTGCGCAGCATCTGGCGGCTGTGGGCCTGTGACGACGTGGGCCAGCTGCGCCGCACGCCGGCAGGGATCTTTTTCCAGGGCCGCTCGCATCGCGTGCCCATGACCGCGATCCGCGGGCTGTCGCTGGTGCGGCAACGCGTCGAGTGGGGCGTCTGGTCCGTCCTGGGGCTGGTGCTGTCCTTGCTGCTCGCGGTGGTCAGGCGCTGCGCCGGTCCCGGGCACGGCCGCGCCGTGCTGCTGGCCGTGCCGATCCTGGCCGCCCTCGGCGCGCTCCTCGTGGCGGCGAGCTGGCGTGTCGGCAGGTGGGTCCGGGTGGAGTACACGGGCGACGAGGGCGAACCGCGCCGCGCCTACTTCTCCGCCGCCTCGCCGTGGCGCCGGATCGCCGGCCACACCGACAGGCTGTACCGCGCGCTGCAGGCGCAGGCCGGGCCGCTCGGGTCGCCCGGGCGCCAGCGAGCCTGCCCGGGCGCCGCACCCGGCGCGGGCACCACACCAGACTGAATCGAGGGCAGCATGCCGACACCGCGCGCAGGCGCACGCCCGCGGGGCATCGAGCGCACCCTGGCCGGGGGCCGAGCCCTGCGGATCACGTTTCTCTCGCCCCGCATCGCCCGCATCCAGCTGTCGCGCACCGGTGAGTTCGCGGACACGGGCCTGAACCGCTACGGCTTCCTCGCCCCGCCGCCGCTGGCCGCCGGCTTCCGCCTCCGGACAGGGACCGCGCAGGGCCGTCCCTACGTGGCCAGCCGCGACCTGCGCATCGCCTGGGCCGCGGACGGCGCGCGCATCGCGGTCAGCGACGCCCGGGGCCGCGTGCGCCTGCGGCAGACCGGCGTGGCGTACCACCGGGCCGGCGTGGCGGTGCGCTTTCGCGCCGCTGCCGACGAGGACTGGGTCGGGTTCGGCGACCAGACCCGCACGCGCCTGTTCCACCGCGGCCACACGGCCGACTGCCACGTGCGCAACGTGCGCTCCTACATCCCGGTGCCGTTCTACATGTCCACGCGCGGCGTGGCCGTCCTGGTCAACACCACCCACCGGATCACCTTCGATCTGTGCTGCGCCGATCCGCACCACGTGGAATGGCGCGACGGGCGCGGCGTGGTCGACTACTACGTTCTGCTGGGGGACTCCCTGCGCGCCCAGCTCGAGGCCTACACCTGGCTCACCGGCCGGCCCAAGCTGCCGCCCGCGTGGGCGTTCGGCCTGTGGTACATCTGCCGCACGCAGGCCAACGACTACGAGGTGGTCAACGACGCGCTCAACTTCCGGCGGGAGGGCATTCCCTGCGACGTCATCGGCCTGGAGCCGGGCTGGATGGAGCGCAACTACGACGAGACGCTGGACAAGGACTGGAGCCGGCAGCGCTTTCCCATACCGCCCTACTGCCCCACCGGGCCGCACAACTTCTTCAACGCCCTCCACCGCCTGGGCTACCACATGGAGCTGTGGCTGTGCTGCGACTACGACCTGTCCTACGAGGCCGAGCGGTGGGCCGCCGGCGCGGCCGGCGCCGCGGGCGGGCAGGGCCAGGCGCCGGGCCAGGAGCCTGACCGGGATCAGGGCCAGCAGCGCGCCGGCGCCGAGCCCTTCTTCCATCCGGGCGCCGAGGCCGACGCGCACTTCAGCGAGGCGAGGCACAGCGACCGGGTGACCCGGCCCGACCAGCCCTGGTTCGAGCACCTGAAGAAGTTCGTGGACCAGGGCGCCGACTTCTTCAAGCAGGACGGCGCGTACCAGGTCCTCGACCATCCGGACCGGCGCTGGGGCAACGGCATGACCGACGCCGAGATGCACAACCTGTACCCGCTGCTGTACGCGCGCCAGATGTACGAGGGCTTCGCCGCGTACACGGGCCGGCGGCCGGTGGTGTTCACGCCGGCGGGCTGGACCGGGTTCCAGGCCTGGGCCGGCACCTGGACCGGCGACACGGGCGGGCGACTGGAGACCCTCGGGGCCATGCTCAACACCGCCATGGTCGGCCACAGCTGGGCCACCAACGACATGGAGGTGGCGCAGCCGGAGGGCATCCACTTCGGTTATCTGCTGCCGTGGAGCCAGATCAACAGCTGGAACTACTTCCGCATGCCCTGGGTCCAGGGCCGCGTGCTGGCCGACATGCACCGCGATTACGCCCGGCTCCGCTCCCGCCTG
>CAZPXM010000014.1:34917-42414 GCA_964591015.1 uncultured Gemmatimonadaceae bacterium
CCTGGCCGGCCGACCGCGGGGGCGGCCTGTTCGTGCGGGAAGGCGGCATCGTGCCGCTCGGGCCGGTGCTGGCGTACCGCGGCGAACGGCCAGTGGACAGCATGGAGTGGTACGTGTTCCCCGGGGCGGCCGCCAGCACGTTCGAGCTGTACGAGGACGACGGCGTCTCGCTGGAATATGCCGAGGGACGCTGGGCCGCCACGCGGGTCACGGCGCGGCGGGTCGCCAGCGGGGCCCGGGTCGTTGTCGAGCCCACGCGCGGCACGTACGCCGGGCAGGTCGCCCGCCGCACCTGGGCCTTCCGCGTGGCCCTGCCGGCGCCGCCGCGGGCCGTGCGCGCCAACGGCGCTGCCCTGGGCGGCGACCAGTGGCACTTCGACGCCGAGCGCCGCGAGCTGGTGGTCGGGGCGCTCCCCGGGCCGGTGGAGCTGCGGGTGGTGCTGTGAATCGCCCGCCGCTCTCGACCAAGGGCGTACCTACACCGTCCGGGGACAGGCGTTACAGCTGGATTCCCGCGGCCCTCGCGACCCCGCGGATGTGCGCCGCTGCCAGACGGTACTCTTCCTCGTTCGGAAGATGCTCGAGCATGAGCGGCACATCCGCATCCAGCCGGCTCAGGCAGGACAGGAACGTCGCGTAGTCGAGGTTGCCCTGTCCGGGCCGGACCTCGTCCAGATGCACGGTGAGCCTGTCGTGAAGGAGGATGTCCTTGGCGTGGCAGGCGCGAATGCGCCCTCTCAGCTTGGCGAAGCACTCCTCGATGAGATGCCCGGTGGCGAAGTACCGCTGCGGGCTGCACACCAGATTCACCGGGTCCAGATGGACGGCGAACGCCTCTCGGTCGATGGCCTCGATCAGCAGGAGATAGGAGTCCGGCGAATCGGGGTACATCCAGGGCATGGTCTCCAGCGTGTAAAAGGAGCGGGTGGGCTCGACCGCATCGATGATGTCGCGCACGACCGAGACGATCCTCTCCAGAGTGGCGTCCGTAAGGTCGGCAGCATCCGGGCCGTCCCACTTGCTGCCGCACGAACCCGCGATGTTCACGCAGCAGCGGGCGCCGATTCGATCGGCCAGCGACAGGGCCGCCTTGCACTTGTCCAGGGCGGCCGTCGCGGTCGCCGGATCGGGACTCAGCGGGTTGCTCCATGCCCCCACTTCGGCGATGACGAGGTCAGCCCTGCGGGCCGCCGCCGCGTATGCGCGGACGGTGGCGTCGTCCGCCTCCGGCCCCACCGGGCAGTAGGCGGCTCTGTAGCCTGCGGCTGCGACAGCCGCTGCCCAGGACTCCGGGGTATCTGTCTCGGCGAATAGCGGACCGCCCAGTCTCATTCTCTCGTCTCCCCGATATCGCAGTCTGTGGGGTACCAAGGCGTGAACGCGTCACCCAGCAGGGCGATACGCTGCGGACTACCCAACCCGTCCTCGGACAGAGGGAACCTCCGCCTTCTCCGGCTGGCAGCGGCCATCCCGACCCACGGCGGGGCCGACCAGACCCGGCTTGCCGGCTGCCGCGGCGCGCATGTCCGCACGGCCGAACCTGCCGCGGCGACAGGCAGTCGCGTCGACCCGGGCAGAGATCGACCCGGGCACAGCCGGAGGGCAGTCGCACGCTCGCTGGTGCCGGTTGTCGCCCCGCCCCTCGGGGCAAGGTCGGCGGCGCCAGGCCCAAGGCGCCAGGCCCAAGAGGAACAGGATCGGTCTTGCCGTGCTCTCCCCGGCGGCGAATGAACACCGGCTCCGGCGTGGGCCCGAGCGGCCGGCCCTACCGCGGGTAGTCGGTGGCCACGATGACGAAGTCCCGCACGCAGTAGATCGGTATCCCGGTCCCGTCGCGCCCTCGTCTTCGCTGAAGAACAGGTAGTTCCGGCAGTCCTCCGGCGCGGCGCTGCCCTCAGGGCTGAACAGCTTGTCCACGACCACCACCAGCCGCCCGTCGTGCAGACACGTGAGCCGGGCGCAGTTCCAGAACACCGGCAGGCCATGCGTTGGCTCGGTGAGCGGGCGCTTCGGCGTCCATGTGCGGCCCCGGTCGGTGGAGTCGGTCAGCACGATGCGCGTGTAGGAGCGGTCGCCATGGTGCGTGCACTCGGAGAACACGCACACGAGCTTCCCGGATGGGGTCAGCGTGACATCGGGCCACGCCTCGTAGATCGTATCGTCGCGGCTGACGGTTAGCTTGTGGATCATGTCGAGGCCCCCTTCTTATAGGCCAGACGGGTGTGAAGGGAACTGCTGCCGGGACAGGGTCTGCCAGAAGCCGGTGAAGGGTTCTCAGGTGGCCACGTATCAAGCTGAGGCAGTACATCGGCGCATAGGCATTCCAGAGGTCTCGGTCAAGGAGGTGGCGCGGGGCCGGGGTCGCAGCGCGCCGGCTGGCGAATACGCGGTCACGGTGTCCCTGGAGACGCTGGAACGATGCCGCGCGCTCCAACGGCGGGGGCAAAGGTGCGAACGCGCGCCGCGGGCAACGCTCATCGTCAGGTTCCGTCCGCGTCGAGGGCAGATCGTCGAGAGGCTTCGCCGCTGGGCCGGTCCATCGCAGGAAGGTGCGCCATGACGAGACCGACGCTCGCATTCTTGCTGGGGGTATGCATCATGAACGGGCTTCCCGCCGACGCAACGCCAGCCTCGGGGCCGCTGCGAGTCTGTCCTGACAACCCGCGGTATTTCGCGGATCCGTCCGGTGAAGCGGTGCTCCTGGTTGGCTCGCATGTGTGGAACAACCTGCAGGATATCGGGCCCACGGATCCGCCTGCTCCCTTCGACTGGGACGCCTACGTCGACTGGATGGCGGCGCTGAACCACAACTTCATCCGGCTGTGGCGCTGGGAGCTGGCGGAGTGGGATACCCGTGCGAACCATGAGCAGCAGCCCCGCCACCACCTCTGCAGCCCGCATCCGTGGCTGCGCACGGGCCCCGGCGAAGCACTGGACGGCAAGCCGAGATTCGACCTGAGCAGGTTCGACGAGGGCTACTTCGCTCGCCTGCGGGAGCGGGTACGGTCCGCCGGCGACAAGGGGATCTATGTCTCCATCATGCTCTTCGAGGGCTGGGGACTCCAGTGCGTGCCGCGAGCCTGGGAAGCACATCCCTTCCACCCGGAAAACAACGTGAACGGGGTCGGCGGGTCCCTGTCCGGCGGGAAGCCCCCGGGGATAGGGGTTCATGAGCTGCTCGACCCGGCGGTGACCGCGCTGCAAGAAGCGTATGTCCGCAAGGTCATCGATACCGTGAACGATCTGGACAACGTGCTGTACGAGATCTCCAATGAGAACCACCCGCCTTCGACGCAGTGGCAGTACCACATGATCGACCTGATCCACGAGTATGAACGGGGAAAGCCGAAGCAACACCCGGTGGGCATGACTTTCCAGTACCAGGGCGGCAGGAACCAGACGCTCTTCGACAGCCCGGCGAACTGGATCTCGCCCAATCCCGATGGCGGCTACAGCAGTGACCCCCCAGCGGCGGACGGCTCGAAAGTGATCATCACCGACACCGACCACCTGTGGGGCATCGGCGGGAACAAGGAGTGGGTGTGGAAGAGCGTCTGCCGGGGGCTGAACCCCATCTTCATGGACCCCTACGACGGCAAGGTGCTCGGCAGTGCTTTCGACCCGCGCCACGACCCGGTGCGACGCAACATGGGCTACGCCCTGCGGCTGTCCAGACAGGTGCGCCTGACTGATCTGCGCCCCTGGAACCAGGGCTGCTCCACGGCGTACTGCCTGGCGAATCCCGGGCAGGAATACCTGGCGTACCTGCCCGGGGGCGCCCAGGCCACGCTGGACCTGTCCGGCGCCGAGGGCACATTCGCAACGCAGTGGCTGGACCCGGCGACCGGGACAACGGCCACCGGGGCTCCTCTGGAGGGCGGTGGCATTCGTCCGGTGGCCGCTCCCTTCGCCGATGACGCAGTGTTGCTGGTGAAGCGGGCCGAGACCCGGGAAGTCCGTCACCTGGAGCTTGCGCCGCCGGAGCCGATCGAGGGCGACTTCCGGCTCCGGGTCAGCGACAACCAGCGGCACCTGATCGATCACCGGGGCAGACCCTTCTTCTGGCTGGGCGATACCGGCTGGAAGATGCTGGTCTCGCTCACCGAGGACGAGACCGAGGCGTACCTCGAAGACCGGCGCGCGAAGGGCTTCAATGTGGTGCAGTGTATTCTGGCGCTCTGGAATGCGGATCTGCAACGCAACCGCGCCGGGGAGTTGCCCTTCCTGAACGGCAATCCGGCCATCCCCAACGAGAAGTATTTCGCCCACGTGGACGCGGCCTTCGAGATCGCCCGCCGCAAGGGCATCGTGCTGGCCCTGCTGCCTGCCTGGGGAGAGCTCGTCGTCGACAGGAGGACAGTCACGCAGGGCAATGCGCGGGCCTACGGGCGCTGGCTGGGTGAGCGGTACCGAGATACGCCGAACCTGGTGTGGGTGCTGGGTGGCGACCAGCCGCCAACCGGGGTCGAAGACGTGTACCAGGAACTGGCGGCGGGGCTTGCCGAGGGCGATGGCGGCCGGCACCTGATGACCTACCACCCCCACGGATGGCAGCGCTCGTCGCAGTTCTGGCACAACGCGGACTGGCTGGACTTCAACATGATCCAGTCCGGGCACTCGTGGGATGCGCCGAACTACGCGATGATCCTGGCAGACTACGCCCTGAGTCCCGCGAAGCCCACACTGGATGCTGAACCGCGGTACGAGCACATCACCGACGGCCTGAGCCGCGACCCGGCAACGCGTCGCATCTCCGCTCACCAGGTGCGGAAGGCCGCTTACAACGCGGTGCTGTCCGGCGCGCTGGGGCACACCTACGGGTGCAGCGAAGTCTACCGGTTCTGGCAGCCGGGCGATCCGGAGTCCGTCTGGGGAGCGGATACCCCTTGGCAGGAGGCCATTCACTTCCAGGGCGCGCTACACATGGGGTACCTCAAGGCCCTCATGCTGTCGCTCCCCTGGCACGCACTGGTGCCGGAGCCCTCGCTGATCCCTGTCGGTCAGGGGCGGGAGGGAGCCTACGTGCCCGCGGCCGTCTCCCAGGATGGGCAGGTTGCGCTGGCGTACTTGCCTGAATACCGCGCGGTGACGGTGGACGCGCGGCTGGTGACCGGCGCGGGCGTGCGCGCCTCGTGGTTCGACCCGCGGACCGCGACCCTCATTCCGGCAGGCGAGCACCCCAACTCCGGGCCACTGACCTTCGTGCCGCCGGTGGGTGCTCCGGACCCCGACTACGTGCTGATCCTGGAGAGCTCTGGCCCTGATGAGACCCCGCCCGCAGTGGAGCGCGTAGTGGCTGTCGCGCAACCAGGCCGGGTGGCGGTGATTTTCTCGGAACCCCTCGACGAAGCCAGCGCCACACAGCCGGGAAACTACACGGTCACTGCCGCGGGGACCGGAGAGCCGGTGGCACTGGCACACCCCGAACTCAGCACTGACCGGCGGACCGTGCGGCTGGATGCGGCGGGGCTTGTCGCGGCCGCCGGCTATGAGCTTCGCGTGGCGAACGTGCGGGACCGCGCCGGGAACGCTGCCGAGCCGGGGACCGTAGCGGCGTTCCAGGCAAGACGCCCCGGCGCATCGGGCAGCGCCGGCATGCTGGCGCAGTATCTGTTCGCCGAGGGCGAAGGAGACACGGTGGGCGATTCTTCGGGCAGCCCCGCAGGCCTCGACCTGCGCATCCGCGATCTGACCTGCGTCGAGTGGACCGCCGAGGGCCTGCGCATCGCGAAACCGGTTCTGCTGGACTCCGACGCTCCGGCCAGCGGCATTGTGGACGCCTGCCGGCAGTCGAACTCCCTGACCGTGGAGGCCTGGATCACCCCCGCTTCGGAAGAGCAGACGGGACCGGCGCGGATCGTGTCGCTGTCCCGGGATACCGGCGCGCGCAACTTCACACTGGGCCAGTCAGGGAAAAGCTATGCGGCTCGCCTGCGCACAACGTCCACTTCCACCAATGGTCTGCCGGAACTCGTCTCGCCACCTGCGCGGCCGGTGACTCGACCCGCACACGTCGTCTTCGTGCGCGAGCCTTCGGGCCAGACCCACCTGTATGTCAACGGGGCCGAGCAGGCGACCGGGTTCGCCGCAGGCGACTTCGGCAACTGGGACGGGGAGTACCGGCTGATGCTGGCCAACGAAGCCACGGGTGACCGGCCCTGGCTGGGCACTCTGCATGCTGTCCGGCTCTACAGCCGGGCGCTGGACGAGTTCGAGGTACTGGAGCTTTTCCTTGCCGGTCAGCGCGACGCACAGGAGTGAACCGGCACGAAGGTCGGCTGGCCGGCGCCGCTGGAAAGGAGTGTCCGGCCTAGAACCGGGCCTCGAGCAACGCCAGGCGCAGCCCCGGCTGGCCGCGCGTCCGGCCGTGGCGACCGGCAGCGGCGACCGCCGCGAGCTGCGGCCAGGGCAGCCCCAGGCGCACCCCGTCGCCCACGTTGACCAGCGCGAGGTCGGGCGGCGCCGTAGCCTGGGCCCGCTCCCGGCCTGCTCCCCCGACCATCCGCGTCATCGCTGCCCCGGCAGCCAGGCCCGCCGTGGCGCCGAGCGTGGGGATCAGGATGGCGGCGTCGTCGTCCCTCACATCGGCGAGCAGGTCCACGCCCAGGCCGGCAATGCCGCCGGCGAATCCGGCGATGCTGGTGATACGGACCTGCCCCTCGGTCGGTTTCCAGGCGCGCGCCGCCGGGATCGCGGCGGCCGCCAGGGCGTCGCCGCCCAGCAGCAGGAACGTCAGCAGCGGATCGCCGCGGCGGCTGTCGTCGTGCGTGAGCACGTATGCGGCCAGACCGTACCAGGTGCCCCACAGCCCCGCGTGCTGCACCAGCTCGACGTCACCGAGCTGGAGCGGCAGGCGGCTCAGCGCGAGGCCGGTGGCCGCCCCGCTCAGGCCGCCCGCCACGGCCGCGACCCAGGGCGCCTCGCCCGGGGTCGTGTGCCGGCACCCCGGGGGGTACTGATCGGCCTGGCATTCCCGCTTCCGGCCGATGTCGAACACCGCCCGCCAGCCGATGGCCTGCCAGCTCAACCACAGCGTCGACCACGTGTAGGCGCTGGCCTGGCCGCGCGACAGCGGGTGAGCGTCGGCGTAGGCGTTGGACGCAAGAAACCCCAGGGTGCCCCCCGCCAGCAGGCCCGCGCCGAACGCGGTGCTGTTGTCGTTCACGCCGAGCGCCACCGGGGTCGCGATCCCCAGCCAGGTGCCAAAGAGGGTGTTGTACACCACGAACCCGACCCGGCCGCCGCCCTGGCGCCGCACGCTGCCCAGTGCTGCCAGTCGCTCGGCTGCCAGCGCCGCGGCGGACGTGCCCGGATAGCGGCCCACCACCAGCCGGTACAGCTCTTCGGCCAGCTCGCGGTCGCCGGCGGACTCCAGCGCCGGCGCGAGCTTGACCAGCACCATCGCCGTGTCGATCACTGCCTGCTGCGCCGGTGCCTCCTGGGCCGCTGCGGAGCGGATCCCGGCCGCACCCACTGCCACTACCAGCGCCCAGACCC
>CAZPXM010000015.1:0-42380 GCA_964591015.1 uncultured Gemmatimonadaceae bacterium
GCCGCCGACCACGGCAACGCGATACCGCTTGGTCGTCAAGGCATGCCTCCTTGTGACATGGCGAGCGAAGACGCTCGGTCGAGGCTCGTTCGCTGCGCACCCCCGCCGCCGGCGCCGGGGTCGGTTCAGCGGCCTGCGCGCCGCGCCAACACCTCTCGGTTGCGGCACTCGATCGTGGTGGCCGGCGGCGTCGGCCGACAGCGGTTGCAGCGGGTGCACAGGACGACGCGCTGCGGGTCGGCAGCGAAGCGGCGCACCAGGTCGGGCTCGGCGATGAACGGCCGCGACATGCTGACGAGCTGCACGACTCCGGACGCGAGCACTTCGTCCATGCAGCCGAGCGAGCGGAAGCCGCTCACCAGCGCCAGGGGGAACCCGGGCCCCACGCGCGCCCGGACCGCCGCGGCCAGCGGCAGGTACTCGGCTTCGCGGGCTCGGTCCCGCTCGAGGGGCATTCCGAGCCCGTGGCTGATCTCGATGCAGTCCACGCCTGCCGCCGCCGCCGCCGCCGCGGCCTCGGCCCCTTCGGGGGCGCGCAGCCCGCTGGCCGCGTCGCCGGCCACGCCCAGCTTCATCCAGATGGGGCAGCCGGAGCCCACCTGGCCACGAACCGCCGCGACCATGGCCAGGATGAAGGCTCGCCGGCGCGGCGCGTCGCCGCCCCACGCATCGTCGCGGTGGTTGGTGGCGGGGGTGAGGAACTGGCAGGCCAGGTAGCCATGGGCCGCGTGCAACTGCACGCCGTCGAAGCCCGCCTCCACGGCGCGCCGGGCCGCCTGGGCGAAGGCGTCCAGCACCAGGTCGATGTCCGTGGCGGACATGGCCACCGGCCGTGCTCCCTCGGTCACGGCCACGCCAGACGGCGACAGCGCGTCCGGCGTCGTCTGCGGATCCGCGGCGCCGCCGGCAAAGTTGAGCTGCGCCATGAGGCGCGCCCCTTCGCTGCGGGCCGGCGCGATGGCCCTCTTCCACGGGAGAATCACCTCGTCGTCCGCCATGGACGCCATCCAGCGATTCACCTTCCCGCGCCGGTGCACGTAGGTGTGGCCGGTCACCACGAGTCCGACGCCACCCCGCGCCAGCGCCAGATAGTGCTCGGCCAGGGCCGGCAGGGGCCTGCCCGTCTCCGGATCGGCCAGACGTTCGGCGGTGGCGGACCGGACGATGCGGTTGCGCAGTTCGAGACGGCCCACGCAGGCCGGTTCGAGAGCCATCGACACGGCGGTGTCCTCCTGCCAGCGCTCCTGGCGACCGCAGGCCGGGGCAGACCAGGATGGCAGACAAATGTGGCCGCCGCAGGCCTCGCTGTCCAACCCGGGGGCGGCCGGCGGCGCCGGCCCTGCCGCCGCCTCTCTGGCGCCCGGCAGGCGGATCGGCGAACTTGCTCGGCAGAGGGGCGCGCAAGAGCGGCGAGGGCACGGGAGAGCACACCATGGGTACTGGTTCGCAGCGCATCGTCGTCTTCGGTGCCGCCGGCTGGGTGGGGCGGGCCATCCTGGCCAACCTGCGGGACAGGCACGAGGTCCGCGCGGTGGACTGCGGGCCAGCAGCGTGGGCCGCGTACGAGGACCTGGACGGGGCCTGGGAAGGCGAGGTCATGCATGGCGACATCGCCGACTTCGAGCACGTGCGGGCGGCCATGGACGGCATGGACGCGGTGATCCATGCGGCGGTGCTGGGCGGGGTGGGCAACGGGTACGAAGCGGGCGACGACCGTCCCTGGCTGGTCAACCTCAAGGGATTGTGGAACGTGCTCGAGGTGGCCCGGCAGCGCCAGTTGCGGCGCGTGGTGCACGTGGGTTCGTGCCAGGTCCAGCACCCGCGCGGCGTGTTCTTCAGCGCCGACGTGCGCCGGCCCGACGGCTCGCTGTACGCCGTGTGCAAGAGGCTGCAGGAGGAGATGTGCCGCCAGTTCCACGAGGCCTTCGGCCTGTCGATCGTCGTGCTGCGTCCCTGTTCGGTCGTGGACGCCCGGCTCGGCATCGACAAGCGCCGGCGGCCGCTCGGCCGGCAGGGGGTCGGGGCGGTCTGCCGCCACGACCTGGCCGAGGCCTGCCGGCTGGCGGTGGAAGCCGAGGGTGTCCGCCTGGAGGTGCTGCACATTGCCGGCCTGCCGGCCGCGGACGCCTTCTGCAACGCCGCCCGCGGGCGGGCGGTGCTGGGCCTGACCTACCGCGGCGCTCTGGAGCGGTTTCCCGTGCAAGGCGCGTGAGACGGCGGCGGCTCGGCAGCCGGGGTGCGCCCGCACCGCCGCGCCGCGCCCGCACCGCCGCGCTGCGCCCGTCGCCCGCCCGTGCCTGCGCTCAGGCGTCGCGCCGCACCACCATGGCCATGCCCTGGCCCCCGCCCACGCACAGCGCAGCCAGACCATGGGCGGCGCGGCGGGCCGCCAGCAGATGGACCAGCGTCACGAGGATGCGCGCCCCGGTGGCGCCCACCGGGTGGCCGAGCGCGATGGCGCCGCCGTTGCGGTTCACGCGCTCGGCATCCAGCTCCAGCGCCTGGAGCACCGCCAGCGTCTGGGCCGCGAACGCCTCGTTCAGTTCCACCGTGTCCATGTCCGCCAGGCTCAGACCCGCGCGGGCCAGCGCGGCCTGGGTGGCGGGGACGGGGCCCATGCCCATGCGGGACGGCTCGACCCCGGCGCTGGCCCAGCTGACAATGGTCGCCTGCGGCACGATGCCGCGGCGGCGGGCCTCTGCGGCCGCCAGCAGCACCATGGCGGCCGCGCCATCGTTGATCCCCGAGGCGTTGCCGGCGGTGACGGAGCCGTCCGGCTTGAACGCGGGGCGCAGCTCGGCGAGCCCTGCCAGGGTGGTCGCGGGCCGCGGGAACTCGTCGACGGCAAAGCGGAGCGGCGCGCCGCGGCGCTGCGGGACCAGCACGGGCTCGATCTCGGCGCCGAACGCACCGGCTGCCTGGGCGGCGGCCGCCTTCTGCTGCGAGGCGACGGCGAACCGGTCCTGCGCCGCCCGGCTGATGCCGAACTCGGCCGCCAGGTTCTCCGCAGTGATGCCCATGTGGCACTGCTCGCCGGGATCCTGCAGGGCCTCGGAGAGCAGCGCGTCGAGCAGCGTGTCGTCCCCCAGGCGGTAGCCCCAGCGCGCCTTGCGCAGCAGGAAGGGCGCCGCACTCATGCACTCCATGCCGCCGGCCAGCACGACATCGTGCTCGCCGCAGGCGATGGCCTGGGCACCCAGCGCCACCGCCTTCATGCCCGAGGCGCACACCTTGTTGACCGTGTACGCGGGCACGCGCACGGGGACGCCGGCGCGCAGGGCCACCTGGCGCGCCGGATTCAGGCCCGCGCCGGCCTGGATGACGTGGCCGAAGATCACCTCGCCCAGCTCCCCGGCCGGCACCCCCGCGCGCGCCAGGGCGGCACGCGCCACCGTGGCGCCGAGTTCGACCGGCGGCACCTCCGCCAGGCTGCCGCCGAACTTGCCGATGGCCGTGCGCACGGCACCGGCGATGACCACCTCGCGCATGGCTGCGGTTCCTTTCGCAGATGGCCGCCTGACGAGCGAGGCGCCGCGCGCCAGCCCGCGCCGATCAGTCTGCCGGGTCGTCCTCCTCCTCGACCCGGTACCCGCGCGCCTCCATGCACGCGATCACGGCATCGCGGTAGGCGGCCTGCAGCACCTCGGACGCGGTGCCCCCGCCGAGCGGGTCGTACCCGGACTCGGCCACCGCCCACACATGGCACGCATAGCGATCCCTGGCCTGCTGGGCCGCATCCTGGCCGCTGGCGGCCGTCAGGCGCGGGAGCAGGCCCGCACCGCGGGCGGCTGCCGCGCAGCAGGGAGTGCAGGGGGACCAGCAGGGCTGGCTGGCCACCACCCAGCCGCCCGGCACCGCGCTGTAGCACACGCCGCTCGCGCAGTCGTACCAATAAGGGCCGACGCGCACCACTGCCCACGGCGCCGGCAGGTAGGTAACGAAGGTGCCCAGGCGCGGCCACAGGATGGACGGGCGGACCCAGACCGGACAGTAGCCGGCGGGTCGAGTGCGGTGCGCCGGCCCACCGCGCCGGTCGCGCTGCACCGCGGTCGGGCGGGCCACCCGCCGGTCATGGGACAGGGCCCGATTGGCCCGGGAGTGCCGGTCCGCACGCGCGCCGGCTCCGGCCGGCAAGGCCGCTGCGACCACGGCGACGGCGAGGACCGCGGCTGCCAGCGCGATCCGTGGCCCTCGCCTGCTGCACAGGTTCCTCACGAGCATCGCTCCTGATGCCTGCCGGCCCGGCGCGTTGGCAGACCGGCAGATCCTCCGGCCATCGCGGCGGCGATGGGCCGCGGCAGCCCGGCGGAATCCCTTCACGAACCGGACCACGCCGCTGCGCCGCACCAGACGGCGCCAGCTTCCGCATCCGGTATGACCAGCCGCAACGGAGCCCGGTTCCATGCGCCAGCCTGTCCTGCGGTGGCCGCGTGTCGGTCCCCGCCGCGCCCGACCCGGTGGCTGGCCGGCGCCGCCGGCCAAGGTCGGCAATGGGGCCGGGGCAGACAAGTCGCCGGCTCGGCGGCGACCCTCTGCGGGCAGCCGGCGCGCGGCGGCCGCCCGTTGCCGGAGGCCGGCAGTTTCGCTAGCTTGCGGCCGGCTGGTGCGCTGCCAGCGCTGCCGGGGCTGCCGGGGCTGTCACAGGAGACATCGCCATGGATGCTCGCGAACGCTTCCACGCCACGTTCCGCTATGGATCGCCCGACCGGGTCTTCCTCATGCCGCAGTGGACCTTTGCCGATACGCGGCAGCGCTGGCTGCGCGAGGGCATGCCGTGGGACGTGCACTTCAACAGCTTCTTCGGCTTCGACCGCATGGAGACGATCCCGCTGCACCTGGGCCCGTTTCCGCCGCTGGAGACCAAGGTGATCGAGCAGACCGCGAGCTGGTCGCTGGTCGAGGACGAGTTCGGGGGGCTGACCCGGCGCTGGACCGACCGGGAGATCGGCATGTCGCAGTGGATCCGCTACCCGGTGCGCGATCGCGACACGTGGGAGCGGTGGAAGAAGCGGCTCGACCCGGCGGCAGCGAACCGGTACCCGGAGTACTGGGATTACCTGAAGCGCTGCTACGCGCACCGCGACTTCCCGCTGGGCATCAGCGCCGGCTCCTACTACGGCTGGATCCGCAACTGGGTCGGCATGGAGAATCTGGCGCTGTGGTACTACGACTGCCCCGACCTGGTGCACGAGATGACCGAATTCCTGGCCGATTTCGTCCTGCGCGTGATCGAGCGGGCGCTGGACGAGGTCCCCGGCATCGACTTCGGCAGCGTCTGGGAGGACATGGCCATGAAGACCGGTCCGCTGATCTCCCCGCAGCTCTTTCGCCAGTTCATGAGCGAGCCGCTGCAGCGGGTGACGCGGACGCTGCGGCAGGCCGGGATCGACATCATCATGGTCGACAGCGACGGCCGCGTGGACGAGCTGATCCCGCTGTGGCTGGAGGCCGACGTGAATCTCATCTACCCGCTGGAGGTGGCGGCCGGCTGCGACGCCGCCGCCTACCGGCGCCAGCACGGCAAGAGGCTGCTGCTCATGGGCAACATCGACAAGCGCGCGCTGCGCGACGGGTGCACCAGGGCGGACATCGAGCGGGAGGTCATGGCGCGCGTGCCGGCGCTGGTCGCCGAAGGCGGGTTCTCGCCCATGGTCGACCACGCCGTGCCGCCGGACGTGCCGTTCGCCAACTTCAAGTTCTACATCGATCTGATACGCGAGCTCTGCACGGCGGGGTGAGCGGTAACGGCCGCGCGGGCGCGCCGGCGTCGCGGCGCGCATGTACTGCCAAGGATGTTGACGGTGGTGCCAAGCGGATGGGCACCATCCGATCACATTGAGCCGCAATCGATTGAAGTCGAGCGGCCCGCCTGGAAGCCAATTCGGTTGCCAGTCCTGCCACCTCCTCCAGGCCTCCCCAATCCGCTGCCTCCGTCCACACGTATCCCTTTCGGCAACAAGTAGTTGAGGATTAGGAAGGCGCTTCGTGGCCGCCGCCCTGGTGCGCCTGGCACGCCCGTTGCGTTCGGGAGGGCGGACGCCAGGAAGAAAGGGAGGGCCGCCATGAACCGCACGCTGATCATCATCGCCGCCGCCACGCTGCTGGCCGCTGGTGCAGGCGCCGCCGGCGATCTGCCGGACGCCGTCCGCAGCGGCGACAACGCCCGCGTCGAGGCGCTGCTGGCGCAGGGAACACCCGCAGATCAACCGGACCTGGAGGGCAACACCAGCCTGATGATCGCCGCGGCTCAGGGCCGGACAGAGATGGTCCGTCTCCTGATGGCGCACGGCGCCGACGTGGATGCCCGCGGCCGCATCGGCAACACCGCGCTGCTGTACGCGGCGCAGGAGGGGCACGCCGAGACCGTGTCCGTGCTGCTGGCGGGCGGGGCCGATGTCCGTGCCGCCAACGCCTACGGCACCACGGCGCTGGCATCGGCCGCGGGTCTGGGATATGCGGACGTCGCCGCGCTGCTGCAGGCTGCCACGGCGCCGCCTTTCCTCGCCAGGCACCAGGTGGCGGGCCAGTTGCTGGAGACGCTGTGCGCACTGGTGGCTCTGGTCGCCGTTCCCGTACTCACCGCACGGCTCGCCTACATCTCGTTCGGGTCCGTGCACCACTCACCCACACTGTAGGAGGATACAGACCATGGCACACGTTCGCGAACTCCTGGTGCCGGCGCTGATCGCGCTGGCGGGGATCGCCCTGCAGGCCTACGCGATCTTCGGAGTGCAGAACTTCTGAGCGCACTGGGGCGCGGGTCCTGGAGAGGCCGCCAGGGCCCGCGCCCACGGGTGGCGGGTCGGACGTTGAAGAGGCAGCCGCGGGGCCATGCGCCTGGCCGCGGCTGCCCCATGCAGGTTTCTTGGCTGCCGCGGTCGAGGCTGGGTATATTGGCCGCCGTTCGCGGTGAGCGGCGCCAGCGCCGAGTCGGGCAGGGAGGCAGCACGATGTGCCAGGGCGTTGTCGACGAGCTGCAGCGACAACTGGAGCAGTGCCGGGCCTGCCTGCGCGAACGCGACAGCGAGCTGGCCGAGGCTCGGCGGCAGTTGGCGACCATGCGGTGCACGCAGGAGCAGTTCGTGGCGGCGATCGCGCACGATCTGCGCGCCCCGCTGAACGCGGTCCTGGGATACGCGCGCCTGCTGGCGCGGCGCGTGGGCGCCGAGCTGGACGAGCGCCAGCGCCGCAACCTGGACAACATCGCGGCGAGCGCGGACGAACTGCTGCGCCGACTCGAGAGCCTGACGAGTCGCCGCGCGGACGCCGCGGCCGCTGGCGAGGGTTGCCAGCCCGCGGCCGGCCCTGGGGGCGGCGCCTGCCCCGGGCCTCGTGACGGCTCCGCCCGCGGCGGCGGCGCGCCCCCGCCACCGGCAGGCAAGGAGGACTCGCAGCCGTGAACGGCGACAGGCCCCTAGACCAGGCGCCGCCAGCCGCGGAGGCGCTTCCGGCCGACAAGCCCGCGGCGCCGGCCGTGCCGCCGGCGCGCATCCTCATCGTGGACGACGAGCCGTTCAACGTGGACCTGCTCGAGCAGCAGCTAGCCGAACAGGGCTATCGCACGATCGTGGCCACGGACGGCGCGCAGGCCCTGGAGCGGCTGGCCGCCGAGGCGCCCGATCTGGTGCTGCTCGACTGGATGATGCCGGGAATGGACGGCCTGGAGGTGCTCAGGCGCATGCGCGCCGAGCCGCGCTGGGCCGCCGTGCCGGTCATCATGCTGACGGCGCGCGGCAGCACCGAGGACAAGGTGCGGGCGCTGGACGCGGGCGCGGACGACTACGTGACCAAGCCCACCGACGAGGCGGAGCTGTGGGCGCGCATCCGCGCCCACTTGCGGATCCTGTCGCTGGAGCGCGACAAGGCGCGGCTGGAGCAGGAGAACCGGTCGCTGCAGGCAGAGATCGACGGCCGTCTCCGGTTCGCCGGGCTGATCGGCCGGAGCCGCGCCATGGAGCGCGTCTGCGCGCTGGCCGCCAAGGTGATCGACAGCGACGCGACCGTGCTGCTGGCGGGAGAGACGGGCACTGGCAAGGAGGTGCTGGCGCGCTGCATCCACGGCGAAGGACCGCGCGCCAGGGGCCGCTTCGTCGCGGTGAACTGCGGGGCACTGCCCGAGCAGTTGCTGGAGAGCGAGCTGTTCGGCCACCGCCGCGGTGCGTTCACCGGCGCCACGGCGGATCGCCCCGGTCTGTTCGAAGCGGCCGCAGGCGGCACGTTGTTCCTCGACGAGATCGGCGAGACCACGCCTGCTCTGCAGGTGCGCCTGCTGCGCGCGATCCAGGAGGGCGAGGTGCGCCGCGTCGGCGAGGACCAGGTGCGCCACGTCGACGTGCGGGTCATGGCGGCCACCAACCGCGACCTGCGCGCCGAAGTGGCGGCCGGCCGGTTCCGCGAGGATCTGTTCTACCGTCTCAGCGTGTTCCCGATCCTCCTGCCGCCGCTGCGCGATCGCCGCGAGGACATCCCGGAGCTGGCGCAGCACTTCCTGTCCCGGCTGCAGGCAGGCAGTGGCCGGGGACGGGTACCCGCGGGCTTCACCGCTGCGGCCATGGACGCGCTCTGCCGGTACGCGTGGCCGGGCAACATCCGCGAGCTGCAGAACGAGGTGGCGCGCGCGGCGTTGCTGGCTGCCGGCGAGGAACGCATCGATACCGGGCATCTGTCCGAGGCGGTCGCTGGCGCGGGTGCCGGGCCCGGCCTGTCCGCCGTGGCCACGGTCGCGGCCGGCAGCGGCAGCAGGCTCCGGGACGTGGTGGGGCAGGTGGAGCGCGAGATGCTGGTGGCGGCGCTGGCCCGGCACCAGGGCAACCGCACGCACGCTGCCGCGGAACTGGGGCTGAGCCGCTGGGGGCTGGTGCAGAAGTTGCGGGCGTACGGGATCGAGACGTCGGGCCGCCAGTGAGGTGCGCCCGGCGGCCACTTGCCTTGGGCCTGCAGCCTGCGGCCCCGCGGCTGCTGGCAGGGCGCGCCCGGCGCGGCTCGCCCGGGCCCGCCTCAGCGCCCGATCACGTACCGGTAGGGGTCCACCTGCTCGCGGAGGATCGTCAGCTCTTCCGGCCGCGGCGGCTCAGTGGTGCCGAGCGCGGGCGCGCACCGCAGCTCGAAGCCGGTGTTGGCCTGCACCTGCTCCAGCGTGACGCCCGGATGCAGGCTCTCCACCTGCATCCGGCAGGTCGTCGCGTCGTACCCGAGGACCGCCAGATCGGTGATGACCTTGTAGGGCCCCGAGCCTGCCGGCAGGCCGGCTGCCTCGCGCGCCCCGGGGCCGTCCAGGTAGCCGGGCGTGGTGCAGAAGTCGAGCTTCTCGACGAACCGGCGCGCGTCCTGGCGGGTCATCACCATGGTGCGCCAGCAGAAGCTGGCGAAGTCGTTGGCGCCGCCGCTGCCGGGGAAGCGCACCTTGGGCTGTTCGTACGGACCGATCACCGTCGAGTTGAGATTGCCGTACGGATCGATCTGCCCGCCGCCCAGGAAGGTGTAGTCCATCATGCCGCGCTGGCAGGCCTCCAGCACGTCCATCATGCTGCTGGCCATCAGCGCCTTCCAGAACGTGCGCGAGTCGCCCACGGAGATGGGCATCGAGGGCAGTTGCGGCGCCAGGCCGCCGGCCTCGAAGGCGATGAACAGGCGCGGCGCGGTGGTCCGCTGCGCGAGCATGGCGGCGGCGCACGGCGCGCCGGTGCCCACGCCCACCGTCGCGCCGTCTTCCAGCAGGCGGGCGGCGACGCAGATCATCAACTCCATGGGATTGTACTCGGGGTCGGCCATGGCCTTCCGGTGCCCTCACTTGTTTCGCTGCTGGCCGGGGTGCAGCTCCAGCTCGCGTAGCTCCGCCAGCCGCGCGGCGCCGCCGCAGACCTCCAGGTACTCCCCGAAGTCGCTGACTCCGTAGATGATCCGCGCCAGGAAGCGGCGCAGCTCGTTCTCGTCGCGCTCGGCATTCAGCCATTCGCGCAGGTGCCGCTCGTCGGAGTAATAGGCGCCGGGCATGTTGCCCGGATAGGAGCCGTGGGGCACGACGCACACCGCGTCGACGCAGAAGGCCGGGATCGCCGTGGCGTGCGGCGTGCGGCGGATCTCGTCGGTGCTGACGAGCCGTTCGGTCGTCACGATGACGCGCTTGGCGGCCCGGGCCAGCTCGCGGTCGGCCACGGAGATGCCGTGGATGCGGCAGTTGCCGAAGCAGTCGGCTTCGTGGACGTGGATGACGGCGACGTCCGGGTACAGCGCCGGCAAGGCCACCACCTTCTTGCCGGTGAACGGACAGCGGATCTCCTTGGCAGCGCTGCGCGCGAAGGTGTCCGTGCCGAGCATGTTGCGCGCGGGCAGGAACGGTATGCCGGCCGCGGCGGCCTGCAGGCGGCAGGCCAGGGCGAAGTTGGTCCACTCGCACACCTCCACCTGGCCGCTCTCCATCACGCGCCGGGCCTGGGGCGACAGGCCGCGCGCCTCCAGGCCGACGATATAGGCCACGTCGACGCGGGCCAGCAGACGGCCGCCGTCCAGGTTGCCGGCCGCCAGGATCTGGAAGTCGTGCGTGGCCGTATGCCCGGCGAAGCCCAGGTCGCGCCGCCGCTGCCGCAGGATCTCGTGCAGGGCGGCCGTCGCGATGCGGTTGGCGCCGAAGCCCCCGGAGGCCAGGTAGTCGCCGTCGTGGACGTGACGGGCCACTGCCTCGCGGACCGTGGTCACCTTGTCCTTGAGGGCGCGCGACTTGGTGCGGAAGAACGCGCGCGCCGCATCCGGGTCCGGGTCCGTGAACAGCGGCCCCGTGCCCGCTCGCAATTCGGTCACGTCGCGGGTCGCTCCTGTGGCAAGGCGTGGGAGGCCTGGACTGGCATGCGGCCAAGGTATACGGAACCCGGGGGCTGGAAGTCAACACCCGGCGCGACGCGGAGGAGAACGCGATGGACCAGTTCGCGGACGCCCGCCTCGCCAACCCGGTGTGGCGGCTGCCGGACAGGCACCTGCGCGATCCGGCGGTGCTGCTGCACGAGGGGCTCGCCCACGTCTTCTGCACCTGTTACGAGCCGGCGGCGGCGACCTGGCACATCGGCCTGTCGACGACGGCGGACTTCGTCTCCTTCGCTCCCATCCGCGTGATCTCGCCCGAAGGGTACGCCTCGCCGGGCAACGCGATCCGCACGCCGAACGGGTGGGCCCTCTGCTATCAGCAGTACCGCGATTTCCCGCACTACCTGTGCCTGGCCTTCTCGGAGGATCTACACACCTGGTCCGCGCCGCAGCGGATCTTCAACACCGGGCCGGAGAACACCTGGAACGCGGACGGGCGGGTGATCGATCCGTTCCTGGTCGCCTGGGAGGGCACGTACTACTGCTACTACACGGGCTCCACGCGCTGGGGCAGGCCGTCCGGCCACAACCTGATCGGCGTGTGCGTCCGGGCAACCTGCCGGGCATGGGACAGCAGCGATTCACTGCAGAGCATCGCCGAACTGCTCCCGCAGGCGCGCCAGCCGCTCCAGCACCTGGTCCGTACGGCACTCGCTTCTCTTCCTCTTCATCCTGTTGGCTTCCCGCTCGGCCAGTTCCAGCGCGGCCTCCAGCAGCGGCTGAGTTGCGGGCAACCAGCCCTCATCGCCGATCCGCGGTATGTGCAGCTCGGCGGGCACCCGCCCGTCGATCCGGCGCAACCAGTCGGCAGGAAGCGGGTGGGCACTCAGTTCGCGGTCGGCGCATGTCCGCCGCGCCTCTGCCAGCAGCGCCCAGAACTGGTCGCCGGCACTGGACCGCGTCCGGACGGAAGACAGCAGCCACTCTGCCAGCAGGCAGTCCAGGACCACCTGGGCCTGTCCGGCTCGCCGGTTGTCCTGCTCCAGCCGCTTCACCGCAACCGTTGCGGCGAACTCCTGTTCGGCCTCGCGGCGCAGCGCGTCTTCCGCGTGGCTGACCGCGTCAGCGTCGGGGCTGACCTGCTCTGCCAGCTCCAGGTCCTGCGTGTCGGCCCAGCAGGTCACCAGACGTGCGCTGGTGCTGCCGTCGGGCGCGCGCACGCTGACCAGGTAGCCCACGACTTCTGTCGGGATCAGCGCGAGCCGGACGCTGAGGCGCCGCACGCACGCCGGCGGCGGGTGCCGCAGGACATGGTCAAGAAGGCCCTCGAAGACCGCATCCCCGTAGCTCGCGAAGTGGATGGAGCGCTGCCGGCCATCGAGCTTCTGCTTGTCGTGCAGGGCTCGCGCCGTGGTGAGTACGGCACCGTGCGGCAGGCCCTCCATGCCAGCGATCTCCAGGGCCTGGCCGGCTGGGCTGGACCGTGTCCGGCAGCCCATCTGCGCCAGGTATGTCGACTCCTGCAGGGTGGCGGCGATGTCGTCCAGGCTCACCGGGAGGCGTGACTGGCGATAGACACGGGTGATGCGCTGATATACGTCGAACAGCTCGGTGGCAGGCATCTCCATGCTGGCGGCACGCTGTTGCTGCGCGGCCACCCGCTCCAGCGCGCGCTTCTCCAGCTCCCGTTCCGACAGGCGCCCGGCCGCCAGCGCATCGAACTCCTCGACGCTGACGGGCAGCAAGCTGACCTGCTGTCTCCCCACCACGCCGGCAGCCGTGCTCAGGCGCTGCAGCAGGCGCTCGTACACGAATTGCTCGGCCGAGTCGGCGTACGCCAGGTTGAGGACAGACACTTCCTCGTGCAGCTGGCCGATGCGGTCGATGCGCCCGATGCGCTGTTCCACCTTCATGGGGTTCCATGGGAGGTCGAAGTTGATGAGCAGGTCCGCTGTCTGCAGGTTCAGGCCCTCGGCGGCGGCGTCCGTGCACAGCAGCACGTCGATCTCGCCGTCGCAGAAGCGGTTCTTGATCTCGTCCCGCTCGGCGCCGCGCAACTGCCAGCAGTCGGGGTCCAGGTACTGTCCCCCCTGCCCTGAATACGTGCCGAGCAGAAGGTGGGGTTCCACTTGCAGCAGCGTGTCGCGGATGTCGGTGAGCGTATCGTAGAAACGAGTGAAGACCACGGTCTGCCGGAAGCGGCCCGGGCGGGCCTCGCGCCGTTGCTCGATGACTTCGAGAAGCGTCTGGGTCTTGGCGGGACGGCCGCGGATGGCCCCGTGCTGCTCCAGCATGCGTTCCAGCCGAGCATACTCCCACTGCAGGTCTGCGGTAGTGCGTCCCTGGAGGAACGCGGCCACCACTGCCCGGTCGTCCTCGATCTCGGTGTCCTGAATCATCTCCGCAAGGTTCGGCTGCTCCTCGTCTTCCTCTGCAACCAGGTGTTCCTCCAGGGTCAGGCGCACCCGTTCGCGGCGCCTTGCCAGGGTCTGGCGGATGGCGAACAGGCTGGACGCCAGACGTAGCCGCAGCATGGTCAGGTAGAACTGGAGGTTGGCGCGCTCGGCCTGCCGGCCATTCGCACTCAGCTGCCGGCGCAGTTCGTCGCAGTATGCCTTGAGGTCGTCGTACGCGGCACGCTCGGCAGGCGAGAACGTGATCCGCGGTATGGGCAGGATGCGGCGCGTGGCCAGGTTGGCGCCGAGCTGGTTATTCTGCCGGTAGACCTCCAGGAGCGGCCGCGTGTGGCGCAGCATGATCCGCGACAGCGGCGCGGCGGCGAACAGGAACCGCAGGCTGTTCTTGAGGTCCACGCCGTGCGGCACCGTGCCGCGGCTCAGCCAGCTCGCGATCGGCATGCGGATGCGCGCGTCGAGCACTGCATCCTGCAGGAAGCGCCACAGGAAGGGGTCGGCCTGTTCCAAAGGCCGGATCGTGCTCCGCAGGAAACTCCAGCCTGCCTCTGGCAGCGGCGAGCCGCGGACCAGCTGTCCGAGGGCCTGGTAGTAGGCCATGGTGAGGCTGGGGTCGAACTGGAAGCAGCCGACCCGGTTCGTGAGCTCTGCCAGGTCGCTGACCTGCACCGGGTCCAGCTGCATAGGGGTGGCCGTGGCCAGCCACAGGGCCCGCGTCTTGCCGCGCAACTCGTCCCGCAGCACCTGGTAGAGCTGGCCGTACTCCGGCGCGGCCCGCGCGCCCGCGGTGGGATTGCGGCGGGTCGCGCAGTGGGCTTCGTCGATGAGCACGATGTCGTATGGGTCAGCGGCCTGCAGCTCCTTGCGGCGGTCTCGGCGGGCCACCAGGCCGGTGGAGACGATGCTGAGCGCGGGGGCGTACACGGACGAGCTGGGACGCTCTTCTTCGGAGGGGTGCAGGTAGGCGTGGCGCGGTGGCTGACCTGAGAGCGCCCGCGCAAAGGGCAGGAGAAACTTGCTGGCCATCTCGCGTTGCCACTGCAGCGTCAGGCTGGCCGGCGGAGCCACCAGCACCCGCCGTGCCAGACCGGCCAGGTACAGAGAGCGGATGGCCAGGCCCGCCTCGATCGTCTTGCCCAGGCCCACTTCATCGCACAGCAGGAAGCTGTATGGCCAGGTTTCCACCAGCCGCCGGGCCACCATCTCCTGATGGGGCCAGGGCTCCACCGGTGCCGTGTACATGCCCACAAAGCGCCCCCCAGGCAGCTTGGGGCCGTCCCTCACGAGCGCGAACCGCAGCCATTCGCGGGCGGACGGCGGGGCCACGCGGCGGACAGCGGCGCTGCTGCCGTCCACCTCCACCGGCTCGCGCACCTGCGCCCCCGCCGTCACCAGGGCCGCTCGTACCGCCTCCGGGAGGGGCATGACCCGCAGGTACGGATTGCCACCCTGCCAGGTCCGCTCGAAGTCCTCCTGGGCAGCCTTCACGCGGCGGGCGTCGTGCTCTCCCCACCACGAGCAGAAGACCTCGAGGTTCTCCGCGTTGAGGGTGAGGGCGGTCTGGGACTCGTTGAGCGAGCCGGCGGCATAGAGCTGCTGGCCGTACTCGTCGGTGAAGACGGCCCACTTCTCGTGGACGTAGCCATCGTCCTGGCTGGTCAGCGCCAGCGGAGTACCCGTCTGTCGGTGCACGTGGAAGGCGACCCGGACCTCCAGGCATCCCTGGCTGACCAGGTAGGCCAACAGGTCCACGCCCCGCGTGACGGCGGTGGGCCACTGCGCTCGTCCGGTGAGCTCGCCGCACAACCGGCGCTCCAGCAACCGGGCATCGCCGGCGAGGATGGCGCGTACGTCCTCGGGGTCCAGGTCAGCCCCGACGATCAGCCGGAGCGTCCCGCCGCGGTTGACGAAGGTCGAGAACCCGCGGGAAGCGGCTGCCAGCGACGTCGAGCGGAAGTACCCGGCCAGCCGGTCGTAGCGCACGGACCGCTGCAGCGCGGGCACGTAGAAGTCGTGCAGCAGGTCAACGGGCCCGGAAGCTGCATTCGCCGCCGAGGTCTTGTACGAGTCCCGCCAGGCATAGGACTGCAGGCCACGCGCGCCCTGAGCGACCCGGGGCGGTACTGGCGCGCTCACGGCTGCCCCGCCCCGCGCAGACCGAACAGCATGGCTTCCCCCTCCTTGCGCAGCGTCTCGTCGCCGACCTGCGCTGTCCACACCGCCAGCAGGTCCAGCAGCCGCGGACCGAAGCGCTCCTGCTGCTGCAGGTAGGCCCGCGCCACAGGGATATCGCCCCGGCGGTATGCCATGATGAGCCCGCACAGGGCATCCCATTCGGTCTGCGGGACCTCGCAGCGGCGTGGGTGGCGTTCTGCGGGCTCGACCACGCGCAGCTTGGAGCCTGAACGCACCACCGGGGCATGGTACCCCACGCTCTCGGCGCTGCGGCTGGAGGTGCGGCGGCTGGGCCGTTCCTGCTGGTTGATGCCGAGCATGGGGCCTTCGGCCGTGTAGCCGGCCTGCCGCGTCTCGAGCCGGATGCTCAGCGAACGGGACAGGTTGAGGGCCTCGTCGTAGGGCAGCTCGTCCAGTCCATGCAGGCCGAACAGGGTCAGTGTCATGGCGGCCTCTGGCTCCAGGTCGCTCACCCGCAGGCGCCCGCTGGTCAGGCGGGTGATCTGGTGCGCGGCGACCACCCGGCTCGCCTCGTTCATCGCCCGGAGAGGTGAGACTGGCTCGTCGCCGTCGAGCACGGGCCACTGCTCGGACAGGACCCGCAGGGCGCGGCCGTAGCTGGCCACCATCTCGTCGACGGGGTTCAGGTGCAGACGCTCGAACTCCGGCAGCGCTTGGCTGACTGCCGCCACCACCTGCTGCTGAACGCCGGTCCCACCGAACCCCAGCCACACCGCTGGCTGGGCGCGCCGCTCCGCCCGCTTGCGGCAGGCGATGAAGATGGAGCTGGCGGCGGAGGCGGTATCCTTGATGTGGATTCCCTGGACCGCTTCGGAGTCAACGGGATAGCAGGCGCTGATCACCCAGCCGGTCTCGATCAGGGCCCGCGTAAGGGCTTCCCACGCGTCCTGGCTCTTGTGGGTGAACATCACGGTCATGATGCCCCGCGGCTTCAGCACGCGGCCCGCTTCGGCGAAGATCTCGCCCATGCGCCTTTCGTACTCCAGCTTGGCCTGACGCGCGCTGCCGTCACGCGCGGGATTGGCCACTGCTTCGTCTAGCTTGTTGGTGAGCCGGCGCACGAACAGGTCCGGGTACAAGGCGTGCAGCGAACGTCGCATCCACACGTAGAAGAAGTCGGAGAGCTCAGCATACTGCACGTTGTCGTAGTAGGGCGGGTCCATGCACACCAGGTCCACCGTCCCCGTCTCCACCGTCGCCAGGTGCGCCGCCGGGCCGCTGATCACGGTCGCGGCTGTCCGGCCTCCGGCTCCACCGGCAAGCGCAGCTATTCCGGCGTAAGCGTCCACCACCTGCGCTAGCGCCCAGGCGGCGCCCGAGTTGGGGCCGGTGAAGATCATCTCGCCGAAGGTCCACTTGAGCGAGTAGTCGTGGCGGCCGAAGCTGTTGATTAACACTGCGCGGCTGTAGTGCCACCTCGTCTGCTTGCTGTTGTAGTCCACGCCCTTGTCGATCACGAACTGCAGGTACGTCGCCACCGCGCGCATCCGGTCCTCAGGCATGGACTGGCGCATCTCGCCCTGGAGGCGGATGAGCTCCTCGAGCATGGTGACGTGTCCGAGCAACTGCCGCGGCGTGAACATGTCGCACCAGCGCGGCATGCCGTAGTTCTGCGGCTCACGGGTCTTCTGCCCGGGCGGCACCTGCTCGGTAGGGATCAGGCCCTGGGAGTCCCACTCGTCCCACTTGGCCTCCAGACGTGCGGCAGCGGCGTCCAGCGCCGCCAGGTCGGCAGCGTTCGGCGGGCGGAAGAAGGTGACCTTCTCGGTCTTGATCTCACCCTTGCTCTTGCCGGAGGCATAGCGCTGTGGCTGACCGTGGGCGTCCAGCTTGGGCTGGTGGCGCACCGCAACCACGCAGTACAGCCGATCGGTCCAGCGCCCATGGCGGGACTCGCCGCGCGCCTGGCGCTTGATCTCGTCCTCCGGGATGGCCTGGCGACAGTGGATGCAGGTGCCCGTGCCGTCCGCCACGGTGGCGAAGTCAGGGTCCTGGCCGTCCGGACCGCGCCCATGGGACACGCGGTAGGTGTCGAAGCGCACGTCCTTGGTCCGGGTGTCGGGAATGATCTGCACGCCCCACTGCTCGCCCTCTTTGCTCAGCCAGCAGGTGTTCAGCAAGGGTGCCTTGCCGCCGCAATAGGGGCAGGTGACCTGGCGGCAGTAGAGGAAAGACATCACTTCCTCGGTACCCAGCGCACGTGCGAGCTGGGGATGCCCACCCGTCCGCTTGCGGAGTTGCTCGATCTCTCCGGGCGGGATCGCGCCGGTTCGCGCGAACAGGTCCCCAAGCGCTCCATCGAGGCGTTCTAGCAGTCGCTGCCCCCATCGGCGGATGTCTGCAGCGAGTTCGCAGCCGAAGCGCAGAGGGTACTCGAGCGTTGCGTGCAGGATGACTGATGCCACCGGGTTCAGTTCGTTCGCGACTATGCGGTGCCCCAGGCGCATCGCCTCGAACGCGATGGACCCACCCCCGGCTGTCGGGTCCAGGACCACTCTGGGCGTGGACCAGCCGACGGGCTGATGAGTGTACGCCCGGTCGTAGCCGTACAGGTTCGGCACGCGCACACCCACGCGTCTGCCGATCTCCACCAACTCACCGAACCAGGCCGGATTCGCCGCCCTTGCGTATACAGACAGCCGCTGGCCGGTGCGGGGGCGTGGCTCCACGAGCGGCTCTGACTGCCGACGCCACTCCGCAATGGCCCGATGGAACGCGAGCCCAGGCTCCGTGGCAACCATCTGCGCAATCAGCATGCGGTTGTCTGCTCTGAAGCGGAGTTCCTCCTCCAGCCGCCTCAGCACGAATTCGTCCACCTCCAGCCACTCGCCCTCTGCGGGATTGCCCCTGACCCGCTTGAGCAAGGCCTGGTCCTTGGGGTCCAGGGTCCACTCGACGCCGTTGACCTCGACCACCCGCTTCTCGATGCCCAGCTGGCGCAGGAACCAGTCGGGGTCCGTGTCTGCAGGCAGCAGCGAGGCGAGGATGGCCGCGCGGCTGGCTGTCAGCGGTCGCCGCGCCCACCACACGTGGAGCCTGTGGGTCGGTGGCGCTGTGCCCGTATCGCGTTCGCGCCGGGTCTCGGCGCCCACCTGATGGCAGGGGAAGCCGGCCTCGATCAGACGGGTGTCGGTGCGGGTGTCGCTCTCGGACATGCTGGGCGCTCCTGGGTGGACAAGCGGCTCTGGTAGGAGGGAGCCGTGTGCGGACGGAGCCGGTGTTGGCCCGGGCCGAAACGGGCCGAGCGCCGCGTTCGCGTCCCTGACGCACGCTGGTGAGGCCGCGCTCCCATGGCCCGGGCTGGGGGCTGGGACGGCGAGGGCTAGCGCGCGGGCGCCGCCGCACGCTCGGTCCCAGCCGCAACCGGAGTGCTCTCCAGGTACACGGTGTCGTAGCTCAGGTCGATGCCGCCGGGCCACTCCAGCGACCCCGCGACGACGCGTACTGCCGCAAAGGCGGCGGCCTGCTGCAGACGCGTGAACACGCCCTTGTGCAGATAGGGAGTGATGTCGAAACGACGGTGTTCACCGTTGGTGAACACGACTTCCAGCACATGGTCCTCTACCGGCACGACGTGGTCGATGTATGGGTTCATGCCAGGGACTCCTAGCGAAGGGGCTCGATGCGGAAGAGCTCGTCGCCCCGCAGGGCCAGTTGCCAGTTGGCCAACAGCTCATCGCGGTGGATCTCCACCCAGGCCTGCACCAGACGAGTCTGGGCCACCGGCAGGCCGCCAGCCAGCACCTCTCCGTTCTCCAGGCTGAACACGGCCCGCTCGCCGGCGTACTCCGCATGGCAGTGTGGTTGGTGATGCTGACGGTCATCGAAAAAGTACATCCGCACCACGATGCCGTAGAACATACTCAGGACTGGCACTGCGAGCTCCTCGACGTCTCGCGGCCCGCATACAGGCCACGGGCCTACACGATGCGTCGTCCGGGCACAGGGTCAGCGGGCCTGCCGCAGCTCTTCCAGCATCCGCGTCGCTGCCGGATCCTGCGGCTGTCCCCCGAGTATGATCCTCATGCCCGCCGCCGCCCACCGGTTCGCGTCGGGCCCGAAGTGGGTGATGCGGCTGAACCAGTAGGCCGCCTCTTCCCGGGTGAACCGGTCGACCCGTCTGGCGATCAGCTCAGACCGATCGTCCTCCTTCACCCGCTCGCGGAGCTTGGCGATGAGCGCCAGCTTGGTGCCCGCTTCCGGATCGAGGGGCAGGTTGCCGCGGAAGGTGATCCGGGCGCCGGCCAGGTACTGCTGCAGGTCGAGCGGGCGGTCCTCCGCATCCAGCACGCGCGCCACGATGGCGCGGATCACCGGCAGCAGACGCCGCTGGGCGTCGCCCCACAGGACGCCGCGCTCTAGCAGGTAGGCCCGACCGTGTTGCTGGTCGTCCTGCTGCGGCTGGCGCCGCTCCTTGACCACGAAGACAGGGGGAGTGCGCTGGCTCTGCTCCGTCACCCGCAGCACCCACGGGGCCTCCTTGAGAGCCGGGAGCACGTGCCGGCGATAGTGCTCCAACAACGGGCGCTTGAGACCCTTCACGTCGGCAGGCATCGTCCTCACTCCGCTCCGTCCTCACGCAGGCGCTTTATCAGGGGGCAGTTGCCGTCCGGCTCCGGAATCTCAAGTTCCCCGTGGCTGTCCGGGCCTGCCTGGACCAGACCATGCAGAACCTCCAGCAGTTCGCCCAACTGACGCATGCCTTCTGGCGTCACGTTGGCGAGGGAGAGCCGTAACGTCCCGCCCTTGGGCAGGACCAGGCCAGCCAGGTCCAGGTAGCGAATCTGGCTGCTCGCCCCGCGGGCATACAGGCCGCCGATCTGCCGCAGCAGCGGCAGCAGCGTGGTGACCGCCTTGCTGCCCTCCAAGCGGAAGCTGCGGTCGCCCTCCGCGAGCCAGCCGCGCTTGGCTGCCTCAGCGCGGGTGAGCAAGACGTGCTCAGCTTGCGGGACGAACAGCGCTGCCGTCTGGCCGCACACCAGCGCCGGCTTCTCCTGCGTGTCGGGGTCGCCTTTGTAGGCGAGCAGGCGTCCGTCCTGGACCAGCGCCACGACCGCATCATCCAGGGCGTCGCCGGCGACCTCCCCGTGCCCTTCGACGACCCGCTCGCGCACCTGGCGGTACGTGAGTGGCCGGGCGGCTGTTGCCACCGCGTCGTGCACCCACGAATTCACGCGGGCCGGGTCCAGCCTCTCTGGCGCGGTCCACCCGCGCTGCTTGGCGCCGGCAGCGGTCACCAGCGAATAGGCAGTCCGGGCCAGATCGACCGTCAAGGGCACTCCGTTGCTCTCCCGGCTGTACAGCTCCGCCGGACGGCCGCTGTCAGCGTCACCCATCCGGAAGAGGCACCAGACACCGCTGGCGACTCCAGCACGCACGATCTGTTCGAGCACCTGGGGGCTTTCCAGCAGCGGCCAGCTCCTCGCACAGCAGAAGTTCCGACCCACGTCTGCGATGCTGACCGTGTCGCCCTGGCGGAAGAACAGCTGTGCAAGTGCCGTCAGGTCGGACTGCCGGGTGTGTTCAGCGGTAAGGAGCTTGTTGTCCTCGGCCAGGGCCTCCCGAATGAGCTGGAAGATGGCCGCACCGCCCTCCCCTCCTGCGGTGCGGATTTCCTTGCGCGTGCTCTTGCCGCCGGCAGAGGGGTACCACAGGCTGGTGTAGGCTTGCGTCGTCGCGGTCACCAGCGCCTGCTCCCGTTCGCTGTACCGGGCGTCGAAGCCCACCTCGGCCAGGCGGGCTGCGTTGATGCCGTGCTCCTGGGGCTTGTCCCTGAGCTGGCGCATGGCCAACACGAACCGCGCCAGCTCTTGCAGGTCGCCCAACGTCTTCTCGGCGCGCTGCGCCTCTGTGCCGAACAGATCCTCCGGAGGCTGGGGGCGTTCCCTTACCCGCACCGTGTCGGGGACCAGCAGCAACACCAGGTTCTGCTCGATCCGGGCCTCTTTACGTCCCTTGGTGGTGATGAACTCGTCGACGCTGATCGTGCCTGCATCGAGCTTCACCACGCCCAGGGCGGGCCTGCCCTTCTTGTCGGGGATGTGCTCCGGCGCGCTCACGTCGTGCAGCACATGGAAGAGGGCGTCGTCCCTGGCAATCTTGCGGACGGTAGCGTCCAGCAGGGCGGTCACCTGCTCCGCGCCGATGGTGCGTCGGATCCGTGCCAGTGCGATGTTGACCGAGGGCTCGAGGCTGGCGTAGTAGCGGCCATCCTGACAGCGGAGGTAGTATGCCGACCTGTCGATCTCCTTCAGCGCCTCGGCGACCTGGGGCGGTGTGAGTCCCGGGAAGCTGACCTGGAACAACGCCTGCTGTTCGGTGAGCCCGAAGAGGTCACTGCCCAGCATCCTGTCGCGACCCACCAGGCTGTGCAGGAAGACCGTCTTCCATGTGTACTCGTACATGGGGTGGCCTTCGGGGTGCGGGTTGCGCAGGTCGGCGAGCTGGGCATTGCTGCGTCCCCCGTGGAGCTGTTCGGTGTCCACCCCGCCCACATCGGCGTTCAGCACGGTTGCCAGGTCGCCGCTGCCGGTGCGGCCCAGCACCTCGTTGACGATACCGGCATCGCGCATGTCGAGGTGGCAGCAGTGGATCATGGGCGGGCGCTGTTGGCCCGTCCAGAGGCTGCGTACCGCCCGTGCCAGGATGCGCAGGACGCCGCGCGTTCCCTGGAACTCCTCCGCGGTCGCGAGCTTGTGGTTCAGGTAATCGATCAGGCTGGGGTGGAAGGGGTAGTGACTTGCCATCCGGTCGCGGAAGTCGCTGCGCGTTGCCTCCTCGGGAAGCAACCCTGCGCTCCGGCGGTACATGGCCATGTACTCGTCAGCGCACGCATCTGCGGCCTGCCTGTCGATGCGTGCGAACAGGCGCTTGGCCAGGACGCTGCAGATCTCGGCCGCCTGGACGGGCGTGACCGCCGTGGCGTCCCGCGCGACCACGCTGCGGAGGTCGGAGACGGCCCGGTCACCGGTACGGAGGGCCTCGTCCTGGCTCACCTCGCTGCCGCGCACCTCCGTGAGCAGTCTGGCCAGCTCTGCGGTCTGGCGCGCGAAGGCGTCGGCGGCGCTGGCCAGACTCAGGACCACGGCCACGTGGGCGTGGTCCCGTGCGTAGCCGTGCAGGGCCATGAGGAAGGCTGCCAGTTGCGCCGCGCCGCCTGGACGGGCTGCATCGAGACGGGCCGCGTACTGGGCCAGCTCGTCCAGCATGATGAGTGCCTTGCGCCCGCGGAACACAGTATCGAAGTAGGCCGCGCCAGGAGCTGCGGGTGACGTGGCCTCGGTGCCAAGGGCCTGGTAGAGGGCGTCTCCCCCCACTTGGTGGGCGATCTCCCCCCACAGGGTGTGCGGGACGAGCTGCGGCCCCTTGGGCGCGTGCACGGGAAGGCGGTCCCCCGCCACTCCCACCACGGCCACTTCGCCCGGGCTGGGCAGCAGCTCCGGCGCCAACACGGACTCCACCACGCCGCGCAGTTGGGTGCCCTGGTAGGCGATGTGGGTACAGGCGATCAGCGTATGCGTCTTACCGCCGCCGAAGGCGGTCTCCAGACGGTGAATGGCCGGCACAGCGTTGTCGCCGGCGATGCGTCCAAAGACTTCGCGCAGCGTCGTCCGCAAGCCGTCGGTGGGGTAGGTGGCCTCGCCAAAGAACGTTTCCGCTCTGGTATAGACGGTGTCCACCTCGACGGTCTTGCGGTAGCGACCCAGCACCTGGGCCAGAGAGGCAGTGAAGACCTCCGCATTGAAGGTGCCGGCCAGCAGGTCGGCACGGGGCTCACAAGTGGACTGGATTGCCTGCATGGTACCCCCTCCATATGGCGAACGCGGCAGCGCTCCCTCCGCCGGAACGCCCAGGTAATACCGGTAATGCTCACCGGCGGCGGCGAGGCCTCTTGGTGCACCTGCGCCCCGAGTGCAGGCGGCAAGGGCGTACGGTAGCACAGAGGGACTGGTCGGTCCAGGCCCGGGCCACATTGCGCACGAGCGCTGCCTCGGTCGCCGCACCCACACGGCCGCCGACGGCCCGGTCAAGTGCGTCCACCGGACGCTCGAGTCCGAACTCGTGCGCCCCGGGCTGCAACCGGTCGTGCAGGGGGCACGGCGCCGCTGGCCGGCAGCGCGCCAGGGCGAGCTGCGGAGCGCGGACCTTGCGCGCGGCGGCGGACCCCAGGAAAGGCGGGAAGAAAGCTGGTGCCGAAGGTGGGAGTCGAACCCACACGAGGGGTGAACCTCACTGGATTTTGAGTCCAGCGCGTCTACCAGTTTCGCCACTTCGGCACGCCAGGCGGGAACGGGCGAAAGACCGGTCCGAGATGCGGCGCGCGGCCGCCCGCGGCGGGCTAATCTAGACGGCGCACGCGCGCCTGTAAAGCCGGCAGGCGGTCGGTCCGCGCGTGGAGGAAAGGCAGCGTGCAGCCGCCCGGCACGCCGGCCCCGCCATGCTCCGCGTCGCCCTGCTGTGGCGCTAGCGGCTGCGCCCCACCTCGTGCAGGCGTTCGCAGCGCGGGCGGCCGAGGATCTCGGCGTAGACGACGGCGCGGCGGGCGGTCGCCGGGTCCAGGGGCCACTCGTCGCCGGACGGCAGCAGGCCCCTGGCGGTGGCGAGGCGACGCCACGCGGCCACGCGCTGGACCGCTCGCTCCAGCGACTGCGCGTCCGGCAGCCGCCGCTGGCGCGCGGTCTCCTCCTGCGCCTGGCGCGCTGCCTCCAGCGCCGCACGTTCGGTCGCCAGGGCCTGGCGCTCCGCCGCCAGCGCCCGCCGCTCCGCCTCCAGGCCTGCCAGCGTGAGCATCTGCGCGGGTGTCAGCGGCCGCGACTCAGGCAGGGGCATCTCCAGCGCTTCCGGGCCGAACGGCCAGCCGGCTTCGGACTCCTCCGCCGGCTCGGGCGGCGGTGCGGCGGGCCGGGAGCGAGGCGCTGCCGGCGCGCTGGTCTGGCCCCGGGTCGGCTGACCGCGCTCGGCTCCGGGACGGCTCGCGCGGGTGGGCGGCCGCACCGGGCGCACCTCCCGGCGGCGCACCGGCCGTTCCTCTGGCGCGGCCCCCTCCGGGACCGCCTGCCGCCGGCGCCGCGCCTCCTCTTCTTGGAGCCGCTGGGCGCGCTTGCGGCGCTCCGCGAGGCTGGTGCCGATGCTGAACAGGATGAACAAGATGAAGATGAGCTGTTCCACGATCAGCCCTCATTCGCGCTGCGCGCTGCTACGTCGCCAGCTGCCAGGACGCCGCGCGGCGGGCCTCCCTGGGCCGGCGGCGGCCGCCGCCACGCTGGCTCGACCGAGCTCAGTGCTCCGGATGCGCGGGCGCCGGCCGTTCGCCCGACTGCGAGATCGAGGCGCGCATCTCGGTATCGGCCTGGATGTTCCGCAGGCGGTAGTAGTCCATGACGCCGAGGTGGCCCGTGCGGAACGCCTCGGCGATCGCCCTGGGCACCTCGGCCTCGGCTTCCTTCACCTTGGCGGACATCTCCTGCACGCGCGCCAGCATCTCCTGCTCGCGGGCGCTGGCCATGGCGCGGCGCTCCTCGGCCTTGGCGCGCGCCACCTTCAGGTCGGCCTCCGCCTGATCGGTCTGCAGCTTGGCGCCGATATTCTCGCCCACGTCCACGTCCGCGATGTCGATGGAGAGAATCTCGAAGGCGGTCCCGGAGTCCAGGCCCTTGGCCAGGACGGTCTTGGAGATGAGATCCGGGTTCTCCAGCACTTCCTTGTGCGTCAGCGCCGAACCGATGGTCGTCACGATGCCTTCGCCGACGCGCGCGATGATGGTCTCCTCGCCGGCGCCACCCACCAGCCGATCGATGTTGGCGCGCACGGTCACGCGGGCCGTCGCCTTCAACTGGATGCCGTCCTTGGCCACTGCGGCGATGAGCGGCGTGTTGATCACCTTGGGGTTGACGCTGACCTTGACGGCCTCCAGCACTTTGCGGCCCGCCAGGTCGATGCTGGCGGCGCGCTCGAAGCTCAGATCGATGTTCGCCTTGTCGGCCGAGATGAGCGCCTGGATGACGGCGTTGACGTTGCCGCCTGCCAGGTAGTGCGCCTCCATCCGGTCCAGATCCACGTGGATGCCGGCCTTGGCCGCGCTGATCTTCGGCCGGATGATGGCGCTGGGCGGCACCTTGCGCAGGCGCATGCCGACCAGATCGCGGATGATGCCCACCTTGACGCCGGCGAAGTAGGCGCTGATCCACAAGCCGACCGGGATGAAGTAGCTGAAGAGCGACAGGAACACGATGGCTCCGAACAGCACCAGCAGCAGAAAGACCACGCTTCCCGGGTCCATGGGATGCCCCCTTTAGGGATGGTGCGAACCGCTACGCCGAGCCGCCGGTCTGCTCCACGGGCTGGACCACGACCTTGCTGCCCGCGACCCGCAGGACCTCGACCAGGGCACCGCGCTCCACGAACGCGCCCTCGGTGAGCACGTCGATCGTCTCCGCGCCGAAGCGAGCGCGGCCCGCCGGCCGCAGTTGCGTCACGGCCTCGCCGCGCTGGCCCAGCAGGTGGTCCCGCTGCGAGCCGCCGGCCGTGTAGCCGAGCTGGCGGCTGGTGGCGCTCTCCAGGACGAGGCGGCGCCAGGCTCTGGCCCGAAACAGGGCCGCCAGCAGCGCCCCGGTCCCCAGCAGCGCCGCGCCAGCGGTGGCGGCTGCCGGCCAGAGTCCCAGCTGGAGGTAGGCGTAGACCACGCCGGCCACGACGGTGACGAAGCCGAGGATGCCGAAGATGTTGATACCGGGGATGACGAAGATCTCCAGCAGGATCAGGATGAAGCCGAGCACCAGCAGGCCGACGGCATACAGCCAGGCTGCGACCATCTCACACCGCCCGCACGAGGATGCGGCTGCCGCGCGCCTCCACGATCTCGATGGGGGTCTGCGCGGGGATGAACTCGCCGTCCGCCAGCACGTCCAGGCGCTGGCCGTCGAACAGGCCGATGCCCGCGGGCCGCAAGTAGCTCAGAGCCACGCCGCGCTTGCCGCGCAGCTCCGCATCGCGGGCCGTCGAGGAGGCCACGTAGCCATCCGCGGCGCTGGTCTGGGTGCGCAGGATGAGCCGATTGAAAGCAGCGAAGCGAGGCAGCGAACGCAGCAGGACGAACGAGGCGACGATGGCCAGGATCATCGAGGCCGCCAGCCGGCCCACGACCGCGGCGATCTGGTCGGCTTCCCACAAGCGGTAGTCGCCCAGCTGGGTGATGACCACGCTGGCCAGCATCAGCAGCACGCCCGCGATGCCGACCAGGCCGAAGCCGGGGATGGCGACGATCTCCACGATGAGCAGCCCCAGTCCCAGCGCGAACAGCGCCAGGGCATACCACTCGGCCAGCCGGAGCACCAGATGAGCGCCGAAGAACAACCCGAGGGCGATCAGCGCCAGCGTGCCGCCCAGACCCCAGCCGGGCGTGCGCACCTCGGTGATGAGGCCGAACATGGCCACGGCCAGCAGCAGCGAGGAGATGATCGGGTGGGTGAGGAAGCGCAGCACGTGCTCGGCCCAGTTCAGCTCGTACTCGACCACCGCGGCATCCTGCAGGTCGTAGATCCGCAGCAACTCGGCCAGCGTCTCGGCCGACTCGTCCGCCATGCGGTAGTTCAGCGCCTGCTCGGTGGTCAGCGTGGCCGGACGGCCCGCTGCCGCGCTGAGGCCGGGGACGTCCAGTCGCTCGTCGACCATGGCCTCGGCCACGCGCACGTCGCGGCCCGTGCGTTCGGCCGTGGCGCGCATCTCGGCGCGCATGTAGGAGGTGACCTTGTCGCTGGCCTTCTCGCCGGTCAGGTCCACGGGCGTGGTGGCGCCCATGGTGGCGGCCTGGGTCATCACCACCTGGTCGCAGGCCAGGGCGATGAGGGCGCCGGCGGAGATGGCCCGCTTGTTGACGAAGGCGATGGTCTGCGTCTGGGCGTCCAGGATCGCATCGCGGATCACGGTGGCGGCGTCGACGCGGCCACCGAACGTGTCGATCTCGAAGACGATGGCCGCGGCACCGGCGGCGTCAGCGGCGCGCACGGCTCGCTCCGCCAGCGCCGCCACGCCCGGATCGATCATGCCCTCGAGCTTCATGTTCACGTGGTAGACCGCGCGCGACCAGCCGGCGGCGGGGTGCAGCAGGGCTAGGACGGGAAGCAGCAGCCGGAGTCGACGGACCATCTGGGCGCCAGTGCTTTCGCGGATGGTGGCGCGGGCGGCGGGTGTCCGCTGAACGGCTAGACTATAGTCCAGCGGTGACGGCGTTGTCAACGCGGAGCGCGGCGGCCAGCCGCCGCCCGCGGCGAGGCGCCCGGCCGCCCGCGGCCCTGCCGCCGCCGGCCGCCCCCGCGGCGCCTGCGCCGCTTGACACGAGCCAGCGGGCCGGGGATTTTGGCCGCGCGCCGCTGTGCCTCGCCGTGCCCGACCCGTCCGTCTCGTGTGCCCGTGAAGCCGCCAGGGAAGCTCTCCGAGAGCCTTGCGGCGCTGCGCGCGCTGCTGCCCCAGTGCATGCAGCGCGACCGCGCGCGCCTGGAGGTGCGGCTGCGCCAGGTGCAGCGCGGCGCTGCTGCCGCGGAGCTGGATCGTCTCCTCCGCGCGGCGCGCGCCTCGGCCCGGCAGCGTGCCCGGCGGCAGCACTCGGTTCCTGTCGTCCGCTACCCTCCCGAGCTGCCCATCAGCGCCCATGTGGCCGCGATCCGCCAGGCCATCCAGGAGCACCCGGTGGTCATCGTGGCCGGCGAGACCGGCTCGGGCAAGACGACCCAGCTGCCCAAGATCTGCCTGGAGGCAGGCCGCGGCACAGCCGGGATGATCGCCTGCACGCAGCCGCGGCGCGTGGCGGCCCTGTCTCTGTCGGCGCGCATCGCCGCGGAGCTGCAGGTGCCCTGGGGCCGCCAGGTCGGCTGCAAGATCCGCTTCACCGACGAGACCGCACCGGACACGCTGATCAAGCTGGTCACCGACGGGATGCTGCTGGCGGAGATTCAGGGCGATCGGCACCTGGATGCCTACGACACGATCATCGTGGACGAGGCCCACGAGCGCAGCCTCAACGTCGACTACCTGCTCGGCTATCTGCAGGTGCTGCTGCGCCGGCGCCGGGACCTGCGCGTCATCGTCACGTCGGCGACGATCGACACCGCGGCGTTCGCGCGCGCGTTCGGCGGCGCGCCCGTCATCCAGGTCAGCGGCCGGCTGTTCCCCGTCGAGGTGCGCTACTGGCCGGTCGAGCAGGTGCTGGGCGAGGCCGCGGAAGGCGGCTACACGGCGGCGGCGGCCGCAGCGGTCCAGGAGCTGTACGCCGAGTTTCCGCGCGAGGGCGACCTGCTCGTCTTCATGCCCACGGAAGCCGACGTGCGCGAGACCTGCGACTTGCTGGCGGCCTGCCGGCTGCCGGCCACCGAGATCCTGCCGCTCTTCGGCCGGCTCACCCGCGCGGAGCAGGAGCGCGTGTTCGCGCCCGCAGCCAGTCGCCGCATCGTGGTGGCCACCAACATCGCCGAGACCTCGCTGACGATCCCCCGGATCCGCTTCGTGGTGGACACGGGGCTGGCGCGCATCAGCCGGTTCAACCCGCGCACGCGCACCCAGCGCCTGCCCATCGAGCCCGTGTCGCGCAGTTCGGCCGATCAGCGCGCCGGGCGGTGCGGGCGGGTGGCCGCCGGCGTCTGTGTACGCCTGTACAGCGAGCAGGACTACCTGGCTCGACCGCTGTACACCGAGCCGGAGATCCGGCGAACGGACCTGGCGCACGTCATCCTGCACATGAAGGCGCACCAGCTCGGGCAGATCGAGACCTTCCCCTTCATCGACCCGCCAGCCGCGGCGGCCATCCGGGGCGGGTACGAGCTGCTGCAGGAGCTCAACGCCCTGGACGAGGAACGGCGCCTGACCGGGCTGGGCCGCACGATGGCGCGCCTGCCCGTCGCCCCGACCGACGCCCGCATGCTCGTCCAGGCCAACGCCGAGGGCGCTCTGCGCGAGGTGCTGGTGATCGCGGCGGCGCTGGGGATCCAGGACCCGCGCGAGCGCCCGCTGGACCAGCAGGCAGCGGCCGACCAGATGCACCGCCAGTTCGCCGACCCGCAGTCGGACTTCCTCGGCCTGCTGAACATCTGGAACGCCTACCACGACAAGCTGGACGAGCTGGGGACCCAGGGCAGGATGCGGCGGTTCTGCCGCGAGCACTTCCTCTCGTACGCGCGGATGCGCGAGTGGCGGGACATCCACGGGCAGTTGCAGCGGCTCGTGCTGGAGGAGGCCGGTTTCGCGCTGAACGAGACCCCGGCATCCGCCGCGGCCATCCATCGGGCCGTGCTCAGCGGTCTGCTCGGCAACGTGGCGCAGCAGCAGGACGGCAACGTGTACCGGGCGGCACGCGGGCGCCAGGTGATGATCTTCCCCGGCTCGGGCCTGTTCGCCCGGCGGCCGCCGCGCGCGCCGGCCGGACGTCCGGCAGCGGCTGCCGGCAGCGCGCCCCCGTGGATCATGGCGGCCGAGATCGTCGAGACCTCGCGGCTGTTCGCGCGCACCGTGGCGCGGATCGAGCCCGAGTGGCTGGTGGAGCTGGGCGCGCACCTGTGCCGCAGCTCGTACAAGGATCCCCGCTGGGACGCGGCCTCCGGACGCGTCCTGGTGCAGGAGACCCTGACGCTGTACGGGCTGGCGGTGCTCGTGCGCCGGGTGCCGTACGGCCGGATCGCGCCCGCCGAAGCCACGGAGATCTTCATCCGCGAGGCCCTGGTGCCCGGGGATCCCTGTCTGGCGCACGCGTTCGTGCGGCACAACGTCCGCCTGCTGGACAAGCTGGCGACCTGGCAGGCGCGAACGCGCGGCACGGCTCCGATCGACCTGGAGGAGGCGGCCGCCGACTTCTACCGGCAGCGGCTGCCGGGAGTCAGCTCCGTGCACGACCTGAACCGCGTCCTGCGCCGCCATGCCGGCGAGCCGGGCTTCCTGACGATGCAGCCGGCGGATCTGCTGGGACCGGCGGCGGCGCACTTCGCGGCGGAGGCGTTCCCGGATGCCCTGCACCTGGACGGCGAGGAGCTGCCCCTGGAGTACGCCTACCGGCCCGGGGACGAGCGCGACGGGGTCACCGTGCGCGTGCCCTACACGCTGGCGCACGCCATCCGGCCGGAGATTCTCGACTGGCTCGTGCCGGGGCTGCTCCAGGAGAAGGTCACCGCCCTGCTGCGGTCGCTGCCCAAGGCCATGCGCCGCGAGCTGGTGCCCATCCCGGAGCGCGCCGCCTCCATCGCGGCGGCGCTGCGCCCCACGCACCCGTCCTTCCTCGAGTCGCTGGAGGCGCACCTGTGGCGGCAGTACCGCCTGCGCGTGGGGCGGGAAGACTGGCGGCTCGAGCAGTTGCCCGAACATCTGCGCATGCGCGTGGAGGTGACGGGCACCGATCGTACCACCATCGCCAGCGGCCGGGATCTTGCGGCCCTCCGCGCGCGCCTGGACCGCCACGAGTCAGAGGCCGAGCTGGAAGCATGGAACCGGGCCGTGCGCGAGTACGAGCGCGAGGGGTTGACCGGCTGGACCATCGGGGACCAGCCGGTGCGCGTCCAGGTGACCCAGGTCGGCGGGGTGCCGCTGTACGGCTATCCCGGCCTGGAGTCCCGCGCGGACGGCGTGCGCCTGCACCTGTTCAGGAGCGAGGAGGAGGCGCGGCAGGCCAGCCGGCAGGGCCTGCTGCGCCTGTGCGAGCTGGTGCTGCAGGAGCCGCTCGCCTGGCTGGAGCGCGAGCTGCGTCAGCTCGAGCAGTACCGGCTGCTGTGCAGCGGCCTGGTGCCGGTGGCCGAGCTGCGCCGGCAAGCCATGGCGCACCTGGAGGAGCATCTGTTCCTGCGCGAGCCGCTGCACCCGTTGACGGAGGCGGGCTTCGCGCGGCTCCAGTCCCGGGCGGAGGCCGAGTTGCGGGGGCTGGGGCCGCAGTTCGTCGCGGTCGTGGGACGGGTGCTGGCTGCCCGGCAGCAACTCGCCGGGGCCAGGCAGGCCTACCCCGACCTGACCGCGGATCTGGCGCGGCTGGCGCCGCCCGACTTTCTCAGGATCACCCCCTACCGGCAACTGGCGCACCTGGAGCGCTACCTGCAGGCGGCCTGGCGCCGGGCGGAGCGGTACCGGCTGGATCCGGCCAAGGACGCGCAGCTGGCGGCCCGCATCGGGCCGTATGCCGCGCGGCTCGAGCAGTGGCGGGCGGCCGCGCCGCCGCCGTCCGCGCCGCGCCAGGCTGCCATCGAGGCTTTCCGCTGGATGCTGGAGGAGTACCGGGTGTCGGTGTTCGCCCAGGAGCTGGGCACGGCCTATCCGGTCTCGCCCAAGCGCCTGGACCGCCAGCTGGCGGCCATCGAGGCCACGGCGTAGGCGGCCGCGGCCCCGGGGGGCCGCGGCCCGCGCGCCCCGGCCCTGCCGGGCGCTGGCACCGGCGCGGGCGGCCCCGCGCGCCGGGCTCGCGCTTCTCGGAGCGTGCGGCGGCGGCTCCGGCGGGGCGCCGCGCTACTGGACGTCGAGCAGTTCGAGCTCGAAGACGAGCGTGGAGCCTGGCGGGATCGAGCCCACCGGCCGGTCGCCGTACGCCAGTTCGGGCGGAATCACCAGCCGGGCCTTGCCGCCGGCGCGCATCCGCGCCAACCCTTCCTGCCAGCCGGCGATGAAGCCATCCAGGCGCTGGACGACGGGCGAGTTGCGCTCATGCGAGTCGTCGAACACGGTGCCGTCGACCAGCGAGCCGCGGTAATGGACGCGCACCGTGGACGCCGGCTGCGGCACCGCGCCCGTGCCCAGCACGAGGTCCTGGTACACCAGACCCGACGGCGTGCGCACGGCCCCCTCCGCCCTGGCCGCTTCCTCCAGGTACGCCGTCCCGGCCGTGCGGTTGGCCTCGGCCTGCCGTGTCCAGCGGGCCTGGGCTCGCTGCTGGAGGAACTCGTTGAGCTTGGGTCCGTACTCCTCCAGGCTGACGCGCGCCTCCTTGCCGAGCACGCCGTCGCGGAATCCCGCCACGATGAGCTGCACTTCCTGTTCGCTCATCTCGTCTTTCCAGGAGCCGAGCGTGTTGGCCGCGACGGCGGCGCCAACCGCATAGAGCATCTTCTCGTCTTCGGTCATGGGCGCGTTCTGGTCAGCGCTGGTGCCGGCGGGCTTCTGGCCGCACTGCAGCGCCGCCAGCGCCGCGACCAGCAGGGCGCCAGCGCGCACGCATCTGGCAAGTGGCATGGGCTCGATCCCTTTCAGCAATAGGAGGGCCGCCTGAGCGGCGAGTGCGGGCCGCGCGGAGCATCGGCGCAGGAATCGCCGCGTGCACTGGCTCGCGCGTCCGGTGGTGGTGCCGGGCGAGTAGTCCAATGGAGGGCGGGCGAGGCTGTCCGGAGCCCGGAACGCGGCCGGCGCAAGGGCATGCTAACCTAGGCCGCAGCGGCGCGGTTAGCAAGGGCTCGCGGCGGCGCCCGCGGGCGCCGCCGGCGCAGCCCGAGCGGCCGGCGCGCCGCTGCCCGCGCCCTGCGGCACCGGCGCCGGCGGCCCGTGCAGGCGCACCACCAGGCTCTGCAGCGGCCACAGCAGCCAGTTCTCCGGACCATCGCCGGGGCGGCGGGGCGCCGGGTCCCCCAGCCCCATGGCTGCGTGCGTGTCGAAGAGAATCGCGGGGTCGCGCCGGCGCCACGGGAGGTAGCCGAAGTCCAGGTGCACGTGCCGCGGGGCGGCGGCGTCCAGGTTGTGCAGGAACAGCAGCGCCCCGGCGTCGTCGTAGCGGACGTAGGCGAACACGCGGTCCTCCGGGTCCCCGCCCGGCGCGGTGAAGCGATGATAGTACACGCGCCCGCGGCGCACCTCGCCCCACCCCGGCAGCAGCGCGGCGAGGCGGCGCCAGGCTGTGGCCAGCGTGGCGTGCGGCGGGCGGGTGGGCGTGCCCGGATCGAAGACGGTGGCATTCTCGAAGTCGGTCGGCTGCAGCTCGCCCCACCAGCTGCCCCACTCCAGCCCGCAGGCCAGGTTGGTGCCCCCGTGATAGCCGGCGGAGGCGTCGATCAGCGAGGCCTGGGCGTTCTTCAGCAGCGCCATCACCAGCGCCCCGCCACGCGGCGCCCAGTAGGCAGCGGCGTCGGGCCGGGCAGCCAGCAGCGCCGCGCAGCGGTCGCGCCACACCCGCGTGGCGCGCGGGCTGTCGTGGTTCTCGAAATACGCCATGGCGACGGTGCGGGGCGCGAAGCGGCCGTGCATGCGTTCGAGGAAATCGATCAGCGGCGTGGCGCGCTCCATGTCGCGGTGGAAGTCGACCAGCAGCGCGTAGATCATGTCGACCGGGATGTCCACCGCCTCGTCCAGCGCGCACAACGTCTCGCCGAGCACGAGAGCGTCCGGACACACCAGGTTGATCCGGTTCTTGATCCTCTTCAGGAACGGGCGGTCGACGGTCTGGCTGGCGTCGATGCGGACGCCGTCGAGGCCGCACTCCCGGATCCAGTACGGCGCCACCCGCGACAGGTAGTCCTGCAGCGGCCAGTTGAAGACCAGGTCGAACAGGGCCACGTCGGAGTACACCAGCCAGGCGATCTGGTGGATGCGCGGCGCACCGTGCTCGTCGAGCAGGTACCATTCCGGGTGCTGCTCGATCAGCGGGCAGTCGCGGCTGGTCTGCATCAGCACCAGATCGAAGATCACGCGCTTGCCCAGCTCGTGGGCGCGCCGGGCGAGGCGGCGCAGTTCGGCGCGGCCGACGATCTGCAGCAGGCGCTGGCGGCCAAGGCGCCGGGCCAGCCCCGCCACCGACTGGCGCGCGAACGCGGCAGCGGCGGGCAAGCCCGCGGTCGCGGCGTCGCCGTCGGTGATCAGCCCGTCCCGCACCAGCTCCGGCACATCGGCGTCCTCGGGCGGCGTGATCAGCCGGGGCTCGATCTGGTAGAAGTCGTACACGGCGTACGGGCTGCCCAGCTCGCCCTTGCGCACGTCCGCGCCCGTGCGCGCATCGCGGTGGCCGGTCCGGAAGAAGGGCAGCAGGTAGACGACCTGCGCCGGGATGTCGGGCAGCGCCGCGGTGACCTCGCGCAGCGTGCCGCTGTGGAACTTGCCGGCCACCAGCCGCGCCCCGATCTTGCCGGCGCATACCTCGGCGATGACCGGGCAGTCGCGGACCCAGGTGGGCGAGACGACGATGACGCCGTTGCGGTTGTCGGCCAGATCGCTCAGACCCACCCACTGCCGGCGCGTCGGGTCGTCGTCGTCGCTGGCCGAGAACGCCACCGTGTAGCTGAAGACGCCGGTCGTGTGCAGGGTGATGGGCTCGGAGACGAACACGAAGTTGTTGCCGGTCAGCCGGGGCACCCCCGCCTCGTCGCAGACCAGATGCATGGGCACGAAGCGGCCCGGGTCGTCCTGGAAGCGGCCCTGCGCGTCCACGAAGCCGCGCAGGTTGGCGTCCGTCCACAGGCGCGCCTCGACGTCCCCTGCCCGCACGCGCCGGGGATCGACGGCGCTGACGAAGAGCTCCACGCGCACCCGGGCCTGGCTGGTCGGCTGGTCGGGGCCGATGTAGGCGCGGGCCAGCGTCGCCGGGTAGTCGATGCCGTCGATCTGGATGCCGTGGTTGCCGGCCCAGACCAGCCAGTTGTCGAACGCGTGGGGAGCGTAGGTCTGGTGGAGCTGCTGGCGAAAGATCGCGCGCATGGCGGTGCCGGGAGGTGTCTCAGCCATGGGGCATCGTTGCCGCAAGAAGGTGAGCGAGCGGTGACCGCCGGGTGGCTGCAGGGCAAAGGTGCCTCGCGGCCAGCCCGCCGGCAACCGCGGCGTCGGGTGGCCCGCAGCTTGCAGGGGGCGCGGCCGCCGGAGCTGCCCGCGCCAGCGCGGGCGGGCCGGCGGCGGGCTGGCTGCGAGTCGGGGAAAGGAGAGCAGCGATGAGCGACTACGTGTACCGCCGGACCTATCGCGGGCCGCTGCGCGCGGCGCTGCTGGACTGGGCCGGCACCGCGGTGGACTTCGGCTGCATGGCGCCGGTGCGGGTCTTCGTCGAGGTGTTCCGCGAGCGCGGCATCGAGATCACCGTGGAGGAGGCCCGCGCGCCCATGGGCGTGCACAAGCGCGACCATCTGCGGGCCATCGCCCGCATGCCGCGCGTCGCCGAGCTGTGGCAGCTCGTGCACAGCGCGCCGTGTACCGAGGCGGACGTGGAGGCCATGTTCGCGCGCTTCCTGCCGCAGCAACTGCAGACCATCCCGCAGCACGCCGGCCTGGTGCCCGGGATCCTGGAGGCCCAGGCGGAGTTCCGGCGGCGCGGCATGAAGATCGGCACGTGTAGCGGGTACAGCCGCGAGATCATGGCGCTGCTGGCACCGGCGGCGGCCGCGCAGGGGTACGCGCCGGACTGCGTGGCCTGTGCCACCGACGTGCCGGCGGGGCGGCCGGCTCCCTGGATGGCGTTCCGCAGCGCCATGGAGCTGGGGGTGTACCCCATGGCGGCGTGGGTCAAGATCGGCGACACGCCGGCCGACATCGCCGAGGGGCTGAACGCGGGCATGTGGAGCGTGGGCGTCGTCTGCTCGGGCAACGAGGTCGGGTTGACCCAGGCTGAGCTGGCGCGGGTGGACGCGGCGGCGCGCGCGGCGCGGTACGCCCGGGCGCGCGAGCGGCTGCTGCAGGCCGGCGCGCACTACGTCATCGACACCCTGGCGGAGGTGCCGGCGCTGCTGCAGTGGATCGAGCTGCGGCTGCAGGCGGGGGAGCAGCCCTGAGACGAGCGCGCCATCGCGACCGGCGTGCCGCCGGCGCGGCGCCGCCCCGGCGGGCCCGTCGCGCCCGCGCCTGACCTGCCCGCGCGGCCCCGCGGCTCATGCGGAGGCAGCAGCCTGCTCCTCGGGCGGGCGCCGGTCGCGCAGGTCGTCGCCCAGATCCACCGTGGTGGGTCTGTCGTCCGGCAGGGCGACCGCGACGCGGATGAACTCCAGTTCGCCGGGACCGGGGCAGTAGAGCCCGTGCGGCGTGCCGATGCGCTGGAGCGTGACGGTCCCCGGGCCGACGGCGCGGGTGCGGGCCGCCATCGTCATGTACCCGCGTCCCTGCAGCACGACGAAGCACTCCTCCAGCGCGTCATGGTAGTGGAGTCCCAGCGAGCTGTCTGCGCCGAGGACCGTGTGGTCCAGATAGGTCCAGGCGCTGGCGAAGCGGTCCGGCGGTAGCACGTGCCGGGTGGCCAGCCGCCCGCGGCCGCCGTGGATCGCGTCCCGCCAGGCCAGTGCCCGCCGGTCGAAGCTGCCCAGAGCGGCGCACAGTCCGCCGTTCTCCTGGCCGCCGGCGACCTCGACATGCAGCGCCACCGCCGGCTCGGACCCGCAGTTGCGCACGTCCAAGGTCGGACCGAAGCGGCCCACCAGCCATGCCGGGGCCGCCGTCAGCTCGGCGCTGGTTCCTGCCGCGCCGGCGCGCGCTGTGGCGCAGACGAGCGTGCCGTCCAGCAGCAGCAGGCCGTGCTCGCTGCCGCTCGCCTCGCTGGCCAGCTCGACAGCCCCTCCCGGCGGCAGCCAGAGCCGCTGCAGCCGGCGCCATGGCGTCGCGAAGCCGAGGGCCGGAAACAGCGCCGCGCAGCCGGGTGCGGCGCGGTGCGCGTGCAGATCGGTCCATTCCATCGCCGCCTCGCGGACAGGACGAGCCCGTTGCCGATCGCGTCGAGACACCCGCGGCCAGCGGCGCCGCCGGCGCGGGTTCCCAGCGCCTCGACAGCCGCCGACGGCCAGCTTGACAGCCCTGCTGGACCGTGCCAAGATACTGGCCGCCGTGTCTTCCGCAACATCTCACTGCACCGATCCCGGGGAGGCCTGTCGATGCCGGCAGAGAGGAAGCGAGGTCCGATCCGCGTGGGAGTTCTGGGTCAGGGGCGCAGCGGGCTGGACATCCATTGCGCCTACCTGCGGACCGTCCCGCAGAGGTTCAAGATCGTCGCGGTGGCCGATATCCTCCGCGAGCGGCGCGCGCGCGCCGAGGCGGAGCTCGGGTGCGCTGCGTACGCGGACTACCGCGACCTGCTGGCGCGCGACGACATCGAGCTGGTGGTCAACTCGCTGCCGAGCCACCTGCACCCGCAGGTCTCCATCGAGGCCCTGTTGGCGGGCCATCACGTGATCTGCGAGAAACCGCTGGCCTGGAGCGTGCGCCAGGTGGACCGGATGCGGCGCGCGGCCGCGCAGGCGGGCCGCCTGCTGCTGCCCTTCCAGCAGTCCCGCTTTGCGCCGCATTTCCAGCAGCTGCTGCAGGTGCTCGCGTCCGGGGTGCTCGGGCGGGTCGTGCAGATCAACGTCTCGTACAACGGCTTTGGGCGGCGGTGGGACTGGCAGACGCTCCAGGAGTTCCGCGGCGGCAACCTGCTGAACACGGGGCCGCACCCCATGGACCAGATCATGCGCCTGCTGGATTTCCGCAAGCCGCGCGACATCGTCTGCACCATGGACCGGGCCAATACCTTCGGCGACGCGGAGGACCACGTGAAGATCCTGCTGCGCACGCGGGGCAAGCCGGACGTCGATCTGGAGATCTCCTCGTGCGCGCTGTACTCGCGGCCGACCTTCACGGTATACGCCACGCATGGCGGTCTGTCCGGCGGCGCGGCGGGGCTGGAGTGGCAGTACTTCGATCCGCGCAAGGCGCCGGCGCAGCGGCTGATCCGCCAGCCGCTGCCCGGGCCCAGCTACTGCCACGAGAAGCTGGAGTTCGTCTCGGCGAGGTGGGAGCCCAGCGAGGAGCAGCGCCACAGCTTCGCCTACATGTCCCAGTGCTACTACGAGAACGTCTACAACGTCGTGCGCAAGGGCGCGGCGCCGGAGATCACGCCGGAGCAGGTGCGGGTGCAGATCGCCGTCATCGAGGCATGCCACCGCCAGAACAGGCTGTCGCGCCTGCCAGCCAAGGGGTGGCCGGCAGGCGACTGAGGGGAGGGCGACGATGGATGCGGAGAAGGCACGCCGCTTCGACGAGGCGCTCGGCAAGGTGCCGCGCGTGCGGTTGGCATCGGTGCGGCCGACGCCCCTGGAGCCCCTGCCGCGGCTGCAGCAGGCGGTGGGTGGGCCGCTGGTCTACATGAAGCGGGACGACCTGACGGGGCTGGCATTCGGCGGCAACAAGACCCGCATGCTGGAGTTCTCGCTGGCCGACGCGCTGGCCGCCGGCGCGGACACGATCGTGTGCGGTGCGGCGGTGCAGTCGAACTACTGCCGCCAGATGGCGGCCGCCTGCGCCAGGCTGGGCCTGGAGCTGCACCTGGTGCTGCGCCCGGTGCGGGCCATCGATCTGCAGGAGATCCAGGGCAACCACCTGCTGCAGCGCCTGTTCGGCGCCCGTATCACAGTGCTGCAGAGCTTCGACCGGGCGCAGCAGCAGCGGGCGCTGGCGGCCAAGGTCGACGAGCTGGCTGCGGCGGGGCGCAAGGTATACTGGCCCAGACGCGACGACACAGTGGACCTCGATGCGCTGGCCTATGCCGAGGTGGGCGTCGAGCTGGCGCGGCAGGTCGAGGAGCTGGGCATCGATCCGCGGCTGCTCTACGTGGCGGCGCTGGACACCACGCAGGCCGGGCTGGTCCTCGGGCTGCGCTGGGTCGACAGCCCGATCCACGTGCGCGGCTTCAGTCCGTTCGAGAGCTGGCCCGGGCGTTTCGCCGAGATGGCGCGGATTGCCAACCAGGGCGCGGCGCGCCTCGGCCTGGACCTCCGCTTCGCGGCCGGCGACTTCGACAACGACGACGCCCACGTGGGCCGGGCGTACGGGCTCCCCACCGAGGCCGGCGTGGCGGCGATCCGCACGGTGGCGCGGGCCGAAGGCATCCTGATGGACCCGGTCTACACCGGCAAGGCGATGGGCGCGCTCTTCGCTCACATCCGCGCGGGGCGCGTGCCGGCCGACAGGCCGGTGGTGTTCGTGCACACGGGCGGGGCTCCGGCCCTGTTCGCCTACGCGAGCGCGATCCTGGAGCCGTGACGCAGCGCCGCGGACCCGGAAGCGGGCGAGCGGCGCGGGGCGCGGCTGCGGGCGCCGCGGGGGCAAGGGATAGGCAGCGGTGAGATACCGGCTCGACATGGCCGGCGTGCCAGCCCAGTGGCGCTGGTTCCCGGAGAGCCGTTTCGGCCTGTTCGTCCACTGGGGCGCCTACGCGGCCTACGGGCGCGGGGAGCAGGTGCTGTACCGCGAGCATTTGGACCAGCGGGAGTACCAGCAGGTCGCCTGCGCCTGGAACCCGCGGTTCTTCGCTCCGCGCGTCTGGGCGGAGGTGGCCGCGCAGGCCGGCATGCGCTATGCGGTGCTCACCGCTCGCCACCACGACGGGTTCTGCCTGTGGGACTCGCGGTACACCGACTACAGCGTCGGCAAGCAGGCGCCGCGCCGCGACTTCGTCCGCGAGTTCGTCGAGGCCTTCCGGGCGGCGGGGCTCCGCGTGGGCCTGTACTACTCGCTGGCCGACTGGCGGATTCCGGCCTACTGGGAGGGACCGGCGCACGATCCGTCCGGCTGGGAGCGCTTCCGCGCGTACGTGCACGCCCAGGTCGCCGAGTTGTTGACCGAGTACGGGCGCATCGACGTCGTGTGGTTCGACGGCGCCTGGCCGCACGGCGCGGCGGACTGGGGCGCTGCGGAGCTGGTGGCCCGCATCCGGGCGCTGCAGCCGGCCATCCTCATCAACGATCGTCTGGGAACGGCGTCGCCGGCGGCCGCCGCGGACGCGCCCGCGGATGGCGGTGCGGGACCCGGGGCGTCGGCGCTGGGCGATTTCGGCACGCCGGAGCACCGCATCAGCGCGGAACCCGGCCGCTTGTGGGAGTCCTGCCAGGTGGCCAACTGGCGCCTGTGGGGCCATGCCATCGGCGAACGCTGGCGTCCCGCCGACGTCCTGCTGGACATGCTCGCGCAGGCTGCCAGCATGGGGGGCAACCTGCTGCTGAACGTCGGCCCGGATCGGGACGGGCGGCTGCCCGCGCCGTTCGTCGAGCGTGCGGAGCAGATCGGCCGCTGGCTGGCGGTGCACGGCGAGGCGATCTACGGTTCGGAAGGCGGCGATGTCTGCGAGATGATCACGCGCGGGTACCAGACCGTGCGCGGGAACAGCCTCTATCTGATCCTCCGGTTCTGGGATCGACGCCCCGAGCTGCGTCTGGCAGGCCTGGCCACGCCGGTCACGCGCGCCTGGCTGCTGACGACCGGCCAGGAACTCGCCGTCGAGCAGCGCGGCGACGAGCTGTGGCTGCGCGGCCTGCCCGCGGAGCAGCCGACGGCGCTGTTCCCGGTGATCAAGTTGGAGTGCGCCGGCCGCCCGGCGGCGGCGAGCTGGGCCGTCGATCGGCTGTGGGCGGGCGATCCGCGCCGCCACAGCGCCTGGGCGCGAGCGCGCGGCACCAGCGTGTGGGCGGACGGCCGCGAGCGCTGACGGCAGCGGCAGGCGAGCAGGCCTGTCCGGGGCGGGGGTGCGGGCAGGCGAGGGCATGGCTGGCGGCGCCCGCAGCCCACCGGGGGCAGGCGGCAGCGCCGGCGGCCGGCAGAGCGCGGCAGACACGGCCGCTGGCCGAGCGCGGCGAGACAGCCACGGCGAACAGGAGCGACGACATGGCGCGCTGGCGACAGGCTGGTTGGGGCATCGCGGTGGTGGCCGGGCTCTGCTGGGGTTGCGGCGGCGACGGCGGGCAGCGCGCTGCAGAAGTGGCCGAGACGCCGGGCGATGCCGCGGCCACAGCCGAGCTGGAGGCGGGGCAGCGGCTGTTCCAGCAGGGCCAGCTGGAGGCGGCCATCCAGCACTACGAACGGGCCCTGGCGCACGGCATGGACACCGCCGAGCTCCACTACCAGTTCGGGGTGGCGCTGCTGCGCGCGGGGCAGACCGAGCGGGCGGCCGGCGCGCTGGACCGCGCCCTGAAGATGCGTCCGGATCACGGCGGCGCCCACGCCATGCTCGGCGTCATGCTCATGCACCAGGGACGGTACCCGGAGGCCGCGGCCGAGCTGCGTCAGGCCGTGGCGCAGGAGCCGGGCAACGCCGCCTATCACGAGCAGCTCGGCGCGCTGCTGCTGGCCATGCGGCAGCAGGACGAGGCGGTCCAGGCGCTCCGGCAGGCCGTGGCCCTCGATCCGGGGCGAGCCAAGGCGTGGACCGCGCTCGGCGATATCCACCTGCACCGCGGGGTGCTCGACTCGGCCCAGGCCGCCTATGGCCAGGCGCTGAACGCTGATTCGTCGTCGGCAGCGGCCTGCGCGGGACTGGGTCGGGTGGCGCTGGCCAGCCGGCAGCCGCAGCGAGCGGCGGAGATGCTCGAGCGGGCCGTGCGGCTGGAGCGGACGATGACCGCGGCGTTCGACTGGCTGGCGCAGGCGTACGACAGCCTGGGGCAGCGCGAGCGGGCCGAGAAGGCGCGGTGGGTGTACACGAACCTGCAGCGGCAGGACGAGGAGATCGGCCAGCTGCGGCGCGAGCTGGCTCTGCGCCCCGGCGATCCCACCCTGCACTACAACCTGGGCCTGCTGCACGCGCGGCGGCGGGAGCTGGCCCTGGCCGAGCGGCACTACCTGCAGGCGATTCGCGCCGACTCGACGATGGCCGCCGCCCACCTCAACCTGGCCAACGTGTACGCGGACGCGCAGCGTCCAGACCAGGCCCTGGCGGCCGTGCGGCGGGCGCTGGCCCTGAACCCGCGGTACGCGCTGGCCTACAACAGCCTGGGCAACATCCAGCTGGCGCGCATGCAGCCCGACAGCGCCCTGGCGGCCTACCAGGAAGCCATCCGACTCGACCCGTCCTTCGTCTCCGCCTACTGCAACCTGGCCAACGTGCAGGCCGGGCTCGGGCAGTTCGAGGCGGCGACCAGCACGCTGCAGAAGGCCCTGGCGCTGGATCCCAAGAGCGCCTCGGCTCACAGCGCGCTGGGCAACGTGCACATGATGCGCGGCGAGCACGCGGCGGCGGTGCAGGCCTACAGCCGCGCCGCCGACCTGGCGCCCGAGGACGAGGCGATCCGCCGGAACCTGCTCGCGGCGCGGCGGCAG
>CAZPXM010000016.1:0-6797 GCA_964591015.1 uncultured Gemmatimonadaceae bacterium
CTGGTGGACCGGGAAGTCCCCGGTCCACCAGTTCATCCGCTCGCTGTAGCACCACACGTATTCGTCGGTGGTGCGCAGCGCCCAGTACACGTTGTGCTCGAACCAGCGGCGGCGGTCGCCCGGTTCCATGTAGGTGGCCAGGAAGCGGCCGGCTGGCTGCCGCAGGCCGAGCACCTGGTCGACGTACAGCGCCATGCCGGCGTCGGCGCGCAGGCGATACACCTCCCGGTTCTCCGGCGCCACCAGCGCCTGGTTCTCCTGACGCATGGCATGGAAGGCCCGGAAGAACGCCGCGCTGTCCTGGTAGTAGTAGGCTGGTTCGTTGCCATCGATGAGGCGGCCGCCGGTTCGCAGGCCGTCCAGCAGGCCGTCGAGGAACGGCAGGTACAGAGCGTAGTGGTGGCCGATGAGCTGCTGTTGCCGGCGCTGTGGGTCGGGCTCGCCGGCCAGGTCGCCGAAGACGCTGTGGCCGTACAGCAGCAGCAGCTTGACTTCCGGCAGTTCGCCGCGCAGGGCGATGGCGAACTGCTCACCGCGGCGCCGCACCTGCGCTGCCAGGCGCTCGAAGTCCTCGGCGCCGATATCCAGGGGCACGGTCCATGGGTTCGGTCCGTACGGCTCGGGATCGAAGCAGATGCCCACGCAGCCGGCGAGGCGGGCCACGGCCGCGCTGGTGCGCAGATTGGCCTGGATCGCCTCCCACTGCCGGTCATCGAACCAGTCCATCCCCCACCGGTTGGCCGCGTACAGGCACAGGAAGTTGTCCGTGAACCGCTCCCAGCGGAGCCGCTGCAGGGTGGCCGTCTGCGCTGCCAGTTCTGCCGCCGGCCAGGGCCGCGGGTCGAACGCATGGTTGTACTGGCGCAGGCGGAAGATCACGCCGTCGAAGGGCAGCTCCTCCATCCGGCGCAGATGGTCGCGCAGAAAGCCGGGATCGGGCACGTCCCAGCCGTACTCCACGAGCTTCTTGGCCGCGGGGGCGTCGGCAGGCGCAGGGGCGGGCGCGGGCGCGGGCGCGCGCCCGTCGTCCCCAGCCGCGCCAGCCAGCGCCACCCCCAACGCCAGCACCATCGCGCCTGCCGCCCACCCGGCCGCCCCGGGCCGCGCCACCGAAGAAACCGCTGGTCCTGTCATCATTGCCCCCTTCGTCCTTGCCGGCACCATCCGGGTTCGGAGCCGCGCGCCGCGGCCGCGCGCCCGGGCCTGCTGGCCCTGGGCGCCGGCACGTCAGCCCAGCCCGCCCAGCCCCTGCAGCAGCGTCACGCCCTCCTCCAGCACGCGACGCTTGTACGGATCGATCAACCACAGCCAGTCATCGAAGAGAAACTCCAGGCGAATGGCCAGCAGGGCGATGCGGCCCATCACCGTGTACCCGAACGCCGCTCCGAAGGTGATCATCAGGAACCAGGTCCCCACGTGCGCCACCTTGCCCACCAGCCCCCGATGCTCGACCGAGAAGAAGAAGTAGACAAGACACGACAGCACGCCCATTACCAGCGTCAGGTTGCGCAACGAATCCCAGAGCGAGAGCCGGCCCCGCTCGACGACGGCCAGGGGAACGATGGTATTGCGGATCTGGCTGAGGAAGTCGGCATGGATGAACGTGACCAGTCGCAGCCCGCAGAACACCCCGATGATGAAGGCCATGGGCCACCGGGCGATCCAGGCGCCGCGCGGCGACAACCGCCACAGCAGCAGCACGCCCAGGACCAGCGGCACCAGGTAGAAAAGGTCCGCGTCCGCCTCCAGGCCCGGCAGGGCCCAGGCCCGCACCACCGCCGGCGCCAGCCTGCCGAGCAGGTTGGGGACCAGCACCTCCCAGAAGGAGACCACCATCCAGTAGGCCGCCGACACCCCGACCAGCACCGACTCGGCGATCTTGTAGGCCGGGTTGTCGCCGGCGAGGAAGGAGAGGACGGCCAGCGTGAAGAACGCCGCCACCCAGATGCCCACCGTGTTGGCCGCGCTCCAGCGCACCGTCGTCTGCCCGGGCGTGGCCGCCTGGGCGCGCCAGTACTCGGCCGGCGCGACCGGCTCCACCGCCTGCCAGCGCCCCTGCGGATGGGCCGCGTCCACCGCCTGGGGCACCATCCGCACATAGGCGTTCCCCATGCCGCGCGCGCTGAACGCGGCCCGCCCCAGCAGGAACGCGGCGCCGCAGATCAGCAGCACAACCCAGAGCACCGTCGATCGCTGCATCAGCGCACCCCCTTGCGGCGTTCGGCGAAGTAGATCGCGTTGCCGGCGATGATCAGCAGGATCATGAGCACGTGGGCGACCAGCTGCGGCCCCATGCGGCGGCGCGCCTCGGTGTAGGTCCCGGACAGCGTGGCGCCGCCGTACGTGCGCATGACCAGCTCCTCGTACTCGGCCGCTCCCTTGATCGCCCCGAGCAGGCCGGGAAGCTGGTCGGGGATGTACGGGTACATGAGCGGCGCCTGGACGCCGGTACAGCCGGCGACGATGCGCAGCTCATCGGGGTAGGGGGTGACCGCGTACTGCACCCACTCCTTGGTCCCCGGCGTTCCGGCCGAGATGCTCACGATGAGCTTCATCTGCCGGATGCTGCGCACGTCCGCCATCATGGGGATCCGATCGACCGGCGTGCCCCGGGCATCGGTGCTGAACAGCTGCCGGATGTCCGTCAGGATCACCTTGATGACTCCCTCGCCACCCGACTTGTACCCCAGATCGACGTAGTCGCGGCCGTAGACCAGCTCGGGGAAATCCTTGTCGATGACTTCCTGGATGGTCCGCTCGATCATCTGCGAGCCGACCGGCCACAGGGCAAGGAAGTACAGCCGCAGGCCCTTCTTCGCGCAGTGGTAGACGAACGAGGTGGCCATGGGCTGCAGCTCGCCGGCCGAGGCAGGATCGTAGTCGAAGGCCAAGAGCACGCGGTCGCCGGGAGCCAGGCTCTCGATCTGCTCGAACACGGCGCGGCTCAGCGCCGAGGGCGTCTCCGGGAAGCGCGACTGCAGCAGGATGGGCACGGCCACGGCCAGCAGCATGAGCAGGAAGACCCAGCGCCGATCCAGGTCGCGGAGGTGGCGGTACATCGTCATTCCTCCCCGGAGCCGAGGTGCGAGCGGTCCACGCCCAGCAGGATCTTCAGCGAGACCGCCGCCGTGCCCAGCGCCACGCCGATCATGATGGCGCGATTGCCCGCTGTCGCGAACACCCGCATGATCTCCACGCACAGGCTCTCGATGCGCAGGCCGGACAGCGACGCGGGCAGCCAGCTCGTCAGGTACACGCCCGCGAAGGTGCGACCGAGCAGGATGATGAACGCCGTGCCGAGCAGCAGCGCCGCCTCCGCATTGCGGGCGCGGAAGGCGCGGAACGCCGCCGACGCCACGTAGAAGGCCAGCAGGGCGAAGATCGTCGCGGTCAGCGGCACGAAGGCGTGCTCGTAGATCCACCAGAACGGCGTCCCCACCTCGTCGTACTGCCCGGTCCAGCCGCTGCTGTCCGGGAACTGGGGATGCGGGTGCACGCCGACCTTGGCCAGTCCCACCCACAGCGTCACCGCGAAGGCCAGCACGGTGATCGCCGAGTATGCCCAGCCGGCCTTGCGCTCGCGCACCTTGCGCACGTGCACCTGCAGCAGGTTGCCGCCGCCCAGGATGAAGGCGATCGAGGCCAGCACGTCGAACCAGATCGAGACCTGTTCGCCCCAGCCTTCCGCCAGCGGCACGAAGTAGGCGGCGATCAGCACGAAGCCGGCCACCGAGCCGATGAGCAGCGGTACGGTGCGCTTCATTCTCCCTCCGTCTGGCCAGGCTCACCGGTGCGCGATCGGCGACCGCCCCCGGCAGCCGTCAGTTGAGCACGCCGTCAGTTGAGCACGCCGAGGCGCAGCGCCGCGACCGCCTGGGCCAGCGCCGGCGAACCGGTGAGCTGCGCCAGGGTCGCCAGCGTCACGCCCACCAGCAGGATGGCAGCCACGATGACCTTGCCGGCGTCCTGCCCCTTCAGGCTGCCCAGCTCGGCCGGCGAACCCGACAGGTAGGCCGAGGCCGCGAAGAACTCCTCGCCGATCAGCGTGTAGTCGCAGGCAGCCACGAAGAACGGCAGCTGCGCGGGCTGGGCCGTGCCGGCGATCTGGATCGCGCCGATGGCATTGCCGGTCTCGGCGAGGATCAGCGACTCGGCGAAGAACGCCCCCATGTAGAAGCAGGCTGCCGGCCGCGTCCGCACCATCAGACCCGACAAGTAGGCCACGTACCCGAACTGCTCGTCGGTGACGTAGTAGATGCGGTCCGCGCGGTAGGAATCCGGGCGGCCAGCCGCCAGGTAGGCGTTCTGCACCACCTCCCGGGCCGAGGTCATGACCAGCGACTTGGAGGTGGGCACCTCCACGGTGGCGTTGTACTCGGCCGTGGTGCGCGCCACGCGCGACAGGATGGTCATGCCCGCGATGGTCTGCACCTCGTTCATGTCCTGGATGCCGGGCACGAACAGGCACGCGCGCCCCATCTCGGTGGCCCGGCCCACCGCCTCGTCCAGAGCCTCCAGCCCGGGGATGCGGCGGATGCGTACCCGGCCGCCCTGGCGGGCATGGCGGATCCAGTACACGACGGCCCCGCAGAACACCACGAGGACCACCGCCAGATAGCGGCGCTGGTAGTCGAAGACCTGCCACAGCGCCGCGTCGGGCGGGACGAACGCGGCCACCAGCAACAGCGCGATGCTGGCGCCGATCAGGGGCAGCGAACCGCGACTCATGGGCATGGCCTCCGCGTGCCGGCCGGCGCGGCCTCCGCCGGGCGCGCTAGCGCTGCCGCCTGCGCTGTGAGCCGAGGCCGGACCGCCCGGCCGGCGCGGCAGCGCACCATCGACGCAGCGCCGCAAGATACTGCCAACCCCTGCCGCAGACAAAGCACCGTTGAGACGACAGCGCGGCAGGCCTATATTCGCGCCCCATCGTTGCCGCGCCGCAGCCGCGGCTGGCGGCCCGCAGGCAAGCCGCCGCAGACAGCGTCGCGCCGGCCGCTCGCTGCTGCGGCCAGCAGGCCCGGCGGGCGGCCGGCACGCCGGCATCGCCCGGTCGAGGCGACCGGCGCCGGCTCGTTGCGACCATCCAGGAAGACGCGCCTCCAGATGCCCTGCTCGAGAACCGGCCTGTTGCTGCCGCCGCACCTGGTGGGCGGTGCGGCGCTGATGCTGGCCGTGCTGCTGGGTCTGGCCGGCGCTGTCTGCGCCGAGACCCTGACCATCCTGCATACCAGCGATCTTTGCGGCCGGTTGACCGCGGAGCCGGAGGCCGACTCGAGCCAGGGCGGCATGGCCCGGATCGCCTGGCTGCTGCGCGCCCATGGCCACGGCGAGCACACCCTCATCCTGGATGCCGGCGACGCGTGGGGCCCCGACCCGCTCAGTCGACTCGACGCCGGCCGGCTCTTCGTCGCCGTGATGGACTCGGCGGGATACGGCGGCATGGTCCCGGGCAACCACGACCTCAACGTGGGCCCGGACACGCTGCTGGCGCGCGCCGCGGCCGCGCGCTTCCCGATCGTGGCTGCCAATGTCGTGCGCCGCGATTCGGGCGAGCCGTTGCTGCCGACCCATGCGGTGGTGCGGCGCGGCGGCGTGCCCATCTTGTTGACCGGCGTGATCTCCGCCGAGCTGCAGAGCGCCCTCAACCCGCTGCGCGCCGGCACGCTGCTGCTCACGGACCCGGGCGAGGCCCTGCAGAGCGTGCTGGCCTCGGCGGCGGCCGACTCGGCGGAGCTGGTCGTCGTCATGGCCCACATGCGGCTGGCCGAGATCGTCGCGCTGGCGCAGCGCTGCCCGAGCGTTGGCCTGTTCGTCGGCGGGGGCACCAGCGACGGGCCGGCTGGCCAGGTCCAGGTGCAGCTGCTGCAGCTCGCCAACGGCACCCGCGTGGTCGCGGCGCCAGGCGACGGCACGGCAGTCGGACGCCTGGAGCTGGAGCTGGGCCCGCCCGTGGCAGGCAAGCGACCCGTGCTGGCGGCGCGCGCCCGGCTCCTGCCCGTGGATGGCTCCGTGCCGGAGGCGCAGCGCATCGCCTGGTCCATCCGCGCGCAGGAGCAGCGGTACCGCCAGTGGGGCCGGGGCGTCGTGGGGGTGGTCGAGGAGGAGATCGACGGAGCGCTGCTGGTCGCCGAGCTCCTGCGGTACTACCTGGATGCCGAGGTGGGCCTGATCAACGCGGGCGCCCTGCGCCCGGTGACGTTGCGGGATACCGTCCGTCTGGCCGCGGTCGACACGCTGGTGCGCTTCGACGACCAGGTGATCCGTCTGCGCCTGCCCGGCAGCCGCCTGCGCGCCCTGGCTCAGGAAGCCGCTGGCCGGTCGCGCCCCGGACAGAAGCTGGTGTTCGCCGCCTACGACCCGCGCACCTGCCAGCTCGCCGGCATCCCGGTGGAGGACGGCGCGACCTACACCGTCGCCACCACCGGGTACCTGGCCAGCGGCGGCGACGGGTACCTGTCTCCCGAAGTCTACCAGAGCGGCACAGCGTATCCGGAGATCTCGCTCCGCGAGCTCGTCGTCACCTACCTGCAGACGCACAGGCGTCCCATGGCGTCGCTGCGGGCCAGCTGGCCGACCTCCTCCTATCGATGGCAGAACCGGGTGGGCCTCAATCTGGCGCTGTCCGCGATCAATCGGCAGGCGGGACGGTACGGGGGCGTGTCCTCGATGAACGGGACGGACGCCCTGGCATGGACCGGGGCCCTGGAGAGCCGCCTGGCCCGCCAGGTCGCGCGCAGCGTGGTGACGGCGGAGGTGAAGACGGCCTATGGCCGGGTCCGCCAGTCGAGCCGTGGCCG
>CAZPXM010000016.1:6807-16939 GCA_964591015.1 uncultured Gemmatimonadaceae bacterium
CCTCAACGCCGAGGCGGTCTACACCCTGCGCCAGCCGACCCCATCGCCGTTCCTCGGCCTCAGCGCCGCGACCGTGTGGACGGTGCCCGCCCAGCAGCAGCGACCGCTGACGCTGCGCAGCAGCAGCGGCCTGTCGGCGAAGCTGAGCAGCGGGCTGACCAGCCGGGTGGGCCTGGGGTTGGAGCGGGACGTGGCAGCCGAGGACACGCGCGCCGGGCTGGAGATCGTGCCCGAGTACCGCCACGACTTCGGCGGCGGCACGGCGCTGCGCTCCACCGGGAAGGTCTTCGTCAGCCACCCGCGCCGCGTGGCCCTGGAGAGCTACAACACCCTGGCGATCAGCCTGTCGGGGAACCTGCGGGCCTCGGTGGACGCCCACCTGTTCCTGCACTGGGACGACCGGGTCCGCAAGACCGGCGTGCGCACCGAACTGCAGATGGGGCTGGGGTACGCGTGGACCACCGGCTGGATCCGTTAGGGCGCGCCGCTGCTCCGCGGGCTCGGCAAGGCGCCGGGAGCCGCGTCCGGTCGCGGATCCGCGTGTCCGGTGAACCCGTGGCGGCCGGGCTCATCCCGCCGGGCCTGGCCTCAGCCTGCCTCGCCGGCGGCGAACAGCCCCACGCGGCGCAGCACGGGACAAGCGCGGCTGGCCGTGATCCGGAGTCGGATGCGGTCGGTGCGCACGCGCGGCGTGCGCAGGATGCGGCGCGGCCCGATCGTGGTCCCTGCCGCCAGGGGCGCCCAGCCCCCGCCGACCCACGCGTCCACCCCGAAGGCCTCGACCCGCTGGCCCAGCTCGATGTACTCCTCGACGCGCACCCGGTCCAGCGCGCGTGCCGCCGGCAGCGAGAGCACTGCCTCGGCGGTGGTCACCCCGTCGTCGGTGGCCCAACAGGTGTCGGCCCGCTCGTCCACCAGGTGAGCCGGCGCGTACGCGGGATCGCCGCCCGGCACGCGCGCCTGGCCCCGCACCGAGTCCGCGACGACCGTGGCGCCGCGGGCCAGGTCAACGCCGAACGTGGCGTCCAGCGCCCGCCGGAAGTCGAGCAGGCGTTGGGCGTCCACGGGGTGGATGCGGCCCCGCGGATCCGGCGGCACGTTGAGCAGCAGGTTGCAGCCGCGGCCAACGCTCTGGTAGTAGATCTCCAGCAGCGCTGCGAGACTCTTGACCTGGGCGTCCTCGCCGGCGTGATAGAACCACCCGGGGCGGATCGACACGTCCGCCTCGGCGGGAACCCAGTGGGTGCCGTCCGGATCGCCGTTGGCCAGCCGCTGCCCGTAGTCGCCGCCGGGGTACATGCCCGCCAGCCGCAGGCAGGCCCAGTTGGTCTCGGCGCCGTACCCGCGCTCGTTGCCGACCCACCGGCAGTCGGGCCCCGCATCGCTGAACATGATCGCGTCGGGCTGCAGGCGGCGCACGAGCTGGTGCACCTCGGGCCACCGGTAGTACGTGGACCGGTCGATGCGGCGCTCGGTGCGCGCGCCGCCGTAGTACCCGTCGCCGCCGTTCGCCCCGTCGAACCAGATCTCGAAGAGCGGTCCGTACTCGGTCGACAGCTCGACGAGCTGGTTCCGGTAGTAGTCCAGATAGGCCTCGCGGCCGTACTCGGGGTGGTGGCGATCCCACGGCGACAGGTACACGCCGAAGCCCAGCCCCACCTGCCGGCAGGCGGCGGCGAGCTCGCCCACGACGTCCCCGCGCCCGCCGCGGTAGGGCGAGGAGCGGACCGAGTGGGCGGTGTGCCGGCTCGGCCACAGGCAGAAGCCGTCGTGGTGCTTGGCCGTGAGGATGAGCCCTGCCATGCCTGCCGCGCGGCACAGGCTCGCGATCGCCAGCGCCTCGAACTGGTGCGGGGCGAAGACGGCCGGATCTTCGTCCCCGTACCCCCACTCCCGGTCGGTGAAGGTATTCACCGTGAAGTGCAGAAAGCCGTAGTATTCCATGGCATGCCAGCGCAACTGGGCTGCCGATGGAAGCGGCCCACAGGGTGCGGGCGGGGGCACGAGCGGAGCAGGGCTGCTCACTGCGGCCGATCCCCTCGGCGGATCCGGCTGCCCGGGCGCGCGGCACGCATCCGGCCTACTTCGCCAGCGTCATGGCGCGGACCAGTCGCTGGCCGCCGAATTCCAGGGTGTAGAGGTACACGCCGCCCGCCAGCCCCGCCGCGCGGAAGTCGACCACGTGGAGCTTCTCCGCTTCGGCCAGACCGTCGAACAGCACGGCCACCTGCTGGCCGATGGCGTTGTACACCCGCACCGTGGCCCGTCCAGCCTGAGGCACTGCGAACGAGATCCGCGTGCTGGGGTTGAACGGGTTGGGATAGTTGCGCCGCAGCGCCAGAGCGAGCGGCGTCACCGCCTCGTCCTCGGTCACGGCTGTGGGCTGCGACCCCAGCACGATGTTCACCTCCTGCAGGCCGCCGGCGACCTGCAGCAGCTCCGCCGCGACGAAATCGGCCACGTTCCCGTTGTAGGTGCCCGCGTACCCTGCCTTGCTCGCGAACAGCCGGTACTCGCCTGGAGCCAGACCCGACAGCTCGAAGGCGCCGTCGGCACCGGTCTGCGCGAACCCCACCGCGTTCTCGGCGGCGTCCAGCACGTACACGGTGGCGTTGTCCACGGCCCGGCCGCTTTCGTCGAGCACCGTGCCATAGACGCCCGCCACGCTGTTGCGAGTCGCGGGGTTGGCGTCCTTGGCGCCCTCGCCGCCGTCCAGCTCCGCGCCGCCAGCCGCCCAGCAGTAGTACACCGGCGCCAGCACCAGATCGATGCCGCAGACGGGCTCGCCGCCCTCGACGCGGATCTTCTGGGCCCGATCGGCCGCGTACGCGCCGTCATAGTAGGAGCCGACGAAACCGGCCGCGAAGGCCATCACCACGTAGTCGCCGGCAGGCAGGCCGCGCACCGCGTACGTGCCGTCCTCGGCCGTGATGGCCGTGTAGTCGACCGGACTCGGGATGTCCACGCGCGTGGCCTTCACCACCGCGATCTTCGGCGGCGACGACTCCGGCAGCAGCGTCTGGCGCTGGTCGGCGGCGAGCGGCGCGATGTTCACGCCCGCCTCGCCGAGCGCGGCATCCACCGCCGGCGCCTCCCGCGTCTGCCAGGCGATGGCCACGCTGCCGCAGATCGCCCCCTCCCCGTCGCGGTTGGCGCGCACGACCACGTCCCGCACGAGCCGGTCGCCGCCGCGCACCGCGAAGACCGCGCCGCCGTCGTCCGTGGCTGGCTCCGTCCACCTGCCCGTGGCGCCGTCGGCGTGCACGGTCAGGGTGTAGAAGCCCTCGGCCACCCACTCGAACGAGAAGCGGCCATCGCCGTCCGTCACCGCCACGGGCGCGTAGAACCCCAGCGGCGCCGCGCGCAGGGCATCTCGCCGCACCGGCGTCAGCTCCACGTACGCCCGCGCCACGGGCGCGCCGGTGTCGGCCGCCGAGACCTGTCCGTACACCGTGCCGTACAGCGGCCGGACCTCGAGGGAGAAGTCGATGCCGCCGCGTTGCTCGCCTTCGGCCAGCACCACGGGCGTGGCTGCCTCCGGGCGGTCGGCACCGTCGTACCATCCCTGGCCGTAGCTCTCGGCGTTTCCGTACGCGGCGTAGACCGTGTACGTGCCCGCCGCGAGCCAGTCGATCCGGTACGCGCCGGCCGTGTCGGTGTACCCGTACGCCCACATCGCCGCCCGCCGTTCGCCGGTGCCCGCGGTCCCGTCTGCCAGGGTCCCCTCTGCGGGAGCCACCTGGATGAAGGCCCCTGCCAGCGGCTCGCCGCGCTGATCGCGCACGACGCCGGACAGACCGGCGATGGCCAGGCGCAGCGGCAGCGCGATATCCACGTCCGCGCGACGCTCGCCTGCGGCCAACACCACCGGCGTGGCCTCCAGCGGCGACAGCGCGTCGCGGTACCAGCGGTGCACCCCCTCCCACTTGTCGTCGGCCATCGCGGACACCAGGTACGTGCCGGCGGGCAGGCCCTCGACCGCATAGTAGCCGTCCGCATCGGTCCAGCCGTAGGCCCAGACGAGCTGGGCATCGACGCCGCGCCGGACCTCGCTCCCCGAGACGGACCCGAGCGACGCGTCGCCCGGCGCGCCGCCTTCCTCGTCCTGGCCCGCGCCCTCGCCGCCGCTGTTCTCCGACGCGATCGTCGCGTAGGACTGCACCGTCACCATGGCCCCCGCCAACGGCCGTCCCGACGTGTCGGTGACCCGTCCGGCGATCGCGCTGCTGGCCACGGGCACGTCCAGCACGAAGTCGATGCCCTCGGTCTCGTGCTCGTCCCCGACCTGGACCGGGGCAGCATGCTCCCAGTCTGCGGCGCCATCGTACCATGCCGTCACGCAGTACCAGCTCGTGGAGACCTGCGCCATGACGCGGTAGGTGCCGGCCAACAGCCCCGCGACCCGGTATCGCCCGTCCGGCTCGCTCACACCCCAGGCCGCCCATCCCGCCGCGTCTGGCTTCACGGTCCCGTCGTTCCATTCGCGCTCCTCCGACCCCGCCGGCTGCGCCGGCGAGTCCGGATCGAACTCCATTATGGCCTGGATGACCACGCCTCCCAGCGGCTGTCCGGCCGCGTCGCGCACCGTCCCGGAGATGGAGCCGGCCATCACCAGCGCGAAGTCGACACCCACGGTCTGCTCGGGCTCGACCACCTCGATCAGCGCCAGCTCGCCGGCCTGCTCTGCGTTGCCAGCCCGCTGCGGCAGATATCCCTCGGCCCAGACCTCCACCACGTAGCGACCGGAGCGCAGGCCGAGGATGGCGTACGTGCCATCGGCATCCGTGGCGGCCTTGCCGTACGAGAAGGGATCGTCGACGCAGAATGCGTACACCGTGGCGTCGGCGAGCGGATGTCCGTCGGCGCGCACGCGCACGGTGCCCGCGATGCTGCCCGTTCCGGGAATCTCCGGCACCAGCGCGAAGTCGACCTTCTCGGCCGTGCCGCCGGCCATGACCTCCACGGCGACGGCAGCGGCCAGATCGTCCGCGTGCTGGTAGTATTGAGGTCGGTACCCGTCAGCCAGCGCGGCGACGAAGTACTTGCCAGGCACCAGCCCCTCGATGCGGTACTCGCCACCGCCGTCGATCGTCACCGCGGCCTTGCTGACCACGCCCCACTCGGCATCGGGACGGTCGTCGGTCCAGGCCGTGACGATGCAGACGACCCCCGGCTCGACTCCCTCCACGCAGCCGGCGATGGCGCCGGCCTGCTCCGGCGCCACGATCAGCGTGTCCCGCGTGGGGTCGATGCTGCCGCCGCCGTCGCGCGTCGCTGCCCCGGAGTCGAGCCGGGCGGCAGCCGCGCTCAACCGGGCGGCTGGGGCCGGCTGGACAGCGCCGCGGGCCACCTCTATCGCGCGCAGCAGCCGCACCTGGTCGGCCGCTGTCGACTCGCTGCCTTGAGCTGCCCGCGCCGGCACCGCGGTGAGGACGAACACGGCGACGAGGAGCAACTGAGAAGCGCCGACACAACACCTGCGGGCAATCATGGCGACTCTCCGCGCTGGAACCGGATCGTGGTGTTGGACTATATAAGCGAGCAGCCCGCGAGCGGCAAGCTCACCCGGACGGCCCGGAGCTCTGGGCGAACAGCCTGGCAGACGCAACTCTCGTGCCAGCAGGGGGATTCAGGCCCGATCGCCGCGGCCCACGGCGATCGGCCAGGTGGCAGCGAAGGCTGCCGCGCCGGCGCGCAGGGAGCGGTGCGGCTCGCCGCAGCCGTGGGATTCCGCGCCTCGCTCGCGGATTTCCGTCGCGCCGGGCCTCACTGCGCGCCGCCTGCCAGCTCTCGGGAACGCCGGCCAGCCTCGAGCGCATACTCGCGGAACAGCTCCAGATAGAGCTGGTAGTCCGCGTAGGAGACCCCCGGCGGTGTCTGGTGGTCGCAGCTGACGATGAAGCCGCCGCCAGCCGCCACCGGCAGCAGCCTCTCGAACTCCTGGCGCAGGCGCGCCTCGCCCTGGTTCATGGTCATCTTGTCGAAGTGCCCGATGAAGCGCAGGCGCGGATGGGCGGCGCGCAGCCGCCCGATGTCGACCCCGGCCTGGCGCTCCAGGGGCAGGATGCCGTCCAGCCCGACGCGCTCGAACCAGTGTGCGGGGACCGAGACATCGCCGTCCGAGTCGATCAGGGCGAGAATCCCGCGGCGGCGCAGCGCCGGCACGACGCGGCGATAGTAGGGCGCGATGAACTCCTCGAAGAGCTCTGCAGACAGCATGGGGCCGTGGTTGTAGCTCAGATCCTCGCCGAACGTCATGAAGTCCGGCGTGCAGATCGCGCTGACCTCGTCGATGGCCGCCAGGATCCACTCGCTCAGGTCCTCGTTCATCCGGTGCAGCAGCCGCGGCTGGTCGTAGAAGGCGAGCAGGTGGCGCTCGATGCCCAGCAGCGTCCGGGGAAACCAGAAGAAGCCATCGACGGTGAACCACAACACCGCCTCTCCGCGTTCCTGCTCGGCAGCCCAGCCTTCCCACAACTGCCGGCTCACCGCCGGCGCCGGGTACAGGTGCGGCCGCACGGCCGCGTAACCGGCCTCGTCCGCCAGGATCCCCGCGCCGTGGGCTGGCGGGCTCGGACAGGTGGGGCGCCGGGGCCGGAACCACTCCTGCCGGTACAGGTCCAGGCCGAAGTGCCGGCAGATCTCGTACCGGTCGAGCAGCGTCGCCGGCAACTGCTCTCGGTGCCAGCGCGCCACGGTCTGGTCCCACCAGCCGGCCCACTCGACCACCGGCAGGCGATCGAAGGGCCGGAACCCCATCACCGCGTGGAAGCGTTCGCGGGTATTCATCCTAGTCGTCGTCCGCCTGGTTTGCCGTCACCGCCGCGCGGGGCGTGCCCGCGCAGCTGCCAGTCCCCCGCTGCCTGGCGGGCCGCGTTGCCTGGCGCGTCGCGTTGCCTGGGGCGCGAAGTACGGGCACCCGCGGGCGCCCCCCGGATGCGCGCCCGCGCCCGCGCCAGCGCGCGGCCGGCCCGCCAGCGCCGTGCCGGCCGCCAGCGCCGTGCCGACGGCCGCTCAGCGGCTGGTCCCGCGCCGGGCGAAGATGCGCTTGACCCACGCCCACCCGGATTCGCTCTCCTCCACGCCGGTACCGGGGCCCCACGGCTCGGGGTCCGTGAGAATGCGCAGGTCATCGACCCAGATCGTCTGGGGGTGCGGGACGCCGGGGCCGAAATAGGGGGCCATGAGGAACTGGTCGAAGCGCATCTCCGGATACTGGCCCGTGCGGAACACGACCCCGCGCGCGGCGACCGCCAGGTTGCCGTCGACGCGCAGCTCCAGCATCCCGTCCGCCTGGCCGATCCCATCGCGGACCGTGTTCAGCCGCAGGCGCGCCCGGATCGCGTGCCAGCCGCCCTTGTCCCGCGCCCCGGGCTGGTCGCCGAACCACACCTCCTGCGCTTGCCAGAACTTGCCGTTGACGTGGCGCTCGCCGGACCGGTAGCAGTCTCCCGGTCCGTACCCATCCGCGTCGCCGTTGCACCCGGCCACCGCGCGCGCCTCGGTCCGGCCGGTCAGGTCCTGACCGATGGCGGTCTCGTCCACGTTGCGCCCGTCCTGGATCGCGATCCGGGGGAAGCCGTTGACCACCTCCACGTACGCGGTCAGGTGCGTGTAGGCAGGGCCCACATAGGGGTCGTCCGCAGTGGTGACGAAGTGAAACATGTGCGGGTGATAGGGCACCCCGGTCCAGGTCCAGTCGGCACTGGTCTTGAGATGGAAGCTGAGGATCACGTCGTCGACAGGCGGCAGGCGCACGCGCGCACCGCCGCCCGCGGGGCTCACGTCGCCGGCCCGCTGCCAGCGCCATGCGCACGCATGGCCGCTGCCGTCGATGTGCTCGGCCGCCGTGATCTCCATGTGCGGTCCGTCGTACCAGCCCCGCGCGGCCCAGTCCGTGTCCTCGAACAACTCCTCGAAGAGCAGCGTCTCGGCGGCCGCCGCCGGCCTGATCCCCGCCGCGACGGCCAGCCAGAGCATGCAGCCGCCGCTGACCCAGGCGAACGTGCGCCATCCTCCGCCCGTTGCCATGACGACCTCCCACTGGACCGTGCCGTCCTGGCTGGCGCCATGGTCCGGCAGCGGCGCGCCGTCGGGTCCCGGTCGGGCGCCGCCTCAGCGCCGCACGAACATGCCCGAGCCGCGGTAGTCCTGGGGGCTGCCCCAGCGGGGCTTCCACCACACCTGCGCCAGCGGCCCGGCCGGATCGTCGTAATCGTCCACGGCGATGTTCAGGCGGAAGCCATCCCAGGCGGCGCCCCGGGCGCGGTCCAGCCAGGCCAGCGGCACGGCGATCTCGGTCTGATGACCGGCCGGCGTGGTCAGGCTGACGACCTGGACCCCGCTGCTGTCCAGATAGGCGCGCTCGTACCAGCTCATCTGCGCGGGCGCGGCGCCCGGGCTGACGGCCACCAACAGGAACTCCTGGCGTTCGCCCTCGCCGCGATTGTCGGCGCGCACCGAGTCGGGGCGCGCGTCCAGCCTGACCTCGATGCCGTCCTGCTCCCACGGCGCAAAGCCCGGGCGCAGCACCTGGCGCTCGTCCGTGACCTGCACGCCGATGTAGAGGAACTCGCCGCTGTACTCCACGCCGAAGCGGAAGGACAGATCGTCCGCTCCCTGCCAGCTGGCCGGGGCGCCGCGGACCTGAGCCGGATGGACGCACGCGATCGGCAGCTCGTCCCAGTCGCCCAGATCCCCGTCGACGCGCTTGGGCTTGCCTGCGGGGCAGTCCAGATGCCTCTCCACCGCCAGCAGCGTCGTCCCATCCAGGGTGAGGAGCTGACCATCTGCCAGCCTCGTGCGCGTCTGCCACGACAGCTCGGCGGGCTGCAGGTCATCGACCCTGGCGCCAGGTGACCGGGCTTCGAGCTGGACCTCGAGCTCCAGGGCCGAATCGGGCGGCACCGTGACCGCGATGGTCGCGGGCGTGGCGACCAGCGTGGCGTTGTCGAGCATGGTGCCGGCCACCTCCATCGGCAGCCCGGCGCCGTTGCGCAGCCGCAGTCGCGTCGTCGCCCGCGCGAACGCGGGCCCGGCCACGAAGACGGGCTCGGCGGTGATGGCGGCGCCAGCCAGGATGGAGTGCACCAGCGTCGCCGTCTCGGCCGTCCGGACGTTGGCGTCCCAGATCCCGTCGAGCATCAGGTTGGCGATCCGGGGACCCCGATCCGTCATGGTGACCCAGACGACGTGATCGAATTCGCCGAACAGGCGGCCGCGCAGGCCGCTGACTCCACCGGTGGTGGCCAGCACGAGATAGTCGGCGTCGTGGCGGCGTTCCTTCATGTAGCCATGATAGTGGCCGGCGATGACCGTGTGCGGCCGCCCCTGGAGCATGGCCTCGACGCGCGGCCAGTTGCACTCCTCGGGATAATCCCACAGGGGCTTGTGCATGAACAGCAGGGTCCAGCGAACGTGGGCGTTGGCCGCCAGCGTGGTGCGCACGTACTCCAGTTGCGCCTCGGTGAGGCCCTCCGGGCGTCGGTCCTCGGTGTTCAGGCACAGGAAGAGCACATCGCGATAGACGAAGTGATAGTAGGACTGGCCGTACCGTTGCCGCCAGTCTGCGGCCATGGTCTCGTTGGAGATGTCATGGTTGCCCGGCACGTAGAAGAAGGGCATCTCGAGCCGCCGGATGGACTCGTTCACCTCGGCCCACTGCGCCTCAATCACCGCGGGGTCGTCGGTGTACCCTTCGATGAGGTCGCCCACGCTCAAGACGAACTCGGGCTGCAGCAGGTTGAGCTTGCCCACGGCATCCGCGAACACGCCCGGCCGGTGCCCGCCCGTGCGATCGGCGACGATGGCGAACTGGAACTGGCGCGGGTCGTTGTTCATGGCCAGGTGCGTCCAGGGATTCAGCGGGCAGATCTGGACTCGTGGCTGCGGATCGTCGGCCGCCGCCAGGGCAGCCGCCGGAACGGGGGCGGGAGCGGGCGCAGAAGCGCACCCGGCGATGAGTGCCGCCCAGGCGATGGCGACAACGACGCGGACAGATATGCTGGACATGGCCGCCCTCTCTGGTTGGACGCGCCGCCACCCCCGGGCCTGCCGCGAGCAGCGCAGACCGGGGAACGCACGCGCCAAAGATAGCCTCCTGACGGCGCGCGGACACCTCCGCGAGTCGCCC